>NZ_CP007441.1:3469663-3785087 GCF_000590475.1 Stutzerimonas stutzeri | reverse complement strand
AGTAGTGTGAGTGCAGAGATATATCGGCCACTCAGAAACAGGCCGATTCCGTCCTCTAACTGCTCGCGCGCTAATGCGATTTTGTTGTTCGAGCCATTTTGCCTAACGATTAAGATAAGGGGCCGGCTTAGCCGGTCCAAGCGAACGGAGTGAGCGATTCCAGCGGCTTGTTAGACGCATTCAGCCTTCGGTTGCGCTTGAATCATCTGGACGAAGCATTACATATATAGCCATACCTACGAGAGCGATGAAGCCGAAAGCCATAATTTTTACTCCGCTTATACCCAGTAATAAGCCAAGCCCTACACAAGCTATGGGATACCCGGTAATCCCCGCGACAAAATAGAGCGCTTTACCATCAGCTCCTCGGACGGTTGTGGCTAGAAGCCAGCCTGCCGCCATAGTTCCCAGTACTGCCCAGAGTGTAATCACGGAATTACTCCGTTTTTGTCTAACGTTAAGTTAAGGGGCGGGCTTTAGCCCGTCCTAGTGAGCGAAGCGAACGACTTGAACTTATAGTTAGACGCGGTGGCAAGTCGGACATCAAATTTACAGGCGACGCTGACTTTACCTCAAGCCGAACCGAAATGGTGGGCAACGAGCATGCAAACGTTTGCCGGCATGGCAAAGCCTTGCGGGCCAAGCCTTTTGTGCCGATGAAGGGCCGTGAGTGCCTAGCAAAAAGAGAACGACAGTCAGTCATTTTGCGTGCCGAAACGGATAGAACTCAGCCCGTTTTGCAAAAGGAAAAGACAGGCTTCGATATTGCGATTTTGTGGCCTGAACATATTGGATGCTTCCTTGCATATTTAAACCGCCAAATTTGCAGCCGCTTCTAACGTTTGGTTAAGGGGCGGGCTTTAGCCCGTCCCAGTGAGCGCAGCGAACGGCTTGAACCACTTGTTAGAGCGGGGGCAAAGCAAACACCCACACTCCATTTGATACCTCTGAAGCCGCGAACAATTTATCTCTTTGCCCAATCTCAGCAGACCATATCTGGAGCTCGACAACCCTGCCATCATGCGACGGCACGCTCACCACCTCAGATAAATTTTTCCAGCGCGTGCGCCAGATGTTCGCGCCCTCAAAATACGAAGCTAGTTGTTTATCACTCGCGATTTTCCACATAAGCGCTCTAACGATTAAGCTAAGGGGCGGCGGAACGCCGTCCCAGCGAACGAAGTGAGCGCTTTGAGCGCATTGTTAGGTGACGTCACTCAGTGCTACTCGTACTTGTGGTGACTGTTCCTGTATTTCTTGTAGACGACGAAGGAAATTACCATCTTCTATAGAGGTAAGAGCCTCGGCGTGGATAAAAAGCAACTCCACATCGCCAGGCCAACCTGGCCCACCTGCCGAGATTGCATCCCAGAAAGCAGCCATATTTCTACCAAAGAAAACCGCGCCTTCAGGGCGCACTGTTTCGAGGTAGAGCTGCCAGAAACCCTCTTCATCGCCGACCTTTTGGCAGTCGATAACTATGGTGTCCATGCGTTACCTAACGTTTGGTAAAGGGGCGGGCTTTAGCCCGTCCCAGTGAGCGAAGCGAACGACTTGAACCGCTAGTTAGACCGCTAACAGACAAGCGGTTTTAGTTCAGATCAAGATTTTGCATTAGGCATCCGATACGTAAGCGCTCATGGACGCAGCTTTATGTTTAGTATACCCACCGACATAAATGCGAGCGTTTTCATAGGGTATTAGCTGATGCGCCGTTCCAGCTGATATATGAACATAAGCCCCAGAGTGCGCAGAAATTGGAAACCCATCAGCCTCAATCTCCAATTCACCGCTAATTACGAAAAAGTGAAGATCAGCATTATAAATGCACACGCCTAACGGTATCTCGTTTTCACAACATTCGTGCGGGAAGAGCCCCATTCCAATGATCTCTTTAACAATCTCATCGGAATTCTCGCCGTGGCCATTTTCAACAAGAATGCTCATAGGGCACCTAACGTTTGGTTAAGGGGCGGGCTTTAGCCCGTCCCAGCGAACGGAGTGAGCGGCTTGAACCGCTTGTTAGGCAGCGGAGCATAGCGGGCCTCGCTGGCTGATACCGCAAATGGCTGAGTGGATTCGAACGTTCAAACCAGTACGTGCTGACTGATTCACACCGCTGCATGCTTCTGGTGGCCAGAGTCGGAGCCAAAGCGCGCAAAAACGACGCGCTAGCGGGCACTGCGACGGATGCGTATTGAAAGAGAAACGGGCGGCGGAGAAACAAACTTCCATGTATGCACGAGCCTTAAAAGAAATGACGCCTAACGTTTGGTTAAGGGGCCGGCTTTAGCCGGTCCCGAGTGAGCGAAGCGAACGGCTTGAACCACTTGTTAGGCTGCTTAGCTAATTACGGGAACCCCCACGATATACGGAGGAAGCCCGGCAGGATATCGCTGCATAAAAAGCGGGAAATTCTTCTTGTAATTATCCGAGCTTTCTACGGCCTGCAGCCAATCTGTTGCGCCAGCCAATATATCTCCACAGAAAATAGCTGCATCAATGTTCAGGGCATCATTGAGCACATTGTTATGGAAAACATTGGAGGTTTGCCCAGGCTCGACGAACAGAATACGGCGGAACCCAAGCTTTGGATGTTGTGCTCGGCCCTGATGTAAAACCGCACACCGATAGAAATAGCATGCTTCGCCGGTCAGGGTTGCCCGACCACAAGCGAAATACTTTGGGGCAACGTATTTATCAAACCATGCAATGTACTTTGCCTTATTAGCCTGGCCGTCATCTGACTCCATTGCGCCGCAGATATCAGGGATCGTGAGGCTGGCATATAGCGCGAGATAGTACGCATGTCCGTTCACTGCTGCTTGGATTTGCGAAAGTAAATCTTTCATACCACTCCCTTTGGCCTAACGATTAAGCTAAGGGGCGGGCTTTAGCCCGTCCCAGTGAGCGAAGCGAACGATTTGAGCGCATTGTTAGATACCGTAGACGACTCGGTTCAGCTTGGATACCAAGTTTTCAATGAACTCAGAGCACTTGTTAGCATATGCAGGCTGCATATGACGAATTGCTCCATTGGCCTCTCTATCGCCTTCGTGGGCTATTTGATTTCTGCGTTTTACATAGTTAGCAAGAATACGCTTTAGATCTGAAGCACTAGTGTTAGGCCCAGACCATATTTGAGACACGGATTCAAAAACATTTTGATGACCAATTAGATCGTACCCTGCAATTATTTTTTCAGGAGCTTGATAGGATAAAAATGAAAGTGTCTTTTCATTCAGCCTCTCAGATAGCTCTAGGTAAATATTAGCTGCCGATATTATCGGGATTGCCTCTCTGAAGTTTGCTCCACTCTTTATGGGGATAATACTGGCCATCGCGTCACATAGAGACGGTGGAATAGAATCCATGCGTAGCGCTTGGGGGATTTGTTCTTTTAATACGGCATGGACGTACGCGTCTAAAGCCGAAAGTGAGGTGACTACAGCTGAGCGTGGCAGCCATAATAAGTCTTCGTTTTGTGGAGTCAGCCTCCCTCTTTGACCAAGCTGGCGGTGACCTCGCAGTTCTTTGTACATATCTGTCAGCTCTTGAGCTGCAGAAACGCTGTGTTGAAAGTGTTGGTAAGCGTTCATAAGGTATCTAACGTTTGGTTAAGGGGTCGGCTTTAGCCGGTCCCAGTGAGCGAAGCGAACGACTTGGACCATTTGTTAGCGGTTTTCACGCGATGCTTTGAATGAATATGTTGAAGGTTCAAGCCTAAACAAAATATCTGACAGCTTAATTTCAAATGGTAGTTTCTCGCGGCCTAAGCTTTCACGCATTGCTCTGCACAGGCGTGTGAACGCTAAAATTTCCTGTTCTTTTTCTAGCGTGCCGCCTTGAAGCCAGAATTTCTCTAGGCACTCAACAACCTCTGGACTGGCGCAAATACAAATTCTGGTTTTTGCGTCGTTCAGCGCACCGAGCTCTCCAATTTCATCTTGAGTGCGACCGGAACGCCGTGCCGAGAACAAAACAGATGTCGCATTAATAAAGTCTTTGTATGACTCCAATCTCAAGTTTGCCAGCTCATCATTGCGGCTTTTTCGCTCAGATAAATAATGCCCTATCAGGGCGCCTACAAGTCCTGTGACTATCGAAATAAGTACGGCTAGCGTAGATGTCATTTGAATACCGCTAACGTTTGGTTAAGGGGCGGGCTTTAGCCCGTCCTAGTGAGCGAAGCGAACGATTTGAACCGCTAGTTAGGTTTGCTGTGTATTTCTCTAAATTTAGAGGCCAATTCCAGTGCGGCTAAAGAATATTCTTTTGCATCGGAACTTTCGATTATTTCTGAGCTATGCGCAGCTTTGTTTCTGAGGTCTTTAAGCTTTGCATAAAGCTCGTAGGTGGATTGGCTTATTATCCCTTGCGTTTGCATTTCTCTAACTGCTGCGTTCCCAGATACTCGACCTTTGGCCCCTCTAACGGCTAAACCGCTATGCAGTGCTGCGGATATTGTTGCAAGCTCAACTTCACGCCAGGCATCTACAACTGCGCCATTAGGTGAAAGTTCAGCTAGACGCTGTAGTTGGATTCCTTTGGAGTCTAAAGTATTTGGCTCATTTATAAATTCGCTTTCTTCAGTTATTAGGCGCGCCTCTATTAGCTCGGCGCCAAACTCAGCTCTGACTCCTCCTGCTTCAACAGCGTTAATTCGTGCAATTAGCTTTAGAATCGGGGGTCTTAATGCAGAGGCAATGGCTAGCACTGTTATCGGCCATGCCAATATTTCAATAAGTTTGATTATTTGCTCAGCTTCCATGCGGATTCCTTTGCGAACCTAACGTTTGGTTAAGGGGCGGGCTTTAGCCCGTCCCAGCGAACGGAGTGAGCGGCTTGAACCGCTTGTTAGGCAGCGGAGCATAGCGGGCCTCGCTGGCTGATACCGCAAATGGCTGAGTGGATTCGAACGTTCAAACCAGTACGTGCTGACTGATTCACACCGCTGCATGCTTCTGGTGGCCAGAGTCGGAGCCAAAGCGCGCAAAAACGACGCGCTAGCGGGCACTGCGACGGATGCGTATTGAAAGAGAAACGGGCGGCGGAGAAACAAACTTCCATGTATGCACGAGCCTTAAAAGAAATGACGCCTAACGTTTGGTTAAGGGGCCGGCTTTAGCCGGTCCCAGCGAACGAAGTGAGCGACTTGAACCGCTTGTTAGGCAGCGGGGCAAAGCGGGCTTCGTTGATGAATACCCCACAGTGGCCGAACCCGAAAAAACCATCAAGCCCGAAATAGGTGACAGGTTCACACCTGTGCACGGTGCCAGTGCGCCAGCCTGGGCGAAGTTCGAGCGCGAGCCGGCACGGACAACACGGCGCACTTTAGTGCTGCGCAAAACTTGCAGAGTGGTGATTGAAGCGCCGGAAGATAAAACAACTTTCATACTTTGCAAGTGCCAAAAAAGAAATGACGCCTAACGTTTGGTTAAGGGGCGGGCTTTAGCCCGTCCCTAGTGAGCGAAGCGAGCGACTTGAACCAGTAGTTAGAAGTTCTCGCGCACGGATGACTTATTTTTAGGCTCCCAGTAACCGCCGCTGCCGTGATATGTCTCGGCGTGTAGGCGAAATTGCTCGCTGCAATTTGAACAATAAAAATTATATTCAACAATGTCGCCCCATGCTTCGCCTGATGCAACGGCTGAAAAAGAATATTGATTTATAGACTCGAGGTCTGGCAGTTCGATAATTGTGCCGTCTTCTAGGTTTTGCTTGGCGATTTTAATTGCTTTGAGTAAGTCGTTTGGCTGCCGAATCGGGTAGCGAACACAAAGATCGGAGCACTTTTCGCACGGCATCAGACGATAACCTCTAACACTGGAGTTAAGCCGCAGACCGTAGCGGAGCGAATGGTTGTGCAATAATGCGCGTAGCGCATGCACAACCGTTTGCGGAGCGTAGGGCTGTCGGCTTGAACGACCTGTTATGTGCTGCACGTTAATTGGCCCAAGATTATTTTATTGCTTTTGAAAGAGCATATGAATTAAAGACCCACCAAGAGCTTAAAAGTGGACTTATTAGTATTAATGCCACACCCGAATTTTTTGCGTATTCCATGTTTATCAGAATAAGGGACACAAAAAACTGAAACGAGGTATTGAATAACGATCCAACAAAAACAGTTTTGCTTAGTTTCCTGCGCTTTTTACTGAAAAGACGACCAAAACAAACCAACAAGACAAAATAACTAGCAATATTAGAAACTGTAAGGGTAGAGAAAAACAACAACCCAAATATGTCGTTGGTATTTACAAGCGTCGCGTAAATCAACATGAATGTGATTAACGCAACCCCTCCAGCTTGGGGCAAGACCAATAGCGCACTTAAAATCTTGAGTATCATTTCGCCACATTCTGAAAACACATAACGTTTGGTTAAGGGGCGGGCTTTAGCCCGTCCCAGCGAACGAAGTGAGCGGCTTGAACCGCTTGTTAGGCAGCGGAGCAAAGCGGGCCTCGCTGGCTGATGCTGCACAATGGCCGAATGGCTTCGAGGCTTCAAGCCAGTACGTGATGACTGATTCACACCGTTGCATGCTTCTGGTCCCCGAACTCGGAGCGCAGGCGGACAAAGGCGACGTGCTAAATGGAAGCGCAACGGATGCGTATAAAAAGCGGAACTGGCGGCGGCGAGACGAACTTCCATGTGTGCACGAGCCTTAAAAAGAAATGACGCCTAACGTTTGGTTAAGGGGCGGGCTTCAGCCCGTCCCAGTGAGCGAAGCGAACGATTTGAACCATTTGTTAGGGGAGTTCAGCGTAGGGGTATTTTGTCGTAAATGTTCGGATCTTCCAAACATTGCTTCAATAATAATTGCTCTCCACTGTAGACCTCCAATATTTCTGAGTTCTCTTTGTTCGTTTTGACGTTAAGGCAGACGCATGAAAAGCCGTAATAACCATTCGTGCGGACAAATTCATTTTGGTCAATGGTTGGCATATTTTCCATTGAGTCTTCGTTGATAAAGCCTCTGCCTTGTATTGATATCGTCCACTCAGATTCGCTATCAATTAACCATAGGTTTGCTGGCGTGGGATTTTCTAGCCAGCCACAGCGTTTTTCCGCTGACATGACGCTGAAAGGCAATACGACAAGTAGGATTGAGAGTACGCGATGCAATTTAGTGTTTTCCCTAACGTTCAGGTTAAGGGGCGGGCTTTAGCCCGTCCCGAGGGAGCGAAGCGAACGGTCTTGAACCGCATGTTAGGCATTTCCACTGGAGCTTGCCTTGAACTCTTGCCAGAGGATCCATAGGTCAGCACCGATTACGTTGTATGCCTCCAGTGGCCCAGCCATGTGCTCATCAAATAAACGGACAAATTCTCTATGGATAATGGCCGTAACCTCTGAAGAGCTTCTGCAAAGATGTAGCTGAGGTAGGATTGCATCTACTTCGGGGTCGTACTCATCCAGATTTTCTCCGAAATCAAGACCAGCGGGATCATGTTTGAAAAGCAAAGCCTCAGCTTTTTCGTAGAGAGACCCATAGGTTTCGCGCAATTCCTTACGCCGCTTTGCTACTGATGACACTTCGGATTCTGACATCTGCTGCGCCTAACGATTAAGCTAAGGGGCCGGCTTTAGCCGGTCCCAGTGAGCGAAGCGAACGATTTGAGCGCATTGTTGTACATCAACACACGTTAAAAAATAGGCTTCCATTTGACAGTGTAGGCGTAACTAAATATTTGAATGAACCTCTATCGCCTAGGTTTATTTGAAAATACCAAGGGGTGTTGGGGTTTTTCTTTTTTGCGGAAATCAGCCCGTCAATTATTTGTTGCTCATCAATTTGAAGCATGTCTAATTTCGAATGATCGCTGGCTAATTCAATTGCATCGGAATAGCAATTGGATTCTTTGTTTCTCACGCGAAGGTTCGATGATAGATCGACGGTTAGTAAAATTCCCTCTGCTGACTCATGTAAAAAAAATTCTGTGCCATTTAGGTTGTTTGAAAAATTACCGTGACTGTACGTGATTGAAATATGCGCTGCCGTTTTTCGTAGTATGCGCTTCACTAATGTCTCCTTGATGTACAACTGTAATTAGACACCAATTGGTGTATAAGACGCCGAACGGGCTTGGTGTATAACATTCCTTGTCATTGAGACTCTCCTTGTCTAGGCTGGGCGTTTCCGAGGGACGATGAATGTATAAAGGAGTTATACACCATGGATGGGAAGCCGCGTTTACTGGATCAGGTGCGAGAGCAGATCAGGCTCAAACATTACTCGATCAGAACTGAGCGTGTCTATTGTGAGTGGGTCAAGCGCTACGTTCGCTTTCATCAATACAGGCACCCGGCCGAGATGGGCGCGCCAGAGGTAGAAGCCTTTCTTTCCGACCTCGCCGTTCGCCGCGATGTGTCGGCTTCTACGCAGAACCAAGCATTGGCTGCGTTACTGTTTCTCTACAAGCAGGTTCTTAAGCAAGATTTACCCTGGCTGGGTGAAGTGGTGCGGGCAAAAAAGCCGGCTCGATTACCCGTTGTGCTTTCGATGGATGAGGTGCATCAGCTGTTGGAGCATCTGGATGGCGCAGTCGGGCTTGTTGCGCGGCTTCTATATGGCGGCGGTATGCGCCTCATGGAGGGCGTTCGACTAAGGGTCAAGGACGTCGATTTTGCTCGCAATGAAATCATTATTCGTGACGGCAAGGGCCAGAAGGATCGCGTTACGGTTCTGCCTGCGAGTCTGGTTGCGCCGCTTAAACAGCAAATTGCCCGCGTTCGCGCGATTCATAATCAAGAGCTGGCCGAGGGCAGGGGAGACGTTTATTTGCCCGACGCGCTGTCGCGTAAATATCCCAACGCCCCATGGGAGTGGGCCTGGCAGTACGTATTCCCAGCAGCGGGGCTGTCAGTGGATCCGCGTAGCGGCGCTGTGCGTCGACATCATCTTGATGAGAAGCGCGTGCAACGGGCCTTCAAGCGCGCGGTCATGGCGTCCGGCATAGCCAAGTTGGCGACGCCACATACGTTGCGACATAGTTTCGCCACCCACCTATTGGAGAGCGGGCAGGACATTCGCACCGTGCAGGCACTGCTGGGGCACGCCGACGTAAAAACAACGATGATCTATACGCACGTGCTCAACCGTGGTGGTTTGGCCGTGCTGAGCCCTCTGGATCGGATGTGATAGCGCCGGCTGGATATGGCAACCGCGGCGGTGATGTCGCGTTTGATTTAAAAGCAGAATCCTCCTAGCCCTCCCGGTAGCTCCAGTGCCCGATTGGTACCGCCGACTATCCGCACGCTACATTTTTCCGTGCGTCCGGAAGAAAGGTCATTGTCCAAGGCTCGGAACAGCCGGCCCGCGGCGTTGTGGTGAAGGGCCATCGGTCCAGTGCAATCACCTCAGGCGCTACGGTTGCAGCGAGCGAGCGAAACCTGGGCTTGGAGCGTCAACGCTGGCCGCACGGAAGCGCTTCATACAGTTCCAGCGGCAGGTTGTCAGGGTCGGCAAAAAAGGTGAATCGCTGCCCGGTGTATTCATCCACCCGAATCGGCTCGACGACCACGCCTTTGGCTTCGAGCGAGGCTTTGCACGCCGCCACGTCATTGACCAGAAACGCCAGGTGACGCAAGCCTTGCGCTTCCGGACGAGACGGGCGGGGCGGGGCATCGGGAAACGAGAACAGCTCGATCTGACCTCCATCCGGCAGGGCAAGGTCGAGTTTGTAGGATTGGCGCGTCTCCCGGTAATGCTCAGCGATGACGGCAAGGCCGAGCGTCTCGGTGTAAAAGCGCTTCGAGACGGAATAATCCGAACAGATGATCGCAGCGTGATGAATCGAGCGCAGCATGCGGATATCCAGCTAAGCGGTACGCAACAGTAAACCCTGGACGCGGTTGCGGTCCCCTCGCGCAGCGGGGGCCGCTATTCGGCCGTCCTGCCAACCGCGATCATTGGGCGCGGTATCAGCTGACGACCGTCAGGCCGTCGGCTTCGCTTGGTCAGTTACCCGCGCATCACTGCGTCCGTGTTACCCGCCACACGGTATTAGCGAGATCGTCCGCGACAATGAGCGCGCCGCTCGGGTCCACTGTCACCCCAACGGGGCGTCCCCTTGTCTTACCTTCGGCGGTCCTGAAGTCGGTGACGAAATCAACCGGGTCCCCGGAAGGTTTTCCGTTACTGAACGGCACGAAGACGACTTTGTAACCAGATGGGTTCTTTCGATTCCAGCTGCCGTGCTCGCCAACGAACACACCTTCAGCGAACTGCCCACCCATCGATGGCATGGAAAAGTCCAGGCCGAGCGCGGCGACATGGGCACCCAGCGCATAATCCGGCTTGATCGCGGATGCCACCTTATCGGGATCCTGTGGCCGCACCCGGTCGTCGACGTTCTGCCCCCAGTAACTGTACGGCCAGCCATAGAAGCCGCCTTCGCGTACCGAAGTGAGGTAATCCGGCACCAGATCCTCACCCAGCTCGTCCCGCTCGTTCGCAACTGCCCATAGCTGGTCAGAACCGGGTTGTATCGCCAGCGCTGTCGGGTTTCGCAGGCCAGTTGCGTAAGGCTTGTGGGCGCCCGTCTGCGCATCTATCTGCCATACCATGGCTCGGTCGATCTCAACCTCCATCCCGCGCTCGGTGATGTTGCTGTTGGAACCGATGCCAACGTACAGAAAGCGACCATCCGGGCTGACCGTAAGCGCCTTGGTCCAGTGATGGTTGACCTCGGACGGCAGGTCGGTGACCTTGGTGGGCTCGCCGCTGGCTTGGGTCTGGCCGTCCTGGTAGTCGAAGCGCACCAGTGCGTCCTGATTCGCCACATACAGGTTGCCGTCGTGGAAGGCCAGCCCGTACGGCGCGTTGAGGTTATCGGCGAACACGTTCTGGGTTTCGTACACCCCGTCGCCATCGCCATCACGCAGCAACGTCAGGCGATCACCACCTTTGACTGAGGTATTGCCTTTGGCCTTGATATAGCCGGCGATCACATCCTTCGGCTTGAGCTTGGCGGCGTTGCCACCCTTGCCTTCGGCCACAAGAATGTCGCCATTGGGCAGAACGAGCGTCTGACGCGGGATCTTCAGGTCAGTCGCGATGGCGGTGACGGCATAGCCCTGCGGCACCGTCGGCTTCTGATCACCCCACGGCGACGGTTCAGCAATCTTCATGCTCGGCAACAAGCCGCGCTGCGGCTCGGGAAGCTTGGGATCTGCGCCATGCGTTTGTGCAACGCTCTGGTCCTCGCCACCGCATGCGCTCAGAAACAACGCGACTGTCAGGGCGCTTAGTGGGCTCGCATATTTCATGCTTCACCTCCATCACGCAGGTTGGTGAAACCGATCCACGTCGCCGCACAGGCCAGCAGGGTCACGATTACCGACAGGACCAGGCCTCCGGGCATCGCTGCCCAGGCGTCCTTGGCATGCTCGAGCGCGTTGACGAAGCCCAGCACCCAGGTCACAAGCAACAGCACCAGGTACACCAGCGGCCGGCCCTTTTTATGATGCGCTCGGACCAAATTGACCAGCGCGAACAGAATCGCCAGCCCGCAAAAAACCAGGCCTCCGGCGATCAGCCACGACGAGAAATTGCTCCACTGAATTTCATAGGTGCGGTAGTAAGCGATGTCACTCAGCATGGCGCCGAGAAACAGGGGAACGGTCCCGGCCAGAAGCGTCGCATGCAGTGGGTTCGGTACGTGCCGGGAGATGCTATGTGTCGTGTGGCGAGTGTTGTGGGTGATAACGGTCACAAAGGCGTCCTCATCGCTGGGCAATTTGGCGGGCCGTCGTAGATGCGCTGGCCCGCCAGGTTTGCTCTGAATGTGCATAAGAGGGGATTGTGCCGCTGAGGTAATAGTTCACTCCGATTGGCGCGCCAGTGCGACCGGAATGATCGCCTCGGCACGCTGGCCGCCCGTTTGGATAGCTGATATTCAGCGGTCGCGGCGATGCGCTGTTGATTTCTCAGCCGCTCTATTTGTTCACGCTGGACACGCAGCCGCGCGGGTCCGATGAGCAGACCAGCGAGCGAGTCGAGGTCGCCCGAGCATGTTCGGCGGATGCTTTATTCGCCCCTTGGCTTGACCGGAGTTCGGCTGCGCTATGATGGCGTCCGTCAGGTCGAGGAGCGGGAGTCCCTATGAGTAAGCCGGGTCAGCGGGTCTTGATCGCGCTGCGCAAGATGATTGCCTCCGGGGAGTTGGCGGCGGGCGAGCGCATTGCAGAGATCCCCACGGCGGAGTTGTTGGAGGTATCCCGCACGCCGGTGCGCATTGCCTTCCGTACCCTGGAGCAGGAGGGATTGCTGGCCAAGAGCACCGGGCGCGGTTACACGGTGCGCGCGGTCAGCCCGGTCGAAATCGCCGGTGCGGTCGAGGTGCGCGGTGTGCTCGAGGGCTTGGCCGCGCGTCAGGCTGCCGAGCGCGGTATCGATGCCGAGGTGCGTCAGGCTCTACGCGAATGCCTCGACCAGGGTGACCGATTGTTCGAAAAAGGCTACGTGGTGGAGGAGGATCTAGAGGGCTACCACGAGCTGAACATGCGCTTCCATCAGCTGATTCTCACCGCCAGCGGCAATCCGGCCATCACCGACGCCCTGTCGCGTAACGACCACTTGCCGTTCGCCTCGGTCAGCTCGTTGGCGGTCGACCTGCACGACATGGCTCGCGAATATCGCCGCTTCAACTTCGCCCATATGCAGCACCACGCGGTGTTCGATGCCCTGGTCAACGGACAGGGCGCGCGGGCCGAGGCGATCATGCGTGAGCACGCCAACGCGACCCTGCGCTACGCGGAGGTGTTCGGCCCGGCCAAAACCGCCAGCGAAGGGCTGAAGGTGATCCACAAGGGGCAGACGGAAGACCGCGAGTAACGGCGGCCATGCCGAGCCACCCGACCGCATGGATGTTGCACGTAAACGGATCTACAGATTCAGCCAGCCGCCGAGCATCCGCAATAGGCCCTCGCCGCTGCCCGACGGACTTGTGGCATCTCAACGGGGGCGCGCGGCCCGGCTAATGCAGCACGTAGCTCAGACTGGTTGCGAACAGGCTGTGCCCGAACTGGCGCGATCTCCGTGTTCGTTTCTCGTGCTCGAACAATCGGTTCGACGGCCACTCAGCGGTCGCGGCTGGAGCCTTCCCGCGACCGCATCGCGCCATCCTCTGTGCCTGGTGCCGCAGGTGCTTCGGGGGTGGCGTCCGGCTCGCTGGACGGCACCGCAATCGGCTTTCCGACGCTCTGGTTGGCGGCGCGACAGGTCAGTTCCGCGAAGGGCTTGTCTGGCGAATAATCACCCGGCACCCGCTCGACCCGCTGACTGTTCGAGGTAACGGTGAAAACCGGTGGCGCCGAGGTGTCCGCCCGAGCTTCGTCCGGCACATGGAATTCACAGGTCACGCTGTCTCCGCTCTTGTTCATGACCCGGACCGCCCGAATCCCCACCAGCTCGACACCGGCCTCGGCGCTCGTCGAGGTGGGCACGCCCATGGCGCTGACCTCGACGTCGAGCCCGTTCAGGTGCGTGATGACCTCGGGTTTCGGTGTCTGGGCAAAAGCCATCGGCACGCAAAAGGCCACGCCGCAGGCGATGAGAAAGGGTTTGGTCATGTGAACCTCCTGGAGTGGTGTGTGCTTAGAAGGGGTCGATGGACGAGGGTTCGGCGCTGCTCAGTGGGATTGGTTCCAAATGATTGCGAATGCTGCTGCGGCGGCAGCGCACGCGGGTAAGTGCGCCGCGGTCAGGCTGGATGGCTGCGAGGCTATTTCGCGGATTTGAGATTGCGCGCATAAAGCGCCTTGCCGCCGGTGGAGGTGGTCCCGCGGGTTTCCAGTTCGAAGCGCTTGGGCTGGGATTTGATCAGGTCGCTGAGTTTCTTGTAGCCATAAAGCCGGGGGTCGAAAGCTGGGCGAAGCTTGCTGATGTTCGAGCCCAGCAGACCCAGCTGGACCCAATCATCTTCATCGTCCGCAATGTCGCTGAGAACCTTGGCGATGAAGTCCACCGGCACCTTCTGCGACTTGACCTGAGCGCTCTTGTCGGCGGCCTTGGTGTCTTCCTCGGCTTTCTCCGGCGTCACTTGCGTGGAAGGCTTTTCGCCATTGCTGGGCGGCTCCTGGGATGTCTTGGGCGCGTCGGCACGGAGGATTTCGGTGTAGATGAACTTGTCGCAGGCGGAGACGAACGGCGAGGGCGTCTTCTGTTCGCCGAACCCGTAGACGGTCAGGCCTTCCTCGCGCAGGCGGGCGGCCAGACGGGTGAAATCGCTGTCGCTGGAAACCAGGCAGAAGCCGTCGAAACGCCGGGTGTAGAGCAGGTCCATGGCATCGATGATCAACGAGCTGTCGGTGGCATTCTTGCCGGAGGTGTAAGCGAACTGCTGAATCGGCTGGATCGAATAATCGAGCAGCACTTTCTTCCAGCTGCCGAGGTTGGGCTTGGTCCAGTCGCCGTAGATGCGCTTGACGCTGGCGACGCCGTACTTGGCGATTTCCTCGAAAAGACCCTCGACGATGGCCGCCGGTGCGTTGTCGGCGTCGATCAATACGGCGAGGTGAATCTGCTGTCGGGTGCTGCTGGGCTTGGCGGCCATGAGGTCGTCCCTGAGTGGGTTTGGGTCGACCTTAACGTCAGTGGCGGGGCGTCGGCCAGAGGCAATGTGCGTTGCGGGGCTTCATGCCTTACTGCGCAATCACGCCGAAGCCCCGCGCCATCAAGGTGGCCAACAGCGGAATCAGTAACAGGGCAAGCAGTTCGACGCGGATGATCAGCTTCACCCAACGGGTCGCCGCTGGGGTGATGGACGGGAGCTGGCCGGCCTTCAGCGCGGGGCGCCAGCGCAGAAAGGTGACGGTGGGGTAGATGGACAACAGCGCGACGACCACGAACACACCGATCTTGGCGTGAAAGAAGCTGTTGTTGAGGTAGTAGTCCATGCCCTTGCCGTAGCGCATGGCGCGGGCGGCGCCGGTGACCAGCACCAGGCCGGCGACGATGCCGAATGCAGTATCGGCGCGGAACAGGCTGCGTGCCCGCTTGAGGTTCAGCGGCTGGTTGAACAACTGATGCTCCAGCACCAGAAGCGCGAAGAGCAGGAAGATCGCCACGAAGTGCAGGTAGGCAGCGACGGCGTAGGCCATTTATTCAGTGTCCTTTCGATAGGGTTGCTGCCGATGCCGCATGGGTCGAGTGGAACCATTGCTGCTGGCGCTGCAGGCGTCGGGCGATGCTGGCAAGGCAGATACCCCGCAGCAGCATGAAGGCGAGAAACGCCAGCCACAATCCATGATTGCCCATTGCACGCAGCAGCCAAGCCAATGGTAGCGAAATCGCCACGGCAAGAAGCATCGCGTTACGCATTTCTCGCGCACGCGTGGCGCCGATGAAGAGACCGTCGAGCAGATAGCTCCAGACCGCGACCAGGGGCAGCACGGCCAGATAAGGCAGGTAGACGATCGCCATTTCGCGCACGGCGGGAATGTCGGTCTGCAGGCCGATGAACAGCTCGCCGCCCAGCAGAAAGAACAGGCCGAAGGCGAGGCTGGCGAGCAATGACCAGCCGCCGGCAACGGTGAGGATACGGCGCAACTCGGTCCGATTCTGCGCCCCGATGGCATGGCCACTGAGGGCTTCTACCGCATGAGCCAGCCCGTCGAGCGCATGGGCGGTGAGCATCAGACCATTGAGCAACAGCGCGTTGGCGGCGACGGTGGCATCGCCCAGGCGGGTCCCTTGGACCGTGACCAGGAAAAACACCAATTGCAGCGCCAGCGATCGCAGGAATATGTCGCGGTTGACGGACATAAGGGGTTTCCAGCTCGCCCAGCGACGCAGTGCATGGCGGTCCAGGCGACCGGGATAGCGCAACAGGGCGCCGCGGGTAAGCGCCAGGCCGATCACCACGCCGCTCCACTCGGCGATCACCGAGGCGCGTGCGGCGCCGGCCACGCCCCAGTCCAGTCCGATGACGAACCAGAGGTCCAGGGCGACGTTGGTCAGGTTGGTGGTGAGCAGGATAGCCAGCGGTGCGCGGGCGTTCTGGGTTCCGAGAAACCATCCGATCAGCGCCAGGTTCGCCAGTGCTGCGGGCAAGCCGAACAGGCGCGTATGGAAGTAGTGCTGCGTCAGGCTGTCGAGTTCGGCCGAGGGTTGCATCAACTGCAGGGCATAGCCCTTGAGCGGCAGGGCGACCAGGCTCAGCAACAGCGCAAAGCCGAGCGCCAACATCAGGCCTTGCAGCAGAACCTGGCGCAGGGCGCCACCATCGTTGCGCCCCGCGGCCTGGGCGGCGAAGCCGGTGGTGCCCATGCGCAGAAAGCCCATGACCCAAACCAGCAGGGTGTAGAGACTACCGCCCACCGCGACCGATGCCAGCTGATGAGCATGCGGCAGATGGCCGATCACGGCGCTGTCGACCAGGGCGACCAGCGGTACGGACAGGTTGGACAGAATCATCGGCGCAGCCAACGCCCAGACCCGTTTATGAGTGGGGACGTGCTGCCAGGCGGTCAGTAGCCGTGACATGTAAAACTCCAGGACAGCGGAGCATGATACGTCGCGGTCGCCCTGAACGCAGCCCGAGCACGGCATGAATGGGAAGGCTGCGGTAACTGCCTGCGCGTGAGTGAGCGATAGGAAGACGCGGCGGGCGCGGCTGGGTCGCCGCGACGGGCGGGAAGGCTCAGTGAATCAACCAGCTCAACAGCCACAGCCCCAGAAACAGATAGATCACCCCCGCGATGATCGAGCGCCGAATGAAAGCGCGAACGGCCGCGACCAGTAGCATCAGGCCGATCGCCAAGGCGATCAGACTGATCAGCGAGCGGTCCATGCCCAGTGTTCTCGACAGCCCTTCCAGGAAGTTGGCCCCGGCGTCGGCGAACAGGCCAAAAAAACCGCTGAGCGCATCGACGATATAGCGAATGATCGTGCCGAGTGCCTGGCCCAACCATTCGAAAAAACTTTCCACCCGCATGGTGCTCTCCTGCCGTGATCGGGGACTGCAAGCGTAGCCGCTCCTCGGGGCATTGGGCTATCAATCCGTCCGGCAGTTCCCACGGTTGGGGTTGAACCTGCTTCCAGGTGGTGGGTCAGTACAGGCTGATTGGCGCTTTATTGGTCACCGTCACGCAATTGCAATCCTTTCCGAGCAGGCTGTTCGCCATTGCTCTAGCGAGAAAATATATGCCATTCGTTACTGATGCGCGGCCGCAGTGGCTGCCGGGAACACGCCCCGGCGCCTGGGCGCTGGGTCTGCTGGCGGTTGGTCTGCTCTACGCGACGGCGACCTTTCATCTCGATGAGCGGGTGTTTTATTCGCTGCAATCGGCTTGGCACGAAGACAGCCGCCAGGCGCGCAGCCTTTGGTTGCCGGAATATAAAGTGCGTATCGAGGCGCAGCCGGTGGCGTCGGTGGGCGACAATCTCTCCGGGCTGACCTTCGATGAACGCCGCAACCACCTCTGGGCGGTGGTGAACAATCCCGAAGAACTGGTGGCCCTGGACCTGAACGGCGAGTTCATTGCGCGTTATCCGCTGAAGGGCTTTACCGACGTCGAAGGCATTACCTACCTGGGCGACAACCTGCTGGCGGTCGCCGAAGAGCGCAGCCAGTCGATCGTGATCCTGCCGGTCCCGGCGCAACACGGTGATCTGCGGCGTGCAGACTATGCGTCGGTCTCGTTGCCGACGGGAGCGTCGGATAATTCGGGGTTCGAGGGCTTGGGCTACGATCGTGAAGGCGATCGGCTCTTCGTGGTCAAGGAGCATTCGCCGCGCAAGCTCTATGAGATTCAGGGCGTCAAGGCCAGCCTGCATGGCCAGCTGAACCTGAAGATCATCGATCGCGAGGCATGGATAGCGGACAAGGACATGGCCAGCGATCTGGCCTCGGTGCACTTCGATGAGCGCACTGGCCATCTGGTGCTGCTCAGCGAGGAAGCGAAAATGGTGCTGGAGCTCGATGGCCAAGGCGATCTGGTCAGTTTTCGCTCGCTGTGGAGCGGGTTCGCGGGGCTGAAAAACAGTGTGCCGCAGGCCGAGGGCATGACTTTCGACGCGCACGGCAACCTCTATCTCGTCAGCGAGCCCAACTTGTTCTACGCCTTCGAGCGCAAATAGCCATTCGCTCGCTCCGCCGCTCCGCCGCTCCGCCGCGGCGAATCATCCATGTTTACCGAAGATCTGCAGCAGGCCGGCAAGCTTGCCGAGGCGCTTCGAGGATTGTCGAAACCCCGCCCAGCTGAAGCGATCGAGGCGCATCGCCATGCCCGATTGTCCGCGGGCTGAATGTTGATTCAGTGTGGCGGGTACTGCGAAAGCACCTTCGTAACGGTTTCACGGAACATTCCGGCGCGCTCCTGCGGGTCGCCGGGATTGTCGCGCAGGACCTGTTCGGCACTGCCGCGCCAGACGAGCTTGCCGTCAGCGGCATCGTAGAAGTCCACCTGCAAGGTGCCGACCTGGTAATGGATGGTGCGCGTATCGGTGAACATTGGCCCGCCCCAGAAGCCGTTCCAGGGGCTGCCCCAGGCCCCCATCGAGGAAGTGGTGTACTGCTGGGAGCGCTGATCGACGATGAACCAGGCCTGGATCAGTACGTCAGACTGGCTGCCGGCCGCGGCCTGGCGCAGGCCGCGCTGGTCGAGCTGCTCGCTCACCGCACTGCGGATGCGCTGCTCGGTGAGGTCGCTCTTGATCCTTGGGTCGTCCGGGCGATATTGCAGCGCCGGCTCTTTCCAGCTCCAACTGCGATACGCGGAAAAGTCCCGCTGTGGATCGAAGTCGCGTTGCACCTGCGTACTCTGGCAGGCCGCCAGGAGCAACAGCAGGGGAAGCATTATCAATTGCCGCACCATATCGATTCTCCTCAACGAACCTGCATTCAGCGCGGAGGATAGTCCGCCAGCGCGCGATTCACCGCTTCTCGTGCCGCGTCCTTGCGCTCGGCCTGCTTGTCGCCGCTGCGGGCCTCGGCGCGGTTGCTCCAGACCGTCTGGCCGGAGGCGCTGTCGATCATCTCGACGCGCACGGTGACGACTTGCTCTTCATAGTTACGGACCAACGGCGCGCTGACGCCAATGCCGGAACCGTAGCCGGGGCCATATCCGCCATAGCGACCGGCACCGATGTGGCTGCCGTAATCGTCGTAAACCTGTCGTACACGCGTCTCCATCTGCGCGCTGGCGCTGATCTGCACGTCGCCTTTGGTCCCTGTAGACGCCGGGCGCAGACCGCGCTGATCGAGGGCGCCGGCAACCATCTCCTGCAACTCCTCGCCGGCAAGCGACGCGGTACCTGCCGGCGGGTTACGCCAGCTCCAGTTCTGGTAAGCAGAGAAATCCCGGGGCGCGGCCGGGTAGGTGGGCGACTGGATATGTTCGACCGGCGGGGCCGGTGGAATCGGCGCGGACTCGCTGTTGTAGGGATTGCTGCTCTGGCAGGCCGCGAGGCTGAGGCAGAGCAGGGGCAACGCAGCACGCATCAACATGATGACCTCCCGGCCGGCGCTCAGCTCGGCCGGCACAGCCAGTGCAAGTAACGCCCGAGACCGGCGAAGGCGGGATGGCGGCGGTAGGCCAGTTCCATCTCGATCAGATCGGCAGGCTCGGTGCGGGCCTGGAAATCGGCGGGCATGTAATCGTGAAATACCCGCACGCCACTGTTTGCTTCGACCCGCCAGTGCGGTGCGAGTTGCGCCGCCAGTTCGCGCGGGTCGAGCGGCTGCTGTGGCGTCAGGCTCTGGCGCTCGCCAGCAAAGGATTGCGTGCGCAACTTCTTGAAGTGCCCTTTGAGCAGGTTGCGGTAGATCAGCGCATCGCGGTTGTAGAAGGCCAGCGACAGCCAGCCGTCGGCTGCGGTCAGGCGATGCAGCACCGGCAGGATCGCCTGCGGTTCGGCCAGCCACTCCAGCACGGCGTGGCAGATGACCAGATCGAAACGGCCCTCGACGTGGTTTTCCACGTCTTGCCAGGGCGCCTGGATAAAGGTGGCGTGCTGGCCTGCTTCGGCAAATCGCTCGCGTGCGCCTTCGAGCATTGGCTCGGCGGGTTCGGCGAGCGTCACCTGATGACCTTGCTGCGCCAGCCAGAGGCTCATGTGGCCGAGGCCGGCGCCGATATCCAGCACCCGCAGCGGGCGCCCCGGCAGAATCTCCGTCAGGTCCGCCTGCAAAACGGCGAGACGGATTGCGCCCTTGGCGCCACCGTAGATCTTCTCGGCGAAGCGCGTGGCCAGCTCGTCGAAATGGCGGTCGCTCATCGGGCGAACCGCCGCTCGTTGTCGGCCAGCTTGGCCAGCAGCGCCTGCTCCATGTCGATGCCCAGCTCGCTGCACATCAGCAACAGGTACATGAGGATGTCGCCGACTTCCTGCCCAGCGTGTTCAAGCGTGTCGGCCGACAGTTGACGCGACTCGTCCTCGTTCAGCCACTGGAATATTTCCACCAGCTCGGCCATTTCCACGCTGGCGGCCATGGCCAGATTCTTCGGACTGTGAAAGCGCTGCCAGTCGTTGCGATCGCGGATCGCATGCAGGCGTTGGGTAATCTGTTCGATGTTCATCAGCAAGCGGCTCGTTCGGAGGCGGCTAGCTTCCGTCACTGCGCCGCTACCCGCAAGGGGCAGGCGCCTCAGGCCGGCGCGTCTGTGCGGCGCACCTTGAGCACCCGTGCAACGGCGCGTTCGCCAGACTGGTAGTCGCCCTGCTCGATGGCGCGAATCGCCTGGTCCAGCGCCAGCTCGGCGATCTGCGTGTGTTGTTGAGAAATGGCGTTGACCCGGATCGGCAGGAAATCCAGCAACTGCGCATCGCCGAAAGTGCCTAGGCGCAAGGCTTCGGGCCATAACAGTTGACGCTCCTGCAGGGCATCGAAGACGCCCTCGAGCAATACATAGGCGGTGGTGATCAGCGCGTCGGGCAACGGGCCGCGGTCGAGCAGAGCGAGCATCTGCTCGCGGCCGCACGCACGGCTGAACTGCTCGGCCTGCAGCACGCTGACCTGCCCCCGGTGATGCGCCAGGGCCTGGCGGAAGCCCTGCTCGCGCTGTTGGCTGATGCGTAAGGTCGGTCGCGCACTGATGAGCGCGACATGCGCATCTATCGGCGCATGCAGTGAATGGGTCAGCTGGGTGGCGGCTTCCTTGTCATCGCTGACTACCGAACAGAAATGCTCGGCATCCAGTGCCCGGTCGAGGGCGATGATGGGCGTACCGCCGCTCAACAGCTTGCGGTAGCTGGCGTCATCCGCCGGCAGGCAGCTGGCAACGATCAGTGCATCGCAGCGGCGCGAGCGCAGCACCTGAATGACCTGGCGTTCGGTGTCCGGTTCGTCATCGGAACCGACGATCAGTAGCTGATACCCCCGTTGGCGGGCACGCTGTTCGAGCAGTTTGGCCAGGCGCGCATAGCTGGGGTTTTCCAGGTCCGGGACGATGAAACCGAGCGTTCGCGACAGCCCGCGACGCAGGCCCGCAGCTTGCTGGTCGAGCTGGAAGCCTTGCTGCTCGGCCACGGCCATGACCCGCTCGACGGTGGTCTGGCTGATCCGCCGCTGCGTCGCTTTGCCATTGAGTACGTAGCTGGCGGTGGTCAGTGAGACGTTAGCGAGGCGGGCGATGTCGATCAGTTTCAAAAGCAATCCAGGTCTGAGACGGGTGGTGCGCATTCGGGCTTCTAGAATCACTCAATATTGCGTAATGTGCCAGCCTAAGGTGAAACGTTTCAGCAGCTGACCGGTCATAAGCGCCAGCCCGGTATCCGGCGATTCCGGGACCCTGTCGATTGCACCGTACCGGCTATAAAAACAATCGCGAGCCCGCAAGGAGCCTTCCATGCTTGAGTTGAATGCCCAGCACATCCACATGCATCAGACGGCCGCCGACAAGCCAGCCGCTCTGGCCCTGTTGGGCGAGGTATTGGTGGCCGACGGGTTGGTGGCGCCCGGTTACCTCGATGGGCTGCGCGCGCGGGAAGCCCAGGGCTCGACCTTTCTCGGACAGGGCCTTGCGATCCCGCACGGCACGCCGGATACCCGCGATCAGGTGTTCACCACCGGCGTGCGTTTGTTGCACTTCCCCGAGGGCGTCGACTGGGGTAACGGTCAGCAGGTGTATCTGGCCATCGGTATCGCCGCACGCTCCGATGAGCATTTGCGGCTGCTGCAATTGCTGACCCGAGCGCTGGGCGAGGGCGACCTCAGCGAGGCGCTGCAAAAGGCCGAGTCCCCCGAAGCGATCATCGATCTGCTGCAAGGCGCGCCGCAGGCGCTGGCGCTCGATGGCGAGCTGGTGGGGCTGGGCGTCGCCGCCGATGATTTCGACGAGTTGGCCTGGCAAGGCGTCAAGCTGCTCAAGCGCGCCCAGTGCGTGGAGCCCGGCTTCAATGCCGGATTGGCCCTTGGCCAGGCGCTACCGCTAGGCGATGGCCTGTGGTGGCTGAGCAGCGAGCAGTCGGTGCTGCGGCCCGGGCTGGCGTTCGTCACGCCCGCCTCGGGTCTGGATCACCAGGGACAGCCCCTGAACGGGCTGTTCGTGCTCGCCAGCCTGGGAGAAGCGCACCGGGCGATGCTCGAGCGGCTGTGCAATCTGCTGATCGAAGGTCGTGGCCGGGAGTTGAGTCAGGCGACCTCCAGCCGCGTGGTGCTCGAAGCCCTGGGCGGCGAGGTACCGGCTGACTGGCCCAGTGCGCAGGTCCCGCTGGCTAATCTGCACGGCTTGCATGCACGGCCGGCCAAGCAACTGACCGAAATCGCCCAGGCGTTCGACGGCGACATTCGTGTGCGTCTGGCCGGCAGCGAGAGCGTCGGGGTATCGGTCAAGAGCCTGAGCAAGCTGCTCGCGCTGGGGGCGCAGCGTGGCCAGGTGCTGGAATTCCTGGCCGAGCCGACGATTGCCAGTGATGCGTTGCCGGCGTTGGTTCGCGCGGTCGAGGACGGCCTCGGCGAAGAGGTCGAGCCGCTGCCGGCACCGGGCGAGGCGAGCGGGCTGCAGGCTGTCGCGGCGCTGCCCGATGAGGCGGCTATCGAACAGGCGGCATTGCGCCACGGGGAGCGGGTCAACGGCATCGCCGCGTCACCCGGCATTGCCATCGGACCGGTTCTGGTGCGCAAGCCGAAAGTGATCGATTACCCCAAACGGGGCGAGTCGCCGGTAGTCGAACTGCAACGGCTGGACGTAGCGCTGGATAAGGTTCACGGCGAAATTGGCGTACTGATTGAAGATAGCCAGATCGACAGCGTTCGCGACATCTTCACTACCCACCAGGCCATGTTGCGCGATCCGGCGTTGCGCGAAGAAGTCCAGGCGCGCTTGCAGAAGGGGCTCAGCGCCGAAGCGGCCTGGATGGACGAAATCGAAAGCGCGGCGCAGCAGCAGGAAGCCTTGCACGACAAGTTGCTGGCAGAGCGCGCGGCGGATCTGCGCGACGTCGGCCGCCGTGTGCTGGCCTGCCTGACCGGTGTCGAAGCCGAGCAGGCACCGAGCGAAGCCTACATTCTGGTGATGGACGAGGTGGCACCCTCGGATGTCGCCACGCTCAATGCTCAGCGGGTCGCCGGCATTCTCACTGCTGGCGGTGGCGCTACCTCGCACAGCGCGATCATCGCCCGCGCGCTGGGCATTCCGGCGATCGTTGGAGCGGGTCCGGGCGTGCTGGGGCTGGCGCCGAATACCCTGTTGCTGCTCGACGGCGAACGCGGCGAGCTGCTGGTCTCGCCGACCGACGCGCAGCTCGAGCAGGCGCGCAGCGAACGTGCCACACGTGAGGAGCGCAAACGTCTGGCTAACGAGCGACGCATGGAGCCGGCGACCACCCGTGACGGCCATTCGGTGGAGATCGCTGCCAATATCGGTGCCGCCGGTGAAACGCCCGAGGCGGTGGCGATGGGTGCCGAGGGCATCGGTCTGCTGCGCACCGAGCTGGTGTTCATGAATCATTCCCAAGCGCCGGATCAGGCGACCCAGGAAGCCGAATACCGCCGCGTATTGGAAGCCCTCGAGGGGCGCCCGCTGGTGGTGCGCACGCTGGATGTCGGCGGTGACAAGCCACTGCCCTACTGGCCGATGCCGGCAGAAGAAAACCCCTTCCTCGGTGTGCGCGGCATTCGCCTGAGCCTGCAACGCCCGGACATCCTCGAAACCCAGCTGCGCGCCTTGCTCGCCTCGGCCGATGGCCGCCCGCTGCGGATCATGTTCCCCATGGTCGGCAACATCGACGAATGGCGCTCCGCCAAGGCCATGGTCGACCGTTTGCGGGTGGAGCTGCCGGTGGCCGATCTGCAGGTCGGCATCATGATCGAGATTCCGTCCGCTGCGCTGATCGCACCGGTGCTGGCGCAGGAAGTCGACTTTTTCAGCATCGGCACCAACGACCTGACGCAGTACACCCTGGCGATCGATCGCGGCCATCCAAGCCTGTCCAGCCAGGCGGATGGGTTGCATCCGGCGGTGCTGCGGTTGATCGGCATGACCGTCGAAGCCGCCCACGCGCAGGGCAAATGGGTCGGTGTCTGCGGCGAGCTGGCGGCCGACGCGCTGGCGGTGCCGATGCTGGTGGGGCTGGGCGTCGATGAGCTGAGTGTCTCGGCGCGCAGCATCGCATTGGTCAAGGCGCGGGTGCGCGAGCTGGATTTCGCCGCCTGCCAGCGGCTGGCCCAGCAAGCGCTGATGCTGCCGGGCGCGCATGAGGTGCGCACCTTTGTCGGGGAGCACTGCTAATGGCACGCGTTCTGACCGTCACACTGAACCCGGCGCTGGACCTGACCGTACAGCTGTCGGCGTTGCGCCTGGGCGAGGTCAACCGTAGCGACAGCCTGCAGGTGCATGCCGCCGGCAAGGGGCTCAACGTGGCCCAAGTGCTGGCCGATCTCGGCCATCAGCTGACCGTCACCGGCTTTCTCGGCGAAGGCAATCCACAAGCCTTTGAGCAGCTGTTTGCCGCGCGTGGCTTTGCCGATGAATTCGTCCGCGTGGCAGGAGAGACCCGCAGCAACATCAAGCTGGCCGAAGCCGGCGGGCAGGTCACCGACATCAATGGCCCAGGACTGGCGGTGAGCGAGGCGCAGCGCGACGCATTGCTGCAGCGGCTCAAGCGACTGGCACCGGCCCATGAGCTGGTGGTGGTCGCCGGCAGCCTGCCGCGCGGTGTGGATAGCGAGTGGTTCGTCGAACTGCTGCGCACGCTCCAGCAGCTCGGCGTGCGGGTCGCGCTGGATACCAGCGGCGCGGCCCTGCGTGACGGGCTGGCGATCGCGCCCTGGTTGATCAAACCCAACGAAGAGGAGCTGGCCGAGGCCCGTGGAATTCCGCTCGCCGAATCGCAGGCACTGGCCCGTGAGGCCTGGAGACTGCAGGTCGAAGGGGTTGAGCATGTGGTCGTGTCGCAGGGTGCCGAGGGGGTCAGCTGGTTCTCGCCGGGCGCGGCCTTGCGCGCGCAACCGCCCAAGGTCCGAGTGGTCAGCACGGTCGGCGCCGGCGACTCGCTGCTGGCCGGGATGCTGCATGGTTTGCTGGAAGGCTGGCCGGCCGAACGCACCTTGGCGCACGCCACCGCCATCGCTGCGCAGGCGGTCGGGCAGGTTGGTTTCGGTATCAGCGACCCGGCTGGACTCGCCGAGCTAGAAGCGGCAGTTCGGCTTCAGCCGCTCAGCCAATAATTCGAATAAGAGGTGAAGGAATGAATCTTCTCATCGTCACGGCCTGCCCCAATGGAATGGTCACCAGCGTGCTGACGTCACGCCTGCTCGAGGCGGCCGCCCATCGTCTGGATTGGTCGACTGCCGTGGAAGTCCACGATCCCAAAGCCATCGGTTCGCCGCTGACCCCTGCGCAGATCGCCAGTGCCGATTTGGTCGTTGTGGTGAAGACTGGGCCGCTTTCGTTGCAGCGTTTCATCGGCAAGCGTGTCGCTCAATCGACGCCGTCCGAAGCCCTGCTCGATCCCGAAGCGTTCCTGCGCAGTGCCGCGGACAGCGCCACCGAGTTGCAGCAGGACGACGAAGCGGATGCCGCGCACACCAACGGCAAGCCCAAGCTGGTCGCCATCACCGCCTGCCCGACCGGCGTTGCGCACACCTTCATGGCGGCCGAAGCCTTGCAGCAGGCGGCGGTGCGCAAGGGCTACGACCTGCAGGTGGAAACCCGTGGCTCGGTGGGCGCGCGTAATGTGCTCGAGCTAAAGGCCATCGAAGAGGCGGACGTGGTGTTGCTGGCTGCGGACATCGAAGTGGACGTCGCGCGGTTTGCCGGCAAGCGGGTGTTCCGCTGCGGCACTGGAGTGGCGCTGAAGCAGCCCGAGGCGACTCTCGACCGTGCGCTGGAAGAAGCGACGGTGCTCAGTGGCAGCGCGGCAGCCAGTAGCGGCGGCGAGCAGAAGGGCGAGAAGACCGGCGTCTACAAGCATCTGCTGACCGGCGTGTCTTACATGCTGCCAATGGTGGTCGCAGGCGGCCTGCTGATCGCACTGTCATTCGTCTTCGGCATCGAGGCGTTCAAGGAAGAGGGCACCCTGGCCGCCGCCTTGATGCAGATCGGTGGCGAGACGGCCTTCAAGCTGATGGTGCCGCTGCTGGCCGGTTACATCGCCTATTCCATCGCCGACCGGCCGGGCCTGGCGCCGGGCATGATCGGCGGGCTGCTGGCCGGCACCCTCGGCGCGGGCTTCATCGGCGGGATCATCGCCGGCTTCGTCGCCGGTTACGCGGCCAAGGCGGTCAATCGCTGGATTCCGTTGCCGGCCAGTGTCGAGTCGCTCAAGCCGATTCTGATCATCCCGCTGCTGGCCAGCCTGTTCACTGGCCTGGTGATGATTTACATCGTTGGCACGCCGGTGGCGAAGATGCTCGCCGGGCTCACCGAATTCCTCGACACCATGGGTACCTCCAACGCCATCCTGCTCGGGCTGCTGCTCGGCAGCATGATGTGCGTCGACCTCGGCGGGCCGGTGAACAAGGCCGCCTATGCCTTCTCGGTTGGTCTGCTGGCCTCGCAAAGCTATGCACCGATGGCTGCCACCATGGCCGCGGGCATGGTGCCGCCGATCGGCATGGGCATCGCCACGCTGATCGCTCGGCGCAAGTTCGCCCAGACCGAGCGCGAAGCCGGCAAGGCAGCGCTGGTGCTGGGTTGCTGCTTCATTTCCGAAGGCGCGATTCCCTTCGCCGCAAAAGACCCGTTGCGGGTGATCCCGGCCAGCATTGCCGGCGGCGCGCTGACCGGTGCGCTGTCGATGGCCTTCGGCGCGAAACTGCTGGCGCCCCATGGCGGCCTGTTCGTGCTGCTGATTCCCAATGCGATCAATCACGCACTGTTGTATCTGCTGGCGATTCTGGCGGGCAGTCTGGTCACCGCGGTGATCTATGCGGTGATCAAAAGGCCCGAGGTACAGCCGCTGGCTGTCGGTGCGGTGGCTTGAGCGGGGGCGCAATAAGGTGAACTAAGGCCTCGCTGCCGTATCCACTAATAGCTGGCTGGCGCGTTGTTTCAGAACGTTTCGCCAGCTGTTGGTGAATGAATCGGCAGGAGAGTCTGGATGAGTATCGAATATGGGCCCCGTCCCTTGCGCATCACATTAACCGCAGTTTTCGTGCTGGTGCTGGGTGCGCTGATGACCGTTGGCGGTGGATATCTCGCGATATTGGGTGGGTCCTGGTACTACCTGATCGCGGGCATCGGTCTGCTGGTGGTCGCCGCGCTGCTGTTCGTCCGCCATCGTGCGGCGATCTGGCTGTATGCGCTGCTGCTGTTGGCGACACTGGTCTGGACGGTCTACGAGGTCCGTTTTGACTGGTGGCAGCTCGCGCCGCGGATCGATCTCTGGTGCCTTCTCGGGCTGTGGCTGATCCTGCCTTTCGTCAATCGCTATGTGGATGATCGCCTGGTCTGGCGCGACGGTGCCAGCGGTTTGCTCGGTCTGGGTTTGGTGGCCGGCGCGCTGATGGCCGGCTATTCGCTGACGCAGGACTATCACTCGATCACCGGCGAATTCAGCGATGCACAAATGCAGGGTCTCGACCCGCAAGGGCAGGCTGATCGCGCCGATAGCGAGTGGCCGTCGTACGGTGGGTCCAAACAGGGTGACCGGTACTCGACGGCGGATCTGATCACGCCTGAGAACGTCGGCAAGCTGGAAAAGGCCTGGGAATTCCATACCGGCGACCTACCGGGACCGAACGATCCGGGCGAGTTCACCTACGAGGTCACGCCGCTCAAGGTGGGTGACAGCCTCTTCGTCTGCACGCCCCACAGCATTGCCATTGCCCTGGATGCCGACACTGGCGAGGAGCGCTGGCGCTTCGATCCGAACATCAACCGCGATGCCAAGTATTACCAGCACATGACCTGCCGCGGCCTCGCGTTTCACGATGCCACGGCCTATGGCGCGAGCGTGCCTGCGCAGCCGGATCAGCCTGCAGCGCGCTGCGAGCGCCGGTTGTTTCTGCCCACCAATGACAGCACGCTGATCGCGCTCGATGTCGAGGACGGCAAGCCGTGCGAAGACTTCGGCGATGACGGTGTGGTGGATCTCAAAGCCGGTCTCGGTGAAGGTGCGCTGGGCGTCTACCTGCCGACATCACCGCCGGTGGTGACCGAGAAGCTGGTCATCGTGGGCGGCTCCGTCACCGATAACGGTGCGGTGGATTCTCCCGGCGGCGTCATTCGCGCCTACGACGTACGCAACGGTCGGCTGGTGTGGAATTTCGATCCAGGCAATCCGGACGCCACCGAACCCCTCGCACCGGGCGAGACCTACGTGCGCAGTACCCCTAACTCCTGGACCGTCGCTACCGCCGATGAATCGCTGGGCCTGGTCTACATCCCGACCGGCAACCAGACCCCGGACCAGTGGGCGGAGCCGCGCACGGCCGAGGCGGAGCGCTTCACCGATACGCTGGTGGCGCTGGATCTGGCGACCGGTGAGGTGCGCTGGGAATTCCAGACCGTGCATCACGACCTTTGGGATCGCGATCTGCCTTCGCAGCCAACCCTGGTCGACATTGAAGGGCCGCAGGGCAAGGTGCCGGCGATCATCCAGCCGACCAAACGTGGTGACCTTTACGTGCTCGACCGCCGCACCGGGGAGCCTATCGTGCCAGTCGAGGAGTTTTCCGTGCCGCAGGGCACCGATTACGGTGACGTTACCGCCCCGACTCAGCCGGCGTCGGCACTCAGCTATGCGCCTGACGAACCGCTGCGTGAGCGCGACATGTGGGGCGGCACGCCACTGGATCAGATGATGTGCCGCATCCAGTTCCGCAAGCTGCGTTATGACGGTGACTTCACGCCGCCGTCGCAGAAAGGCTCGCTGATCTACCCGGGCAACGTCGGCACCTTCAACTGGCCATCGGTCGCGGTCGACCCCAGCCGGCAGCTGCTGTTCGGCGCGCCGAATTACCTGGCGTTCGTTTCGACCATGGTCAAGCGCAGTGATGTCGACCCGGACGAGCGCTCCGGTGGGGGCGAAACCGGTCTCCAGCCCAACCTGGGCGCGCCGTACATGGTCAGACTGGAGCCGCTG
Source organism: Stutzerimonas stutzeri (assembly GCF_000590475.1). Classification (NCBI taxonomy): domain Bacteria; kingdom Pseudomonadati; phylum Pseudomonadota; class Gammaproteobacteria; order Pseudomonadales; family Pseudomonadaceae; genus Stutzerimonas; species Stutzerimonas stutzeri. Next base: position 3,755,608 of record NZ_CP007441.1, on the reverse strand, counting down.
CTTTCAGTGCTGGGCCTGCCATGCCAGACCCCGCCGTGGGGCTACGTCACGGCCGTTGACCTGCGCACCATGAAAAAGGTCTGGATGCACAAGAACGGCACCAGCCGCGACAGCGCACCGCTGGGCGTTCCGTTGCCCGTCGGTACGCCTGCGTTGGGCGGCCCGATCGTAACTGCCGGCGGTGTCGCCTTCATGAGCGGCACTCTGGACTACTACCTGCGCGCCTACGACCTGCAGAACGGCAAGGAGCTGTGGAAAGGGCGTTTGCCCGCCGGTGGTCAGGCGACACCGATGACTTACGTGTCGGAAAAGACCGGCAAGCAGTACGTGGTGCAAATGGCCGGTGGACATGGCTCGTTCGGCACCAAGATTGGCGATTCGGTGATCGCCTGGACGCTCGATGAAGAGCAGTAGCGCTCATCGCCGCGTCCTTGGATCACTGGCGGCGTCCAGTCCGGCGAAGTAGTGGCTGACCGGACGGTGAACAGGGCCGCTGCGATGCCCGCTGCTGGTGGTGGATTGGAACACCACCAGCGGCTTCGGCAATTCCCAATGGATGCTTTCGCCGGTCACCGATGAATGCCTCGGCTACATTGCGCGGCTTGAGCTGCGCGGGGTACCGGCGGACCAGTCGATCTCAACGCGCTTACTTGAAGGGCCTGCCTGCGACGCTTGGCCCGTAGCCCGTATGGCTGAATCTGTCGCAGGGATGCGGGGTTGATCCGTGTGTCCGTTCAGACCTTGCGTACGAATTCGGATTTCAGCTTCATCGCGCCGATGCCGTCGATCTTGCAGTCGATGTCATGGTCGCCGTCGACCAGGCGAATGTTCTTCACCTTGGTGCCGACTTTGACCACCAGCGACGAGCCTTTGACCTTGAGGTCCTTGATCACGGTGACGGTATCGCCGTCCTGCAGGGCGTTACCCACCGAATCCTTGATCACCTTTTCGTCTTCGCCGGTCGATTCCGCCGCGTTGGCCGACCACTCGTGCGCACACTCCGGGCAGACCAGCATCTGGCCGTCTTCGTAGGTGTATTCGGAGTTGCATTGGGGGCAGGCTGGCAGAGCGCTCATGGCGAAACCTCGATTGGCGTATGCGAAAAGCCGCGCATTGTATAGGGTTTTGTCCCTGTTGCGGTCTGGCTTTCCATGCCGCCGCCGGGTGCCGCGCGCCGTCGTTGCGTCCCGCAAAAGCGCTCACGGGACGTTGCGTTTGCTTGACTCAGTAATCGTCCTTGATCGCCCGGTAGCGCTCTTCCAGCTCGCGGCGGATTTGCCGGCGGTGCTGGGCCTGGGCGAAGCGGCGTTTCTGATCGGGGGTCTGCGGGTGCAGGGCGGGCACGGGGGCGGGGCGACCATCTTCTCCGACCGCCACCATGGTGAAAAAGCAGCTGTTGGTGTGGCGAACGGTTTTCTGCCGAATGTCTTCGGTGACGACCTTGATGCCGATTTCCATCGAGGTGGTCCCGACATAGTTCACCGAGGCGAGAAAGGTCACCAGCTCGCCGACATGCACGGGCTGGCGGAAATTGACCTGGTCCACCGACAGCGTGACCACGTATTGCCCGGCGTAGCGGCTGGCGCAGGCATAGGCGACTTCGTCGAGGTATTTCAGCAGCGTGCCGCCATGGACGTTACCGGAAAAGTTGGCCTTGTCCGGTGTCATCAGTACGGTCATGGTCAGTTCGGCATGTCCATCTAGCATGGTGCGCGGCTCGTGCTGGCAAAAAGGGTCGCTACTTTAGTCGAATACGAGGCGGCTGTGTGCGCCCAACGAGGCCTGCCTTCCGTTTATTTATCAAGGGTCAATGTGGCATTAGCGCGCATCTTACGAGAAGCATAGCTTAGGCGCTTGGATGGTTCTGCCCGGGGTTGCGCTGGCGCGAGCAGCACCGTACTGAACCAGCACGGCCACGGTGCGAACCGATGCACGCCCTGCGCAACCCCCGCCGAGGGGGTGAGGCTTTATTGACTTGCGCCAGTATCCCAAGCGTATTTCTCCCTATAGTCCGGGGCTGCCTTCAGGCTCACATCAATCCGTACCGGACTCGCTCATGCGCCTCTCGACCCTATTACTGCTCAGTTGCCTCGCTCCTGTCGCCCATGCCAGTGAGGAGGCGATCGAACGCTTTCATTACTTGATGGGCGATGCCGAGCGGCGCCAGCAAGCCTACGCGGCCGGCCAGGAGCGTGCGCTGTTCTGCGGTTATTGCCACGGGGAGAACGGCAATAGCAAGCGGTCCCACATTCCCAACCTGGCGTCGCAGAACCCGATCTATCTGTTCCAGTCGTTCGAAAAGTTCGCCAAGGGCGAGCGCATCGACTTCGTGATGTCGAAGCTGGCCAAGAGCCTGACGCTGGATGACCGCGTCAACATCGCTGTTTATTTCAGCCAACAGGCAGTTGCGGCCCCGGCAGCCGCGAAGGACCCGGCCTTGAGCCTGCAGGGCCAGGCGCTGTTTCAGCGTACGTGTGTCGGTTGTCACGGCGATCATGCCCAGGGCATGGAAACGATGCCGCGTCTGGCGGGGCAGCCTGCTGATTACATACGCAAGGCGCTGACCCGGTTTCGCAACAACGACCCAAGCCGAGCCGGATCGGTGATGGTCGGTATGGCCAGCAAGCTGTCCGAAGCTGATATCGAAGCCCTGGCTACATTCCTGAGCCAGCTTACCTTGACTGCCCAACAGGAAAAGCGCGCCAGTGCCGAGCTGCTTGGCGCAACGGTTCGCTAGTCAGCAATGATCGGCGCGAGTCGACCCGGAGGTCAGGCTTCGGGCCCGCTCAAAGCTCTGCTGGAGGTCGCCATACGCCGCCCGGCATGGAGCAGGTAGCCCGCTGCGCTGACCAGAATGCCGACGATAGGCGCCAGCCATGGCGAGATGTAGGCGCGCATTTCGTACATGCCGCCCAGTGCCGGCAGGGTGCCGATGAAGGCGCCGACCCGCGTGTCCAGCCGGCGCGACGCTTGGTGTACAGCGAGTTGCTGCCAGCCGCGGTGAAGCGTCACGGGTGGATAGCGGTGCGTCCTGCCCCGGTTGAGGTCAACGGTACGGAACTGCTCCGGAATCGAACGTACCACGCCTGTACGCGTGATCTCCCGGCTCTATATCGGCAACCAGAATTTGCCTATCACGCCGCTTCGCTTATTCAATTGGGGAGTAAGCGCTTGTCCTTCTAGCCTTGCTCGGCGTTCCGCGACGCAACCTAAAACTAGAAAAGGACGTGACGATGTACCGAAACCTGCTTGGCTTTTCGCCATCGCGACTGATGCTCGGTGTAATTGCCGCCAGCGTGCTGTCGCTTTCTGCCCATGCGGCTCCTCTTACCCGCGACAACGGTGCGCCCGTCGGCAACAACCAGAACTCGCAAACTGCCGGCCCCAACGGCTCGACCCTGCTGCAGGATGTGCAACTGCTGCAAAAGCTCCAGCGCTTCGGTCGCGAGCGCGTGCCCGAGCGCGTCGTGCATGCGCGCGGCACCGGCGCCCATGGCGAATTCACCGCGACCGACGACATCTCCGATCTGTCACTGGCGAAGGTTTTCGAAAAGGGCAGCACGACGCCGGTCTTCGTGCGGTTCTCTGCCGTCGTGCATGGCCTGCACTCACCGGAAACCCTACGTGACCCGCGTGGTTTCGCCACCAAGTTCTACACGGCCGATGGCAACTGGGACCTGGTCGGCAACAACTTCCCGACCTTCTTCATCCGCGACGCGATCAAGTTCCCGGACATGGTCCACGCGTTCAAGCCCGATCCACGTACCAATCTGGATGACGACACACGTCGCTTCGACTTCCTCTCGCATCATCCGGAGTCCACTCGTACCCTGACCCTGCTGTACTCGAACCAGGGCACGCCAGCCAGCCTGCGGATGATGGACGGCAACGGCGTACACGCCTACAAGCTGATCAACGATCAGGGCGACGTGCACTACGTGAAGTTCCACTGGAAGAGTCTCCAGGGCCTGAAGAACCTCGATCCCAAGGAAACCGAGGAGATGCAGGGCAAGGATTACAGCCACCTGACTTCCGACCTGATTGCCGCCATCGACCGGGGCGACTATCCGAAGTGGGACCTCTACATTCAGGTGCTCAAGCCTCAAGACCTGGCCAAGTTCGACTTCGATCCGCTGGATGCCACCAAGATCTGGCCTGACGTGCCGGAGCGCAAGATTGGCCAGATGGTCCTGAACAAGAACCCGGACAATGTGTTCCAGGAGACCGAGCAGGTCGCCATGGCGCCGGCCAACCTGGTGCCTGGTATCGAGCCGTCGGAGGATCGTCTGCTGCAAGGCCGTCTGTTCTCCTATGCCGATACTCAGATGTACCGCGTCGGCGCCAATGGCATGAGCCTGCCGATCAACCGTCCCAAAGTCCCGGTCAACAACGGCAACCAGGATGGCCAGCTGAACAGCGGACACACCACCACTAGCGTGAACTACCAGCCGAGCCGTCGCGAGAACCGCGAGGAGACTCCGCGGGCGGTCTACAGCAAGACGGCGCTGAGCGGCACCACGCAGCAGGCGCCGATCTACCGTGAGCAGAACTTCAAGCAGACCGGCGAGCTGTATCGCTCGTTCAGCAAGAAGGAGCAGCAGGACCTGATCAATACGCTGGGCGGTGAGCTGGCTAAGACAGATCAAGAAGCGCGCTACCACCTGCTGTCGTACTTCTACAAGGCGGATGCCGAGTACGGCGAAGGGCTGACCAAGGTCGCGAAGTCCGACCTCCAGCGGGTCAAGGCGCTGGCCGCCAACCTGCAGGACTGATGCAGCAACAGGCCGTCGCCACGCACGACGGCCACTGACCCGAGCCCGGCTCGGGTCACCTATTTCAGGAGCAGAGCATGAAGTGCCTTTATCTAGTGGCTGCCTTGCTGCTCGGCAGTGGGCAGGCATTCGCCGCGTCGGAACTGAACGCGGTACCGAATGACGCCAAGCAGGTCCAGACCCAGTTACGCGACTACTTCTTCAACGCTGCACGCTTTGGCGATAACGAAGTGCTCGACGAATTCATCCAGGCCGGATACGACCTGAACACCGCCGACGAGAAGGGCTACACCGCCTTGATCCTGGCGGCCTACAACGGCCACCCGGATACGGTGGAGCGGCTTATCACCGCCGGTGCCGATGCCTGCGCTGAGGACAAGCGCGGCAATACTGCCCTGATGGGCGCGATCTTCAAAGGCGAGCTGCGCATCGCCAAGCGCTTGCTGGCCACCGAATGCGACCCCGACCAGCGCAACAAGGCCGGCCAGACCCCAGCGATGTACGCCGCGCTGTTCCAACGCGATGCTCTGCTCGAAGCGCTACGCGAGCGCGGAGCCGATCTCGAGGCAACCGATCCGCTGGGTAACAAGGTCGAGAGCCTGGCGCGTGGCGAAATCCGTACCCGCTGATCAATAACTCTTGTACGGCAGGAACTTGCCCGACAGCACAACGTTTACGCGATCTCCCTTGGGGTCTGCCTGACGCTCGATGCCCATGGAAAAGTCGATGGCGCTCATGATGCCGTCACCGAACTCCTCGTGGATCAGCTCCTTGATCGTGCTGCCGTAGACGTTGACGAGTTCGTACCAGCGATATATCAGCGGATCGGTGGGCACTGTGGTCGGCAGTGACCCTTTATAGGGCACGATCTGCAACCAGGCGATGGCCTCGTCCGACAGTTCGAACAGCGAGCCAATGGTCTCCGCCTGGGTCTTGTCGAAGGCCATCTGGCCGAGGCAACCTGCAGTGGTCCATTCCTTGGACATGCCTATGGTTTCAGCGACCTGCGTCCATTTCAGGTTCTTGCGCACCTTGGCGGAGACGATCATCTGGGTTACTTGGCTGCGGCAGGAAATCATCGCGGGTCCTCTCAACGTTGGCGGAGCCGGCCGCAGGCTGCGGCCAGATACCCACGTGGATGCAGAGGATGTGCCAGGTGTCCGAAGGGCTGGTTTACAGACTAAAGGCGTGCAGGGGCTTCGGTCGGGTCTGGTTCGATGTGCGTTGATGTGGACTCAGTCGTATTCCGAGGCCTCATGTTCGCCGAGCAGGCGGCGCTGCCTCGGCGTAGCAGCGGCAATCACCGCTGGGTTGAAGCGCCACTGCAGGTAGGGCGAGAACTTCTGCGCGACCATGCGCCGGCCGTAGTGCACCTGCAGCAGATAGCGGCTGCGGTCGGCGGTGCGGTTGCGGCTGCCGGCGTGCCAGAGGTCGCTGCGAAACATCAGCACATCGCCGGCTTCACAGAAGATTGGTTCGGCCTCGCGGCCCTGCCAGCTGGTCTCGTCTACACGCGGTTTACGGCCGGCTCGGTGGCTACCGGGAATCACCCAGGTAGGGCAGAGATCCGCATCGATCCGGTCGAGATAGATGTGCGCCGTACAGACCTGCATCGGCAGCTTGAAGGCGGGATCGGCCAACAACGCTTCCGGTAATTCCATCGCGAGGTAGTCGGCATGCAGCTCGCCGCCGACAAAGCCCGGATGGCTACGCCAGGCGGTCTGTCCGATCACGTGGCAATCGGCGCCGAGGCAGGCTTCGGCCAGCTCGATGACGCCCGGCAGATCAAGGTAGGGCAGCCAGAACGGGTCGCGATTGAATACGCACTTGTAATGATCATCCACCAGGCCCTGGTAATCCCAATGGATGGGCTCGAGCTGGTCGATGGTGACACGCACCTCGTCAATCTGTCGCGGCTGCAGCACGCCGCGCAATAGCATGTAGCCTTGCTCGTGCATGGCGCGCAGCGCGTCGGCGGTGTGCTGAGTTCGTGACATGGCAACAGGCTCGGCGGGGCTCAGCTTATCGACAGTTTGCTGAAAGCTTCGGTTCGTATGCTGTCGTCGCTGCGATGACCTGTTGTCGCGGCAGGCGCATGGCCACAAGCGATGAGCCCGTTTCATCCTTTCTCGTGCGAATCTCGGCGGCGTGGCCACAAGCGGCGTCTGCCGGTTCGCTTCTAGCGCAGCTCATCAAGCAATCCCGAGGCATCCTCTTCCTTGGGCCCTCTTCCAGAGGTTCTGCCGACCGTTCCGCTCCAGCGCGGCCAGTTGTTCCTGGGTCTCTTTCAGATCGCTCAAATCAGTTTCGGCAAAGCGCACGTTCGTCGGTGTGATGGATCGATCGCTTGTCCGCGCAGTCAGTAAATGATAATTAAACTCATTAGCGCAGGACTGTCGGCGCGCGCTTCTACGCTGCACCTTGCTCGCTGTGCACCTCCCATCCGCTGAAGCATCGCTTCAAGGAGACCACCATGGAGCACTGGAAACGGACCATCGAACTGGCCAACCGGTATTTCAGCCGAGGCGAATACATTGATGCCCGAGAACACTATCTGCAGGCCCTGGCGCTAAGCAGGGTGCTGTTCGAACGCTGGCACGACGCCGATGAAGCGGTCGCCGCGTACGTCATATCCCATCACAACCTTGCCGATGTGCACCTGCGGTTGAGGCAACCTGAGGAGAGCGCTGAATACCTCTGCGCCATCCATGAGCACCTGCTCAAATGCCTCATCGATCTGCGCCTGAAATCCGAGTTGCGCGAGGCATGCCTACGGCACAGCCGGCATAGCTATGTCGAGCTTTTGCAGTTCACGTCCGAACATGGCGAAACCCCGCGCATCCGCCGCGTACTCAAACGCAGCGCCAACCAGCCTGCATCAATGCTGCAACAGCAGGCTCTCTTGCATGAAGGCCCCTCTCACGGAGTTCATTGACATGCCACATACGCTTCCCGATCTTCCCTATGCTTACGACGCGCTGGAGCCTCATATCGATGCCCAGACCATGGAAATACACCACACCAAACACCACCAGACCTATATCAACAACCTCAACGCGGCGCTGGAAGGCACCGAGTGGGCTGAGATTCCGGTAGAAAAACTGCTGACGATGATCCAGCAGCTGCCGTCCGATAAACACGCGGCGGTGATCAATCAGGGCGGCGGCCACGCCAACCACTCGCTGTTCTGGACAGTCATGGCCGTCAACGCGGGCGGAACGCCGGACGGCGAGCTGGCCAAAGCCATCGATGAGCAGCTGGGCGGCGTCGACAAGTTCAAGGACGCTTTCACCAAGGCGGCCGTGTCCCGCTTCGGTAGCGGCTGGGCCTGGCTCAGCGTGACGCCCGAAAAGAAGTTGGTCGTGGAGCACACCGGCAACCAGGACAGCCCGTTGATGAACGGCAACACGCCGATCCTCGGTCTGGACGTCTGGGAGCACGCTTACTACCTGCGCTACCAGAACCGTCGGCCGGAATACATCAACGCCTTTTACCAGGTGATCAACTGGCCGGAAGTGCAGCGACGTTACCAGGCTGCAATGGGCTGACGGCAAGGCGAGCACAGCATCCATCGCGCAACGCCCCTACAGGACACCGACGTCAGGCGTCACGCCTCGATGTCCGCTCCGTAGGGGCGAAGTTATTCGCCCCTACGGAGCGCGCAATCTCGGTTTTCATATGGCGCCTGCCATCGTTTCAAAGTCCGCCCGCGCCCACGATCCTCAACCCGCTCTGACCATTGCCCATGCGCTGCACCTGGATCTGCACCGGGATGCGCTCATGCATTTCCGCCACGTGTGAAATCACCGCCACCTTGCGACCCTGGGCCTGTAGCGAGTCCAGCGCGTCCATGGCGATCTGCAGCGATTCGGGGTCGAGGCTGCCAAACCCTTCGTCGATGAACAACGACTCGATCTTCAGCTTGCTCGACGCCATCGAGGCCAAGCCTAATGCAAGCGCCAGCGAGACAAGGAAAGTCTCGCCACCTGACAGCGAATGCACCGAGCGCAGTTCGTCGCCCATTTCCGTATCCATTACCAGTAACCCCAGCGGGCTGCCGCCGCGCTTGAGCCGGTAACGCCTGGCCAGCTGTCGCAGTTGCACATTGGCATGCTGGACCAAGAGGTCGAGGTTGTAGGCTTGGGCGATCTTGCGGAAGGCGCCGCCATCGCTTGAGCCGATCAGCGCGGCGATGCGGCCCCAGCGCTGGCTTTGAGCGGTCGCCGCGGCGATTTGCTCAAGTAGGGTTCGGCTCTGATTGCGACGGCGATCGTCGTCGAGCAACACGGCGCGGGTTTCGCTAGAGCGCTGTTCGGTGTTGTCGCAGCTGGCTTTCTGACTACTGAGTTGGGCTTCCAGGGTTTCGGCGTTCGGTGGGTTTGGCTGCGAAGCCTGATGCGCCTTCAGCCGCTGCTCGCAGCCGTCAAGGCGTTCGCGACTGCGGGCGAGCTGTTCGGTGTTGGCGCGCAGACGTTCACGCGCTTCGGCGAGCAGCGTGTCGTCCAATTGCAACAGCTGTTCCAGGGTTGCATCGTCTAGATCGGGATGGGCGGCGCGCCAGGTCGCGAGTTCTTCGCTGAGCGTGCTGCGCTCGGCCAGCAGCTCGGCACGGCGCTGAGCGCAATTGTGCTGCTCGCCCGCGAGCCGGGTCAGCTCGACTCGAGCCTCGTTCAGTTGCCGGTCGATTTCGGCCTGCTGCTGGCGGGCGAGCTGGATCGCATTTTCCAGTTGCTGTTGCCAGATTTGCGCGCTGGCCTGCTCGCCCAGACTGTCGCGCAGGCTCTGCCGGCAAACCAGCTCGCGGGCTTCGAGGTCGGCTTGGCGGGCCGCGCACGCCTTTTGCTGGTCGAGACGATGCTGTTGCTGCAGTTGCTCGCGCTCCAACGCGGTCTGCCGCTGCTGTTGCTCTTCGGCGACTTCTGCCTGTTGGTCGATCTGCTGACGCCGGGCCTCGACCTGACTGTCGAGCTGCATGAAGGTTTCGGCAGGCGCCTCGCGCCAGCGGGCCAGGAGGGCGGCAGGTAGTAGAGTGGCGAATTCGGCCAGCTCTTCGTCCAGGCGTTCCTCGTCGCGGGCGATTGCCTCGCGCTGGCCGGTGAGGGCCTGAGTAGCCTGGACGCAGCTGTCACGCGCGCGCTGCCAGTCGTTCTGCAGGGTTTCGCTGCGCTGCTGCAGCGCTAGCAGGTCACGCTGGCGAGCACTGGCCGTGGCGATGTCGGTTTTCAGGGTGGCGAGCTTCCCGTCGAGCCTGGATTGGCGCTCTGTTTCAGGCTCCGTTAGCAGCTCGGTATAGAGGGGCAGGGCGGCCAGTTGCGGTTCCAGCTTCGCCAGCTCGTCGGCGATCTCCGTCTGTCGCTGCCCGTTCTGTTTGATGCCGGTGGTCAGGGCGATGTGCTGGTCGCGCAACGCCTGGAGTTTTTCGTCGTGATGCTTCAGCTGCAGCTGGGCCTGCTCGGCTTCGCGCTCGTCGCCTTGATCGAGGGCGGCGAGCAGCGCCTTGCCGTCATGCCAGGGATGTTCGAGGCTGCCGCAGACGCTGCACGGCTCACCCGGGGCAAGGGCCGCGCGCAAAGCCTCGACATTGGCGCTGCGGGCCAGGCGCTGGCGCTCCAGCAGGGCCTGTACCACTTTCAGCGCCTTTTCCGCGTCGTCCCGTTCTGTGCGAGCAAGCTTGCCGGCTTGCGTCAGGGCGACGAGTTCTTGCTGCTGGCGGCTCTGCTCGTCGAGCAATGCCTGTTGCTGATTTGCCAGTTGCTGCTGGCGGGACCAGAGCCCGAACAGGCTTTCACCTTCGCGCTGGGCTTCGCGCCAGGCGTCGAGCCGGGTATTGAGCTGCGCGAGCTGCTCGGCCAGGCCTGTTTCCCCGCCAATCTCGACTTGCAGCGCGTCGAGCGCCTGACGTGCGTGTGCTTGTGCGGCTTCGGCTGTCTTGGCTGCGGTTTCCAGGGCAGGGAGTTCCTGACGACCCTGCTGCAGGCGAGCCGCGATCTGCACGGCCTGCTGCAGGCGGGGCCGGTAGCCATTCCAGGCTGCGCACAACGGCTGCAATTCGGCGCTGCGGGCAAGCCCATCGGTCAAGGTCGCCAGCTGGGTCGCGGCCTGTTCCTGTTGCTGCGTTAATTGAGCCAGGGACCCTTCGCCGGCCTTGCTTGCGGCTTCGGCCTGGTCGGTTTGGCGCCGCGCGTCGCCCAAGTCGTTGGTCAGATGGCTCAGGCGTTCCTCTTCCCGGCGCGCCTGTGCCAGTTGAGGCTCGGCAGATTTGAGCGTCTGCTCCGCTGCTTTCAACGCATCGGTCGATCTCTTGCAGAGCTGCTCCAGCTCGTCGAGCCGCTGCTGCACTGCGCTGTGCTCGCGACCATGGCGGGCCAGGTTTTCCTCGACCTTCGCCAGCAGCGGTGCCAGCGCCTGCTCGCGGAGGAAGCGATGCCGTTGTGGTGCCAGGAGCTCGAATAGCGCGAGGATGCGGCGGGCGTCGGCCAGGTTTTCGTGTTCGGTTTCAGCATCGGCCAGCTGCTGCCTGGCCTTGTCGCGCTCGCCTTGCAAGCGGGCCATGTCCTGTAACCACTGGCTTTGCTGTTTCAGCGTTTCGAGCTGCTGTTGCAGCGTCTTGAGTTCGGCCAGTTGTCTCTGGTGCTGGGCCTCCAGCGCCTGGCGTGCTTCGGGTTCCAGTGGCTGCACGCCGCCGGCCTGTTGTTGCAGGGCGGTGAGTACTTCTCGGGCGCGCTTGGCCGCTTCGAAGGCGGCCTGGCCGAGGCGGCTGTAGAGGCCGGTGTCGGTGAGTTTTTCCAGCAGGGTGCCGCGGTCGTTGTCGTCGGCCTTGAGGAATGCTGAGAATTCGCTTTGGGCCAGCAGCACGGCACGGGTGAACTGCGCCAGGGTCAGGCCGAGCTTGGCTTCGAGGAGCTCCTTGAACTCGCGTTTCTTACCGCTGGCCAGCAACTGGTCGCGGTCCAGGTCGAGCAGGCTCTGGTTGCTGGCTTGCAAACGGCCGTCGACCTTCTCGCGGGCGCGCTTGACCTCCCAGCGAGCGCGGTAGCGATGCTGGTCGACGCCGACGAAATCCACCTCTGCATAACCACTGCCGCAGCCGCGGCGTAGCAGGTTGCGTTCGTCGCCACTGCCGATCTCGTCGTTGCCGTCCGGCACCTTGCTGAGCAGCGAGGCGCCGTCGAGTCGTGGCGTGCTGCCGAACAAGGCCAGACACAAGGCATCGAGGATGGTGCTTTTGCCGGCACCTGTAGGCCCGGTGATAGCGAACAGGCCGGCGCTGGCCAGGGGTTCAGCGCTGAAATCGATGACCTGTTCGCCGGCCAGTGACGCGAGATTTTTCAGGCGGATCGCGAGGATCTTCATCGCGTTTCTCCTTCATCGGCAAATTCGACGCCTTGCAAGAGGCTGGCGAAGTCCTCTAACGCCTGGTCGTCCGGCGGGTTGCCGAACTGTTCCTCCCAGGCGCGAGCGAAGAGCTCCTGCGGCGTGATCTGGTCGAGGCCCGGAAGCACCTCTGATTCAGCCTCGCCGCGCTTGCCGACGTATTCGCTGGCGATGCGCACCAGCCGGCAGGCTTTGCCTGCAAGCTCGGTTTCGATGCGCTGGCGCAGGTCTGGAAGAGGTTCGTCGAGCTGTACACGCACCTCCAGCCAAGGCAGGTTTTCGGCGAACAGGCCCACCGGCGGCAGAGCCGCCAGTTGACTGATGACCTCGGCCAGCGGGGCGCGGCCGATGCGGATCATCTCCACGGCGCGCGGCACTGGCAGGCTTTCGATCCGACTCAACTGGTCGCCATCGAAACTCACCAGCAACACCTGATGTGGGTAGTTGATCTCGCCGAACGACAGCGGCAACGGCGAGCCGCTGTAACGAATGCGTTCCTGCCCGGCGACCTTCTGCGGCTTGTGCAGGTGGCCGAGTGCGACGTAGGCGATGGGTTCGGGGAACAGGCTGGCGGGCAGCGCTTCGGCATTGCCGATGACGATATTGCGCTCCGAATCTTCCGATACGGCACCGCCGGCCATGTGCGCGTGGCTCATGGCGATCAGCGCCTGGCCGGGCTGGCGCTGGGCTTCAGCGGCCGCGATCAGGTGCTGGTGAACGTGACGGATGCCGAGCATGTAATCCTCGCCCGCTTCACCACCGGTGACTTCCGCTGGGCGCAGAAAGGGCAGTGCCAGGCACCAGCCGGCAACCTCGCCCTTGGCGTCGTGCAGCGGTACCAGCAGCCGACCGTGATCAAGACTATGGTCCGCCAGCCAGCTGATGCGGCCGATGGCATGGGCGTTCAGACGCCTCATTAATGGCCCGGGCAGCTCGATGCGCCCGCCGGAGTCGTGGTTGCCGGCGATCATCACGATATCCAGTTGTGGCAGTTTCTCGTGGGCGCGGACGATGAAGTCGTAGAGCCGTTCCTGTGCCTTGAGCGGTGGGTTGACCGTGTCGAAGATATCGCCGGCGATCAGCAGAGCGTCTGGCTGATGTTCGGTCAGCTGACCGAGCAGCCAGGCGAGGAACTGCGCGTGCTCGTAGTCGCGGTCCTGGCCATGGAGGGTCTGGCCGAGGTGCCAGTCGGAAGTGTGGATCAGGCGCATACGAGGGGTCTTTTTTCGTTGGAGTCGCGGCGGGGCGCGACTGGATACGGAAGTTTGGGCGCTGAGGTCGTGTGAAGGTTGCCGGGGCGAGGGGGACGCCGAGTTCCTGCTTGCAAAGCTGTTTGTGTCTGATGTGTAACGCCGATTAACGGAGTTTGCTGGGGCATTGGTTTCGCCCTGCTGGGCGAGTCCCTTTTGGCAGTCGCACGGATGGCCGCCCCGCCAAAAGGAACCAAAAGGTCTTGCCCCTGCATCCGGCCCCGGCTGCGCCGGGGTTCCCTCGCTCCGGTGACGCTCCATGGGCCCGCCGCGAAGGGCCATCCCTGGCCCATCGCGGCTCTCGCGGCATCCATGCCGCTCAACCCCTTCCGCGCCACCTGCGCTCGGCCTCCTGAACGGGGCGATCCGGTGGTGCCTGATGGGCCGTGCAACGGAGTGGATATGCGGGCTACACAGAATGTAGGGTGGGTAACGCGAAGCTTACCCACCGGGTTCGACGTGCTGAGATCCGAAACCGATCCGCTCCTCGTCGGTGGAATGGGGGCTTGGGTGTGAGTTGTTTGGATACTCTCAAATACCGATATCGATTGTAGTGTCGTGCTCGAACGTAGGATGGATTGCACCCATCCTACGAGCTGAAAATCCTTGAGTAGCAACAGAAACAACGCGTTTTGCTTGTTCCGATAAGTGCGATCTACCAGACGACGCAGAACGCCCCTTTCAGGAGGCCGAATGAAATCCGCGCGGAGGGGAGCGAGCGGCATGGATGCCGCGAGAGGCGTAAAGGGTCGGGGCCGCCGTCGGTATGGATGGCCCTTGTACGCCGGCCCCCGGAGCGTGGATGGAATGAGGGAAGTCGAGCGCAGCGAGACCCGAATGCAGGGGCAAGCGTTTTTGGTTACTTTTTTGGGGGCCGGCCGTCCGGCGTTTGGAAAAAGTGACTCGCCCAGCAGGGCGAAACCAATGCTTCGGCCAGTCTGGCCAACCGAGTGCATCCACGAAACAGAAGCCAGCGAGGCGCCGTACAAGGCGCAACCTGCAGGTCGAGCTGAGTAAAGCGAGGCGCCCGACGTCGACGCCTGGGCAGGTGCCCAGGCGCGAGCAAGATCGCTCTTGGCGGGAATACAAGTGCGCAGTGGCCCGACCATCAATACAACCACGCCTTCAACCCCTGAAGATTCCTCACCTGAATCTGCTGCGCCGCCGCATTGGCCAGCACGGTATTGGGATCAATCTGATACCGCTGCAACACGTACTGCACCAGTGCGCCACGCGTCGCGATCCGCAGTTCGTCGTCATCCATCCCGTAATCGGTCGCGATAATCGCCTTCTGCTCGGCGGTCAGCCGCACATCAGGCTCGATGATCACCTCGACCGGCGTGTTCCAAGCCTCGTCGGTGTCCTGGGTGTTATCGGTTTCATCCATCAGATCCGGCTCGCCGCGAAAGCGGCTGAGCACGAAGTCACGAAAGCCCCGATTCTTCTCGCAATAGGCGCGCACGTGCCAGCGTGTCCCGGTAAAGACCAAGGTGTGCGGCGCCATCACGCGAATCTCGACGTCGGGGTGAGCGAGGGACACGTACTCGGTTTCCAGTCGCAGTCCTTCACGGCAGGCTTTCAGAATCGGCCGCAGCACCTCGGGTCGGATGCTGCGGTCGGGCATGTGCAGCACCTCGGTGTGCGCGTAGGCCAGCGCCAGACCTTCGATATGTGGCGCGCGGTCGCGGTTCTGGTCGAGCAGGTGCAGGTAAGCGCCGGCGCTGCCGTCAATAAACAGTGGCTCAAATTGCTTGCTTGGTTTGTAGCCCTTCAAATGGCGATCATATGTAAGGTTTTTCGGCGCATGCTGGTTCAGGTACGTGTTGATGTCCTTCGAGGCTTGCTGCCGGCTGATGCCGAAACTCTGCATCAGATGACCCGTGGTCAGGCGGCCTTCCCACCAGGCCACCGTCTCGATCAGGCGATAGCGCAACGCCAGATCCCAGCGGATCTGGCTGATCGATTTTTTCCTTTTCATGTTCGCCTCATCTGCCGGAAAACTTTACATGCGACTATCGGGTGGCTCGACGTGTCGCGTGAAGCTACATATATTCGGAGCGTACATCAAGCGAGCCGAACGAGGACGATGACATCATGAGCCTGTTATTGAATGCGCTGCTGCTTTCCGCGACCGCCTTTGCCGGCATGGGTATTCTGGCCTGGCTGGCCTACGGCAAAGGCGAGGGAAAGTGAACCTGGGCAGACGCCCTCATTACGGTTTTTTGTCGACAGACGGTCATCCGATGAGTGGTTTGGAATCTCCTGGTGCTTTGGCGGGTCTTTGTTTCAGACTCAGTGTACGAGGCCTTCATGAAAACCCTTTCCCGCCACCTTGCCGACAATTTTCCGGCTGATTACAAGACCCGCGTTGAGCCGCAGGACGATGGCTATCTGGTCGTCCGTGTCGGCTACCCGATCAACGGCACCGAAGCCATTCGAATGGTTTCCGGTCGTCAGGTACAGAACGATCTGTTGGTAGAAACCATCCTGGAAGACATGCGTAACGAGCTAGCCCGCGCGCAGTGATACCTTGCCCTCATCCGCCTGTTTCAAACCCCTGATTGTTATTCTTTGCGGCGCTGCTGCGTCTGCAGGTGCACGCTCGCTCGCAAGCCACCGAGCGGACTCTGCTCCAGCGTTAGCCGACCGTTCCAGGCGGCCAGAATATCCCGCACGATGCCAAGCCCCAGCCCGTGTCCTTCGGCACGCTCGTCGAGGCGAATGCCGCGTTCGAGTACCGCTTCGCGCTGGTCTTCCGGAATTCCCGGTCCGTCATCTTCTACCTGAATAAGGTAGCCGCGAGGCGTAGGCTCGATGCTCAACAGCACCTCCGAGCGGGCGAACTTGCAGGCGTTGTCCAGCAGGTTGCCGAGCAGTTCGAGCATGTCTTCTCGATCCCAGGGTAGGCGGCAATCTTCATGCGTACGCCAATGCAGATGAAGGCTGCGACGGTGAATCATGTTCAGCGTCTCGAATAGCGGCGCGAGTTCTTCGGCGCAATCGAAATAGGCGCCGGGCAGCACGTCGCCGGCCAACCGCGCGCGCCCCAGTTCGCGGGCGACGCGTTGCTGGATCTGCTCCAGCTGTTCGCGAAGAGTCGCCTGCAACTGCGGATGAGCCTGCAGCTCCTCGTGTCGAATAAGGCTGCCGAGCACTGCCAGTGGGGTTTTCAGCGCGTGGCCCAGATTGCCCAGCGCGTGCCGCGAACGCTTCAGGGTCTCGTCGGTGTGCGCCAGCAGGTGATTGATCTGTTCCACCAGCGGTTGCAGTTCAAGCGGTGCCTGAATGTCCAGCTGCTGACGCTCGCCCTGCTGCAACTGCGCGATCTGCTGCCGTGCGCGCTCCAATGGGCGCATGGCGAGCTTCACCGCATAGCGCTGCAGCAGCAGGAACACCAGCAGCGCCAGACCGACCAGGCCCAGGCCGCCCAGACGAACCTGGGCAAAGCTCTTGAGCACCGGGGTGTAATCGCGCGCGACGCTGATGACGATGCTCTGCCCGTCGCGTCGGTATTCGGCACGAAAGCTCAGCAGCCGCTGATCTTGCGGCCCTTCCAGCAGGTCGTTGGCCAGCCCGTTGGACGTGGGCCAGGTCGGTTCGGCATCCCACAGCGAGCGTGATCGCCAGCTACGCATCGGCAGGTCGATGCGGAAATAGTGGCCGGAGAAGGCCCGTTTATAGCGTGGATTGAGCCGGTTGGAGTCTAGCTTGAAGCCGTCCGGGCCCTGTACAACGGCGATCAGCAGGCCTTCGGTTTCTTCCCTCAGGTCGATGGCCAGGTTGCGTCGAAGGCCGGCTTCGAATAACCACAGACTGGTCTGCACCAATAGCAGACCGACCAGCAGCAGGCCTGAAATCAGCCCGAGGCTGAGGCTGCGCTGAATGGACCTCAAGGCGCGCCGCCGAAGCGATAGCCCTGGCCGCGACGGGTCTCGATCAGTTCGCGCCCGAGCTTGCCGCGCAGGCGATTGACATGCACCTCGATGACGTTGGAGTCGCGCTCGGTTTCGCCGTCATACAGATGTTCGGCCAGCTGGGTTTTCGACAACAGCTGATCGGGATGGAGCATGAAGTATCGCAACAGGCGAAATTCCCCGGCGGTCAGCTCGATGTCCTGGCCGTCCTTATGGCAGCGTTGACGTGCTTCGTCCAGGGCCAGCCCGCCGACCTGCAATAACGGCTGGTTGGCCACACCATGGGCGCGGCGCAGCAGCGCTTGGATGCGCAACAGCAGTTCTTCGGGATGGAAGGGTTTGGTCAGGTAATCATCCGCGCCGGCTTTGAGCCCTTCGATGCGTTCGGCCCAGGAATCACGGGCGGTGAGAATGAGCACCGGGGTCGCCAGGCCTCGTGAGCGCCAGGCGCGCAAGACATCCAGCCCCGGCTTGCCAGGCAGGCCGAGGTCCAGAACGATCAAGTCATAGGGCTCGCTGGTGCCTTGGTAATCGGCGTCGCGGCCATCGGCCAGCCAATCGGTGGCGTAGCCTTGGCGCGCAAGGCTGGCCTGCAGTTCATCGGCCAGCGGTACGTTGTCTTCGACCAGTAGCAGACGCATCAGTCTTCTTCGTCCTTGAGCAGGCGGCCGTCGCGTGCGTCCAATTCCAGTTCGCGCGCGACGCCGTCGGCTGTGAGCAATTCGATTTCATAGACGTAGATCCCGTCCTCTTCTTCCAGTTCGGCTTCCAGCAGACGAGCGCCCGGATAGCGCGCCATGGCGTGCTGCAGAAGTGTCTCCAACGGCACGATCAGCCCTTCGTGGCGCAGCTGCAGCGCTTCATCCTGATCCAGGTCGCGGCTCGCCGCCGGGGTGGCAGCGAGCAGCAGGGCCAGTGGCGTGGTGAAGAGGATGGCGCGATTCATTAGTCGTCCTGATGGTCGTTGAGCACTTCGCCGGTCTTGGCGTCGAGTTCCAGGTCCCATTGCACACCTTTGTCGTCACGCAGTTCAACCTGATAGACGTGGCGGCCGTATTCCTCTTCCAGCTCGGTCTCCTCGACTTTGGCACCCGGGTGTTTGGCCAGTGCCGCTTCGTTGAGTTTCTCGAACGACTGGATAGTGCCCGCGTCGCGCAGTTTCAAGGCTTCATCGGGGCCCAGGTCGCGGGCCATGGCCAGGTTGGCGCCGAGGGCTAGGGTGGCGGCGGTGATCAAAGTAGTCAGTGTTTTCATGGTTTCGTTTTCCTGTGTGGGTTTCGACGATTCACAGGTTACGGAGCTCGGCTTACGCGAACCTGAACGGCGCGTATCGATGCAATCTGACGATGTCTGCCAGCAATAGCAGCGTGTGAATTGTCAAATGCAGGGTACGTCTGTCGGTTCAGGGAGGTCTGCCATGAAGCTGGTCCACTGCCTCATCTTCAGCTTGTCACTGCTCATTACACCCGCCTTTGCGCAGGATTTGCTCAAGCCGCCGGCGCAGGCTGATTCGCCAACGATCGATGATGGCTCGGCGACTGACGTCATCTCGGAGCCGGTGGTCAATGCCAGTGGCCGGATCGAGGCGATCGACGCTGACGCGGGACTGGTGACCATCGCCCACGACGCCGTGCCGGCGTTGAAGTGGCCTGCCTCGACCATGGATTTCCAGGCTCGGCGCGAGCAACTGGAAGGTCTTGCGGTCGGTGATCAGGTCCGCATCAGCTTTCAGAGTGAAGGCGACCAGGCGGCACTGGTATCCATCGAAAAGCGTTGAGCCTATGTGGCTGGATGACGGGAACCCTGCGGCGAAATTCTGCCTCACATGCATAGCAGCTGGGCTGCCGACTTACCGTAAGCCATGAGGACGCTTCGATGTACAACAAGAAACTGACCGCCGCACTCGCAATCGCTGTACTTGGATCCGCCAGCACCGTCGCCTTGGCGGACAGGCCCGGCACCGGCTGGATTTCGCTTGAGCAGGCCGTGGAGAAAGCCAAAGCGGCTGGCTATACGCAGCTGTATAGCATCGAAGCCGACGACGACAGCTGGGAAGGCGAGGGCACCAAGCAGGACGGCAAGACCTACGAATTCCGGATCGACGGCAAGACCGGCGAAGTGACGCGAGACCGGGAAGACTAGCCCGCAGCATCCGATTTCCGGTCAGACGAAGCTCCGCCGTAGATTCGGAGCCGAACGTGCAGCGATACGATCCAGCCTCGAAAGAGGCCAGTACCACAGGCAATACATTTTCCAGCGACAGGTTGACCCCGCCCTAGGTCGGAACACCGAGTGGGGATGCGGTGGCCGCCGCCCCAAGGCGCGGATGGCAGCGTCCCGCTGTCGCCTTATTCGGGCGTCTTTGCCTTAGTCCTTGCGATGCCCGGGCAGAACCTTGCTCAGCACCTGCTTGGCAGACTGCTTGATGATTCCGCCCTGGTCCGGGTCGCCATGCAGCAAGGCCGACGCATAGGCCTTGGCCTGCTCCAGCTTGATGTGCGGCGGCAGCGGCGGCACGTCTGGGTCGGTCTTGAATTCGAGCAGTACCGGCCGGTCCGCGGCGAAAGCCTCGTCCCAGGCGGCCGCGACCTGATCTTCACGGTCGACGTAGATGCCCTTCAGCCCGATGGACTCGGCGAAGCGGTGATAAGGCACGTTGGGAATATCCTGCGATGCCTCGAACTTCGGATCGCCTTCCATCACGCGCTGCTCCCAGGTCACCTGATTGAGGTCCTCGTTGTTGAAGACGCAGCAGACCCACTGCGCGTTCTGCCACTCCTTCCAGTATTTGGCGACCGTTATCAGCTCGGCCATGTTGTTCATTTGCATGGCGCCATCGCCGACCATGGCCACGACCGGGCGGTCCGGGTGGGAGAACTTGGCGGCGATGGCATAAGGCACCGCTGCGCCCATCGAGGCCAAGCCTCCGGACAGCGATCCCATCATGCCGCGGCGCATCTTCACGTCGCGGGCATACCAGTTGGCGCAGGAGCCTGAATCACTGGTGATGATGGCGTTATCCGGAAGGCGAGGCGACAGCTCGAACGCGACGCGCTGCGGGTTGATCGGATGGGCCTCGACCATGGCACGCTTTTCCAGCACATCTTCCCAGTCCATGCGCCACTCTTCGATGCGCTTGCGCCACTTGCGCTCGGTTTTTTCTTGCAGCAGTGGCAGCAGCGCGCGCAGGGTTTCGGCCGAGTCGCCCTGCAGATTCACCTCCATCGGGTAGCGGATGCTGAGCATGTCGGCCTTGAGGTCGATCTGCACGCCGCGCGCCTGACCTTCCTCGGGCAGAAACTCGGAGTAGGGGAAGCCCGAGCCGATCATCAGCAAGGTGTCGCACTCGGTCATCAGCTTGTAGCTCGGCTCGGTGCCAAGCAAGCCGATGGACCCAGTGACCCAAGGCAGATCGTCCGGCATAGCCGCTTTGCCGAGCAGCGCCTTGGCGACCCCGGCACCAAGTTTCTCGGCGACGGCGATCACCTCGTCGGTGGCATTCAGCGCACCGGCACCGACCAGGATAGCCACCTTCTCACCGGCGTTGAGAACCTCGGCCGCGCGTTGCAGATCGGCCTCGTAGGGCACCGTCTTCGGTCGGGTGTAACCGATACCCGAATGCACGGCGCCATGGGCGCGCGGCGGCTCGCTGTATTCGGCTTCCTGAATGTCGCTGGGCAGGATCAGTGTCGTGACCTTGTGTTCGCCCATCGCGGTACGGATCGCCCGGTCGATCAGGTGTCTGACCTGCGCCGGTGCGCTGGCCTGCTCGACGAAGGCGCCGGACACGTCCTTGAACAGCGCCGGCAAGTCGATCTCCTGCTGATAATGGCTGCCCAGCGCGGTACGGGACTTCTGCCCTGTGATCGCCAGCACCGGCATGTGATCCAGGCGCGCGTCGTATAGGCCGGTGATCAGGTGCGCCGCACCAGGGCCGGACGTGGCGATACAGACGCCCAGGCCACCGCTGAATTTGGCGTCGGCGCAGGCCATGAAGGCGGCCATCTCCTCGTGCCGGGCCTGGATGAAACGGATCTTCTCATTCGCGCGATTGAGCGCACCGAATACGCCGTTAATGCCATCGCCGGGGTAGCCGTAAATGCGGCGGACGCCCCATTGATAGAGGCGTTCGATTAAATAGTCACCCACTGTCGTTGTCATGGAAACCTCGCGTGATTCGGGCATAAACCGTTCAGGCAAGCAGGGCGTGTGCATCGGAAGCGCTTACACGCCACAGCATTCGACCTGCGATGAGTCGGCCTTGGCAGCCCTGAGGAAATGCCTGGCTGTTCTAGTCTGGACCGGGCAGCGCGGTGAGGGTTTCCCAGAACATCATCGCGGCGACGGGTGAGTGTTCAGGAGCGCTGACAGCAGTCCGCCGATGGTCCGCGGTCGGCTGAACTGACGCGCCCAGTCGGGTCGACCTGATCGCCGCTGTCGTAACGGTCGTGATGGCGTACCCAGTCGGTCAGGTTATGTTGCGGTCCGTTTTCGTTGCGGCCGTTGGGCGTCATGTCGAGCAACACATAGCTGCCGAGCAGCTCTTCGGCACCGCGCCCGTAAGCCGAAAAGGTGTGGAAGATGCGTCCGTCTTCGTCGCGATAGAACACGCTGAAGCCCGAAAGCTCTTCACAGACGAACGGCTGCCAGGTGAAGTTATAGAAGACCTTGCCCTCGACGATGTCCTCGGGGTCGAACGAGACATGGAAGTCGCGGTTGAAATCGCTACCGGCAGACGATACCCAGCGGACGTGCCAGCCCATGCGCTGGCGGAAGGCGTCGAGTGCCGAGAAGGGCGCACGCGACACGGCGGCGAAGCTAACGTCATGGTGGGTCAGGTGCACCAGCGCGCCCTGCAGATGGTCCATCTCGAAGGAACAGCCGACGCAGCCTTCCTGCCAGTCGGGCCCGAACATGAAATGCTTGATGATCAGCTGGCTGCGCCCTTCGAACAGCTCGGCCAGGCCCACCGAACCCTGTGCGTCCTGGAATCGGTAGTCTTTGTCCACCAATGCCCAGGGCAATTCGCGGCGGGCGGTGGCGAGCGCTTCGCGCTGGTGGGTGACCTGCTTTTCCCTGAGCAGGTGTTCGCTGTGGGCGGCCAGCCATTGCTGACGGGATACGATCGAATGGTTGTTCATCGTGGACCTCCGCTTACGGGACGAGCGAATGAAGCATCGATGGTTTCGATGCATGCCCAGATAGTCGACCGGCACCGATCCAAATCGACACCGCCGTGCGAAGTCGGCATGAGTCGACGGCTGGCGCGATGCAGTCGGGTATCATCCCTAGCCATTTCCTCCATGTGCGCCGCTGTCATGTCCGCCACTGCCCCCAACGCCCGCAGTACCCTGCATTTGCCCCAGGGCGACTGGCTCACGGTGCTCGATTGCTTGTGCGCACATTTCCCCGCAATCGATCGCGTCACTTGGCTCGATCGCTTTGCCAGAGGCCGCGTGCTGGGCGCCGATGGGCAACCGTTGGCGCCGCCGCATCCCTATCAGGTCGGGTTGAAGGTGCACTATTTCCGCGAGGTGCCGGACGAGAAGCCGATCCCCTTCGAGGAACAGGTGTTGCATCTCGACGAGCATCTATTGGTCGCCGATAAACCGCACTTCCTGCCGGTGATACCGGCCGGCGAATACGTCAACGAAACCCTGTTGGCGCGCCTGAGCAAACGCCTGGACAATCCGGATCTGGTGCCCATCCACCGTATCGACCGGTTGACCGCCGGGCTGGTGCTGTTTTCCACCAATCCCGAAAGCCGGGGCCGCTATCAGGCGCTGTTTCGCGAGCGCCGGATCGACAAGCGCTACGAAGCGATCTGCCCGGCGCTGCCCGATCTCGACTTTCCGCGTCGAGAGCAATTGCACATGGTCGAGGGCGAGCCGTTCTTCCTGATGAAGCAAGGCGAGGGCGCGCCCAACAGCGAGACGCGTATCGAGGTGCTGGAGCGCCGTGATGCGTTCTGGCGCTACGCGCTTTTTCCGGTCACTGGACGCAAGCATCAACTGCGCTTGCAGATGGCCACGCTGGGGGCCGGGATCTGCAACGATCCCTTCTATCCGGAGCTGATCGAGCGCAGTCGTCGCGATCAGGACGACTACGCCAAGCCGCTCAAGTTATTGGCGCGCGGCCTGGAATTTCGCGATCCGCTGAGCGGCGAGCCGCGGCACTTCGAGAGTTGCCTGGCGCTGGATTGGTAGAGATTCGTATCGTGCGGCGGAAGCGCAGGCCGCAGTGTCTTGCCTCGCTGAAGGCCACTCCTGCAGGGAATTTCAGGCATTCTCGTAGGCACCAGGCCGGTGCCTACGAATGATCGCGGTCAATGGTGTTCGCGCGTCGCCCTGAACTTCACATCCGGCCAGCGCTCTTCCATCAGGCTCAGGTTGACCCGTGTCGGGGCGAGGTAGGTCAGGTGGCCGCCGCCGTCGACTGCCAGGTTTTCATAAGCCTTGTCGCTGAATTCCTTGAGCTTCTTTTCGTTGTCGCACTCGATCCAGCGCGCTGACCAGACGTTGATCGCCTCGTAGGCGCACTCGACCTTGTATTCCTCCTTCAGGCGGCTGGCGACGACGTCGAACTGCAGCACACCCACCGCGCCGAGGATGATGTCGTTGTTGCGCTCGGGGAAGAACACCTGGGTGGCGCCTTCCTCGGCCAGTTCCTGCAAGCCTTGGCGCAGCTGCTTGGATTTCAGCGGGTCCTTCAGGCGGACGCGGCGGAACAGTTCCGGGGCGAAATGCGGGATGCCGGTAAAACTAAGGTTTTCGCCTTCGGTGAAGGTATCGCCGATCTGGATGGTGCCGTGGTTGTGCAGACCGATGATGTCGCCGGCCCAGGCTTCTTCCAGTTGCTCACGCTCGCTGGAGAAAAAGGTCAGGGCGTCGGCGATGCGGATGTCCTTGCCGATGCGCGCGTGGCGCAGCTTCATGCCCTTTTCGTACTTGCCCGAGCAGATGCGCATGAAAGCGATGCGGTCGCGGTGCTTGGGGTCCATGTTCGCCTGGATCTTGAAGACGAAACCGGTGAACTTGTCCTCGACCGGCTCGACCACTCGCTCATTGGCCGCACGCGGTAGCGGGCGCGGAGCCCAGTCGACCACGGCATCGAGCACATGATCGACACCAAAGTTGCCCAGCGCAGTGCCGAAGAAAACCGGGGTCAGCTGGCCCTTGATGAACTCGTCCTGGTCGAACTCATGGCAGGCACCCTGCACCAGCTCGAGCTGCTCGACGAAGCGGTCGTATTCGTCGCCGATGTGCTTGCGCGCTTCGTCCGAGTCGAGCTTCTCGATGATTTTTACGTCGGTGCGCTCGTGTCCGTGGCCCGGCGTGTAGACGATGATGTAGTCGTCCTTGAGGTGATATACACCCTTGAAGTCGCGGTAGCAGCCGATCGGCCAGGTGATGGGGGCGGCCTTGATCTTCAACACCGCTTCGATCTCATCCAGCAATTCAATGGGGTCGCGGATGTCGCGGTCGAGCTTGTTGATGAAGCTGACGATGGGCGTGTCGCGCAGGCGGCAGACGTCCATCAGGGCGATGGTGCGCGGCTCGACGCCCTTACCGCCGTCGAGCACCATCAGCGCACTGTCGACTGCGGTCAGGGTGCGGTAGGTGTCTTCGGAGAAGTCTTCGTGGCCGGGGGTGTCGAGCAGGTTGATCATGTGCTCGCGATAGGGGAACTGCATCACCGAGGTGGTGATGGAGATGCCGCGCTGCTTTTCCATTTCCATCCAGTCGGAGGTCGCATGGCGGTCGGATTTACGCGACTTCACCGTGCCGGCCACGGCAATCGCCTTGCCCATCAGCAGCAGCTTTTCAGTGATGGTGGTCTTGCCCGCGTCGGGGTGGGAAATGATGGCGAAGGTGCGGCGCTTCGCGACTTCGGCGGCCTGAGAGGTCATGGCGGTCCCGGTATTGAAAGCGTGTCGGAAAAAGCCGGCGATTATAGCGCAAAGGACGTGCCCGAGCGTGCCCGTCAACGGGCCGCCAATCCGCAGCGGGGCGAGACAGAGGGAACATCGCCGCACTGCATCTGTCGGTTTGAAGTAAGGCAGGTTCGCCGACGCGGCAAAAAATGGAGCGAGTGCGGATTTTTCGTTGATCTGTAACAGCTGTGGTTCTAAAGTTCGCGCCCGAACGTCCATGCTGGCAACGATCCATCCGGCTCAAGTACTGACGACGAGAGATCAGTTTTTTCCAAGGCAATTGACAACGTAGCGAGCGAGGATCAGGCAAGGCAGAAGCCAGCGAGAAAGCGGAGTTTACTTTTGTAAATGAGCATTTCGAGGTGGGTTCTAACGCAGCTTGATCGAGCGCAGTAGTTGTCATTTGGCTTGGCTGTGATACTCGGCGACACTGCCTTGGGAAGTAGGCGAACCAAAGTGGGGAAACTGATCAGGCGTTCTTCTTAGGTCTGTCCGCTTCGTAGTGAAGTCGGGCAGACACTTGTCCCCAATCCGACTTTACGTTTCCCGATTTGGAGCCATGCATGTCGATCAAGATCGAAGATTACTATTCCCGACCTACCTTCCAGAAGATGAAGGACTTCGCTGACCAGCACGAAACACCGTTCGTGGTCATCGACACCCAGACCATCGACAAGGCGTACGACGATTTGCGCGCCGGTTTCGAATTCGCCAAGGTCTACTACGCGGTGAAGGCCAACCCGGCCGTCGAGATCATCGATCTGCTGCGCGACAAGGGCTCGAGCTTCGACATCGCTTCGATCTACGAGCTGGACAAGGTGATGTCCCGCGGCGTCGGCCCGGAACGCATCAGCTACGGCAACACCATCAAGAAAGCCAAGGACATCCGCTACTTCTACGACAAGGGCGTGCGCATGTTCGCCACCGACTCGGAAGCCGACCTGCGCAACATCGCCAAGGCCGCACCGGGTTCAAAAGTCTACGTACGCATCCTGACTGAAGGCTCGACCACGGCCGATTGGCCTCTGTCGCGCAAGTTTGGGTGTCAGACCGACATGGCCATGGACCTGCTGATTCTGGCCCGTCAGCTGAAGCTGGAGCCCTACGGCATTTCCTTCCACGTCGGCTCACAGCAGCGTGACATCTCGGTATGGGACGCCGCGATTGCCAAGGTCAAGGTGATCTTCGAGCGTTTGAAAGAAGAAGACGGCATCGAGCTGAAGATGATCAACATGGGTGGCGGCTTCCCGGCCAACTACATCACCCGTACCAACAGCCTGGAAACCTACGCCGAAGAAATCATCCGCTTCCTCAAGGAAGACTTCGGTGATGACCTGCCGGAAATCATTCTCGAGCCGGGTCGCTCACTGATTGCCAACTCGGGCATTCTGGTCAGCGAAGTGGTGCTGGTGGCACGCAAGTCGCGTACCGCCGTCGAGCGCTGGGTCTACACCGACGTGGGCATGTTCTCCGGCCTGATCGAAACCATGGGCGAAGCCATCAAGTTTCCGATCTGGACCGAGAAGAAGGGCGAAATGGAGGAAGTGGTCATCGCTGGCCCGACCTGCGACAGCGCCGACATCATGTACGAAAACTACAAGTACGGCCTGCCGCTGAATCTGGCCATCGGCGACCGCATGTACTGGCTCTCCACCGGTGCTTACACCACTAGCTACAGCGCCGTGGAATTCAATGGCTTCCCGCCGCTGAAGGCCTATTACATCTAAGCCTGACCCGTTGGGCCTCACCAACGCAAAACGCCGCGAAGTTCGCGGCGTTTCTGTGTCTGCTATTCAGCTGCGTTAGGCGTCGGATCCGAGCGGTTCAGGGCGGTTCGCTGCGATTTGGCGGGCGATCAGCCTGTCGCCCTGGTCACCGGTATCGGCGCAGCGGACCGCGTAGGCACTCGCAATATCGGCAATCGATTCGATTCTCGCTGTCAGCAGCTCATCCCGCGCCTTACGCAGAAACTTCAGGTGACCAAGCGCCAGTGCCTGAATCAGCCAATGGCGGGCTTCGTCCCAGCGTTGTTGACTGATGAGTACCGCAGCGTAGCTGTACTGACCGCGGAAATCGCCGCCCTCGGCGGAGCGGCGATACCAGTTCCAGGCAGCAACCTGATCAGCCGGCACCACCAGGCCTTCTTCAAGGTAGCGGCCCAGCAGATTCATCGACTTTGCATGGCCCAGTTCTGCCGCCTGGCGATACAGCCGTAGAGCCTGCGGCTGGTCCTGCGCCACGCCTCGGCCGGTAGCGAGCAGGTTGGCGAGGTTGTACATGCCCCAGTCGAGGCCTTTTTTTCCCGCCTTCTGATACTCACGGACTGCCGATGACGGATCCGGATCGCAACCCCAGCCATGCTCAAGGCAGCGACCAAGCATATTGTGCGCCATCGCGTTGCCTTGCGCCCGGGCGATGCGGAACCAACGAACGGCTAACCCAAGGTCACGCTGAATGCCGCGACCCTCCAGCAGGATTTGGCCGAGCATGACCTGCGCGTCCGCCAGGCCGGTTTCAGCTGCGGTGAGAATGGTCCGTGCGGCCTCGCGCGGCTCGCCCGCCAGCAAGTCGGGCAGCTGTTCCGAGGTGACCTCCTCACGACGGGATAAATAGCTCACTCAAACGTCCGCCCATCGACGCAGGAGGTTGTGATAGGTGCCGGTCAGCTGGACGAGGGAAGGATGATCCGGCACGTCGCGGGCCAGTTGCTGGATCGCCTGGTCCATTTCATAAAGCAGGGTGCGTTGACCATCATCGCGGATCAGGCTCTGGGTCCAGAAAAAAGAGGCGATGCGCGTCCCGCGGGTCACCGGCTCGACTTTGTGCAGGCTGGTCGCCGGATAAAGCACGAGGTCGCCTGCGGCGAACTTGACCCGCTGTGTCCCGTAAGTGTCCTTGATCACCAATTCGCCACCGTCGTAGTCATCCGGATCACTGAAGAACAGGGTCGAGGAAACGTCGGTACGGACGCGCTCCGGACTGTTCTTTACCTGGCGAATGGCGTTGTCGATGTGATAACCGAACGAGCCGCCTTCGCTGTAGCAATTGAATAGCGGCGGGAAGACTTTATGTGGGAGCGCGGCGGACATGAACTGCGGGTTCTGCCAGAGACGCTGCAACATCGCCTCGGAAATCTCTCTTCCAAGAGGCGAATCCTCTGGTAGCTGGAGATTGTGCTTGGTCTTTGCCGATTGATAGCCAGCGGTGACTTTGCCATCAGCCCAAGGGGCCTTCTCCAGCGCGCTGCGGATACGTTTGGCTTCATCGGAATTGAACAGAGCAGGGATGTGGAGAAGCATGGTCGGTTTATCGCATGGGCAGCTGAGGCGCAAATGGTAATTAGCCTCTGACCAGTTGGCGAGAGGCCAGGGAATATTTCAAAAATATTCTTATATGGAATTGATATTGATTATTGTTTGATCTAGATTTCGCGGCCTCCGACTTTTTAATGAGAACAATGATGTCGATGATGTCTTCGGATCGTTCTGCGACCCCTCGCCTGCTCGCCACCGCTGTAGGCGTTGCCATATCCGGTATGTCTGCTGCGCAATCGGCGCAAGCCGATCAGACCGAGCCCCTCAGCCTCGGCACCACAACGGTGACGGGCGACGCGCTGGAAGGTGACTACAAGGTCGAGCAGGCGCAATCATCCAAGTTCACCGCGCCGCTGCGCGACACGCCACGCTCGGTCACAGTCGTACCGCAGCAGGTCCTCAAAGACACCAACTCGCTGAACCTGCAGGACGCTTTGCGCACCGTGCCGGGTATCACCATGGGTGCAGGCGAGGGGGGCAATCCCACGGGTGATCGCCCATTCATCCGCGGGTTCGACTCGCAGAGCAGCATGTACCTCGACGGTGTACGTGACACCGGTGCCCAGTCACGCGAGATTTTCGCCGTAGAGGCAGTGGAAGTGGTCAAGGGTTCCGACTCGGCCATGGGCGGCCGCAACTCGGCCGGCGGCAGTATCAACCTGGTGAGCAAGAAGGCTCATCTCGGCAACTCGCTGGATGGTGGCTTCACCTGGGGTTCGGATCAGACACAGCGCTACACCCTCGATGGCAACTATCAGTTCAACGAGAGCACGGCCGGCCGCTTGAACCTGATGAAGCATGAAAACAACGTTGCCGGTCGTGATGCGGTCAACAACGACCGTTGGGGCCTGGCGGCGTCGCTGGCTTTTGGCCTGGGCACGCCCACCCGCGTGTTCCTTGATTACTACCACATGGAAAATGACGATCTGCCGGATTCGGGCATTCCCTACAGCTTGAATGCAGGATCCACCGCTGGGCGTACCTCAGCCAATCCGGATAAGCCGACCGATGGCGGCGACAGCAGCAACTTCTATGGTCTGACGGGGCGGGACTTCTCCAAGGGCCGTGCGGATATCTCGACGATCGCCATCGAGCATGATCTGAGCGACAACCTGACAGTGAAGAACACGCTGCGCCACGGTAGCTCGATGCAGGATTACCTCTGGAGCCAGCCGGACGACAGCAAAGGCAACATCCTCAATGATCAGGTGTTCCGCCGCGCCAACCAGCGCGTCAGCAATACCACCAGCACCATCAACCAGACCGAGCTGTTCGGCGAGGCCATCGTTGCCGGCTTCAAGAACAATTTCTCCGTTGGGATCGAGCTGGGCCGCGAAACCGTAGACCGTTCTGGGTACAGCCTGCCTGGTACCAGCGCCGGCACCTGTACTCCGGCGCTCGTGGCTTCCGGCGACTGCACCTCGCTATCGAACCCGAACCCCGACCAGGCCTATACCGGCTCCATTACACGTAATTACTACGGCACCGAGACCGATGCTGATACCCGCGCGCTCTGGGCATTCGACACGCTCGAGCTGACCGAGCAGTGGCTGTTGAACATGGGCGTACGCTACGACTATTTCGAAACCAGCGCCAAGACCAGCGCTGCAACCGGCGTTACCGAGATCGAAGACACCAGTGAGTTCGTCACCGGCCAGTTGGGGCTGGTCTACAAGCCGGTCGAGAACGGCAGCATCTATGTGTCTTACGCCACGTCGGCGACACCTCCAGGGTCCACGGTGGGGGAAGGTTCGGAATCCAATTCCCTGAACGACGGAAACGGTACAGCCGGCAGCATTCGCAGCGATATGGAGCCGGAAGAGACCACCAACTACGAGGTAGGCACCAAGTGGGACCTGCTTGATAACCGCCTGTCCCTGGGGGCCGCGGTATTTCGGACGGAGAAGGACAACGCGCGCGTATTGGCGTCCGATTTCACCTACGAAAACGTCGGCAAAACCCGTGTCGACGGCTACGAGCTGACTGCTACCGGTCGCCTGACGCCGAAGTGGAACGTGTTTGCCGGATACAGCTATCTCGACAGCGAGCTGGTCGAGGGCGGTGCCGTTGGCAGCCGCGCGGGTGCAGTGTCAAGCCAGGTGAATCCGGACAACGGCAATCAGTTGGCGAACACACCGAATCATTCTTTCAGTCTGTGGACCACTTATGACGTGACCGACAAGCTGGCTGTAGGCGGCGGGGCGTTCTATGTCGACGAGGTATATGGCAATACCGCCAATACGGTGATGATTGATTCGTACTGGCGCTACGACGCGATGGCCAGTTACAAGGTCAACAAGAACCTCGACTTCCAGGTCAATGTGCAGAACCTGACCGATGAGACGTACTACGACAAGGCTTACAGTGCACACTACGCTAGCCAAGCCGCAGGCCGCACTGCATTGTTGAGCACCAACTTCCACTTTTGATCGATGCTTGAAGCAGGGGCCATTCACGCCTTGAGACGATAACGATGAACCCCGCCAATGGCGGGGTTTGTTTTTTCGTGCTGCCGAGTTTCGTGTTTAGTCGTGAAATCACGGCTGCGACGTCGAGATCGAAAGCTGCGACGCCTGAAGTTATACAGTCGTGACGTCCGCTGCGGCTCGTTTGCAGATCCGAATCGTGCATGCCGTGGCTGGTGCAAGCGCGCAGATTTATACGCTTGATCGCCTCATCGGGAGCTGCTTCGCATGGAGCGTCTGTTACTGCAATCCAGTCATCCAATCGCCAAAGATGGCTCTCGCTCCTATGGATCGCAAAGCTGTAGAACACAGGAATCAATAGAGGTCCCGTCGGTAGCGGCCCTGGTCAGTCAGATCCTGCAGCACTGCCTCGCCTAACATGCCAGCGAGAAACTTTTGCACGTCGCGGCCCATGCCTTCGAGGCTCCCGCATACGTAGAGGGCGGCGCCTTCGTTGATCCATTGCCGCAACTCATCTGCCGCATCACGCAGCAGGTGCTGGACATAGACCTTTTCCGCTTGGTCGCGGGAAAACGCCAGGTCGATTCGCTGCAGATGACCGGACTGAACCCAGCCGTCCAGTTCGTCGCGCAGCAACTGGTCGTGCGCGGCGCTGCGCTCACCAAACATCAGCCAGTTACGCGATCCCGGTATAGCGGCACGTTCATGCAGGTGCGCGCGCAGCCCCGCCAGCCCCGTCCCATTACCGATAAGAATCATTGGCCGTTGCGGATCTGTGCCATGGAAACCGGGGTTGGAGCGGATGCGCAAGTCGATCAGGCTGCCAGGCGCAGCGTGCTGACAGAGCCAGCCGGAGCCGAGCCCTAGACGTCCGTCCGGGTAACGGGCCTCGCGCACCAATAGCTGTACATGCCCCTCGGCCGGAATCGAAGCGATGGAGTATTCACGGTGGGGCAGGCGGGGGAGCGCCAGCAGCGTTTCTAGGGTGCAGCCGGACAACGCACTGGGTTCTGGCGGTAGGCGACGCGAGGCGAGGGCCGCAGCCAGTGATTGCTTGTTTTCGACGGGATGTGACGGGTCGAGGCCGAGTTGCCGAAGCAGATGCTGCATGTCCGATTGCGCGTGACGTGGTCCGACCTCGGCGATGTCACCCGCTTGCCAATACGGCATCTCTCCTTCGGGACAAAGCGTCAGCTGAAAGACCGGCGCGCCCTGGCTACCCGGGTTAAGCAGTGTTCGGCTCAGCAATCGCCAAGGCCGGTAGGGCGCGGGCTGCCAGTCGGTGAAGTCGCTGCGACCGCAGAGGTGAGCCAGCTGGTGCTGCCAGTGGCGCAGCGTGCCGGGATCGGCGCGGTCAGCCTCCAGCCGATCGAACAGCGGCAGCGCACCCAGTGCGCGCAGGCGGCTATCGATTCTTCGGGCGAAGCCGCAAAAGTGGGTGTAATGCTGATCGCCCAGTGCGAGCAGGGCAAACTCCAGAGAAGACAGGTCGAGTGATTCGCGCAACAGACGTTGCTCGAAGCGAGCCGCATTGTCCGGCGCTTCGCCTTCGCCGTAGGTGCTCAGGATGAACAAGGCGCGGCGTGACTTGCTTAGTGTGGTCAGATGCAAGGTGTTCAGGCGGCGGACATCCACCTTCACGCCGGCATCGCGCAACTGCTCGGCGCTGCGCTCGGCCAGTTCGCGTGCCTGCCCGCCCTGGCTGGCATACCCGATGAGCAGCATGTCGGGCGCCAAAGCGGAATGAGTGGGTTGCGTACGCGTGCGGTGGTTGCGCCAGAGGTGCAGGCATATGCCGGCGTATGCCATGACGACCAGCAGTGCCGAGACGCTCCGGGGCGGTTGCCACCAGAACAGCCCTGCGGCGAGTGACAGGCACGCCAGCAGCGGGGCGTAACGCAGGAGCACGGTATTGCGGACCAAGGTAGCCGTCTCCTGGATCTGGCTGTCGATAATCAGGGTTGCTTGTGTGACGCCGTTGCGGCTGCATGTGCGGACGATGTGGCGTCCGGCCACATTGAGCGCTACAAGACGTTGCGAACGAGACGTGCCCGTAGCGACAGTTTTCGCCGCCGCTACGGCGCTGCAGGATT
Organism: Stutzerimonas stutzeri; assembly: GCF_000590475.1. Lineage (NCBI taxonomy): Bacteria > Pseudomonadati > Pseudomonadota > Gammaproteobacteria > Pseudomonadales > Pseudomonadaceae > Stutzerimonas > Stutzerimonas stutzeri. The sequence goes on along the minus strand of NZ_CP007441.1, from coordinate 3,722,532 downwards.
ACTGCGGAAGCACTTCAAGTGTGGCGCTGTAGCTGGCACGGCGTTCGGTAGCCGGCTCGGTCACGCCTTTGTCGGTCTTCAGCTCGGCCTCCAGCCAATACATGCCGGCTTCCGGCCAGGTGATGCTGATCTTGCCCTGAGCGTCGGTCTTGGCTTTGATTTCACCCAATTCGTCGCGGTAGCGGTTGCCGCCTGGGATCACACTGATCTCGACGTCAGCGGCCGGCTGTCCATCGAGCAAAAAGACGAACTCGGCCGCCTCGCCTGCGAACAAGTCGTTGGGGTGCGTGACCGGTGATAGCTCGAGGCCCTTGCCAGTAGGTTTCAGCACCTCTTTAGTGGGGTTGCCGGATGTGACGAAGACTTCCATGCGAGAGCTGCTCTGAGCGACCTTGAGGTCGTCGGCCTTGCTGGGGACGTCCTTGGCGAAGCTGTCGGCTTTGCCCATCCAGCGGTGGGGCTTGCCGTCCTCTTTCCAGCTTGCAAACAGGCCGTCATTGGCGACGGCCAGCTTGTACGTGCCCTTTTGCGTCAGGTGCAAATCGAAGGTGCTGCGGTAGCGTCCCAGGTTGCCGTTTTCGGCTTTGAGTGAGGAGCCATCCGGCGCGATCAGTTGCAGCTCCGGTACGGGCCGCGGACGCATGCCCGGTGGGCCGCCGGCTGAGGCTTTATCGAGATCGCCGATGCCCTTGAGGCGCAGCGGGAAATGTTCGAAGTAGAACAGATCGTTGGAAACGGCCGCGTCTACGGTGATCCAGGGATCCTCGCCGGAGAGGACAGTAGCGGATGGCAGCATCCAGGCGCGGTGGGCCTGGGCGGACAGTGGCAGGCAGACGGCCAATGCCAGAGCAGTCCATTTGATCATCGGTTTCATCGCGTGGTTTCCTTGATTCAGACGTGAGTTCAGGGATTGAGGGTGAGAGAAACGGCGCCCAGCTCGCTTTCGCCCTGGGCTTGATGGGTCTGCTGCGTCGAGGCGGGCCAGCTGAACGGAACACGTACCAGCTCGCGGCCGCCGACTTCGCGTGCGGCTTCGACCACTAGCCGATAGTCGCCCGGCGGCAAGTCCTTTAGCGGGGCCTTGCTGTCGTCAAAGGACAGGGTGTGGCTACCGACGGCACGGGTGGCGGCACTGACGCCGTCCACCGGCAATTCGAGGCTGCGTCCGCTGCGACGCCACCACTGACGCAAATCCTTCAGCCATTTCTCGCCTTCCTTGTCCTTCATTTTCCCGTCGTACCAGACCGCCAGGTCGGCTACATGACTCTGATCGGTTTTTTCCAGCCATATCGCAACGTAGGGGCGGTGATACTCGGCGACCTGCAATCGTGGAATTTCAACGGATACCTGCAGATCGGCGGCCAACAGCGGGGCGCAGAACAGCGTGAGTGGCAACAGCAGGGATTTATGCATCGCAGGTCCTTTAGTGAATGAATAGCAGGGCCAGCAGGACAGGAATCACCAGTCCCAGCCCGACCAACGGCCAGGTGCTGGGGCGTCCGCTTGCGTGCCGTTGCAAGAGCAACAGGCCGGTGAGACTGAAAATGACGCAGGCCGCGGCAAAGATGTCGATGAACCAGCTCCAGGCCGTGCCGGTATTGCGGGCCTTGTGCAGGTCGTTGAGGTAGGAAACCCAACCGCGGTCGGTGGATTCGTAGAGCAGCTCGCCGCTTTCCAGTTCGAGGCTAAGCCAGGCATCGCCACCGGGGCGGGGCAGGGCGACATAGAGCTCGCCATCGGTCCACTCGGCGTCCTGCTCGTCGAGCTCGAGGCTAAGTTCGCTTTCAAGCCAGCGGTGCAGCGCGTCTGGCAAACCGGCTTCGGGCGGTTGTGTCTGCAGTTGTTGCTGCAGCGCTTGTGGAAGCCTGGCCTGGTGCTCGGTAATCCTCGGCTTCGCCTCGATTTGCGCCGCATGATTCAGCGTAACGCCTGTGACGGCGAACAGCAGCATGCCGACCAGGCACAGTGCGGAGCTGATCCAGTGCCATTGGCGCAAGGTGCCGAGCCAGAGTTGCATGAATGTCCTTGGTGACGAGAGCGACGGCAGGATTCTAATGAACGTTCCGGTTCAAACGCTAATAATTTACAGAGGACATACATTCGCGTTAACGAGTGACGCCGGAGCGGCGTTCGCAACGTCGAGAGCGATGCTCATTTGCTAATGCAGGCCGCGTTCGAGCGTGCCGCGATCCAGGGAGAGGTATGTGTCGCTGTGGGTGACAGCTTCATGTGCAAGCAAGCCGAGGCTGCGTGGCCTCGGCGTGCCAGTATGGTGGTGTCGATCAGGGCATCTGCACTTCGATAACGCCGTCGGCGCTGACGCTGACCTGGCGAGTGCCGGCTTCAACTTCTGGCGTCGGCATCGAATCCATGCTCTTCATGGCGAAGTTGCGCATCACCGGCTGATAACCGCCGCCGCTGCCCAGGTTGAGGCTGACGATGCGGTAGTCGGCGCCACCCAGTGCTTCTGTGGCCAATTGTGCGCGGGCACGGAAGGCAGCAACGGCATTCTTGAGCAGGGCGTCTTCATTCTGCTTGCGGATCGCGTCGGACACGCTGAACTGCATACCGCCCATTTTCAGGTCCTGCATCAGTTCCCCGGTCAGCTTGGACAATGCGGCGAAATCACCGCTTTCCAGGCGCAGCTCGGCGCGCTCGCGCCAGGCGGTGATCTGCTGGCCTTTTTCCTCATAGACCGGATAGCTGCTGCGACTGCCCTGGCTGACCACGATGCCTTTCGCCTGGCGAGCACGTTGCAATGCCTTATTCATGGCCTGGGTGGTTTGCGCAGCCAGTTGCGCCGGATCTTCATGCTGGGCCTCGCTGTACAGCGTGACATGCATGCGGTCATGAGCGACCTCGCTGCTGGCCTCGGCATGCAGCGAAATCTGGTTGTAGTGTTGCTCGTCGGCGACAGCGGGAAGGCAGGTGATGCAGGCCAGCAGCGCAAGGCTGCGGGGGGCAAGTACGAACATGAAAACTCCTGAATTCGATAGCACCAGCGGTGCGGCGCAGAGACTTTAGCGGGTTGACGGGCGCTCTGCAGATTTTCGTGCGTCGCGTTGCCGCAGCTCAGTCGTCGTTCAGGCAGCTTGGTTATACTCGCGACTCCTTTGGAGCACCCATGTACGCATCCGTTCAGCTGCTGTCGGCCAGTCGCCAGAATCTTCGTCTGCTTACCCTGATCCGCATCCTCGTGCTCGCTGCTCAGGCGGGCGCGGTGGGGCTCGCCTACGCTACCCAGCTGTTCGGTCTGCCATGGTTTCACCTGGGGGTCACGCTGGCCGTCTCTGCGCTGATCTGCCTGGGCACCGCGCTACGGCTGCGTGGGCCTTGGCCGGTGACCGAGCTCGAATACGCCGTGCACCTGGGCACCGATCTGCTGATCCACAGTGCACTGCTTTATTATTCGGGCGGCTCGACCAATCCCTTCGTCTCTTATTATCTCGTACCGCTGACCATCGCTGCGGCGACCTTGCCATGGCTGTATTCCGTGGCATTGTCCGGCTTGGCGCTTGCGGGGTACACCTTGATGCTGGTGTGGTACGACCCGGTCATCGTGCCGCCAGTCGATCGCACCACGCTGTTGGTCTATGGGATGTGGCTGAGTTTCGCGCTGGCAGCGGCGTTGATCACCTTTTTCGTCGCGCGCATGGCCGAGCAGTTGCGTCGCCAGGAACAATTTCAGGCCCAGCGGCGCGAAGAAAGCATGCGTGATCAGCAATTGCTGGCCGTGGCCACACAAGCGGCTGGCGCTGCCCATGAGCTGGGGACGCCCTTGGCGACCATGAGCGTGCTGCTCAAGGAGCTGCGCCAGGACTACCAGCAGCCTCAGTTGAATGAAGACCTAGCGCTGCTGCAGTCGCAGGTTCAGCTGTGCAAGGAGAGCTTGCGCCAACTGGTGCGGGCGGCTGAGGCGGACCGGCGTCAGGCGGTCGTCGAACAGACCGTGCGCGAGTGGGTCGAGTCGGTGCTGCAGCGCTGGCATCTGATGCATCCGGAGGCCACGTATCGTTTCCAGTGCCTGGGCAAAGGCACCTCGCCGCGCCTGATGCCTCCGGCGGATCTGGGACAGTCGCTGCTCAACCTGCTGAATAACGCCACCGATGCCAGCCCGGACAATCTGGACATCCGTCTGGACTGGGACGCGCAGTGGATCAAACTGACCATCCGAGATCACGGAGCGGGCGTACCGTTGGCCATCGCCGAACAGATCGGCAGACCCTTCATCACGACGAAGGGCAAGGGCTTCGGCCTCGGCCTGTTTCTGAGCCAGGCCAGCGTTACCCGCGCCGGCGGTACGGTGAAGCTCTACAATCACGAAAACGGTGGCACCCTGACCGAGTTGCGCTTGCCGCATGGTTCGGTGCGGGCCTGAGTCTGACGTGATCACAATGCGAGGAATGCGAACATGACCGAAGAGTTGCAGCACGAAGGCGAAGATCAGCCTCATCTGCTGCTGGTGGATGACGACCCCACATTTACCCGTGTCATGGCGCGAGCCATGAGTCGTCGGGGTCTACAGGTCAGCATCGCCGGATCGGCCGAAGAAGGCCTGGAGCTCGCGAAGCAGGAATTGCCTGACTACGCGGTGTTGGACCTTAAGATGGAAGGCGATTCCGGACTGGTCCTGCTGCCCAAGCTGCTCGAACTGGACCCGGAGATGAAGGTATTGATTCTCACCGGTTATTCGAGCATCGCCACCGCTGTCGAGGCGATCAAGCGTGGCGCCTGCAACTACTTGTGCAAGCCCGCCGATGCCGACGATGTGCTGGCGGCATTGCTTTCCAAGCATGCCGATCTGGATACGCTGGTGCCGGAAAACCCGATGTCGGTGGATCGCCTGCAGTGGGAGCACATACAGCGCGTGCTCGCCGAGCATGACGGCAATATCTCTGCCACGGCGCGCGCTCTGGGTATGCACCGGCGGACGTTGCAACGCAAACTGCAGAAGCGTCCGGTAAGGCGTTAAAGAAGCAGTGTCTGAAGCTTGAAGCGGGTCGACTGGCGGCTCGCATGCACAGTAGCGGCAAGCGGAAAGAAAAGTTTGGCGGAATTCAAAACGGCCCGAAGACTTTCCAGCTTCCAGCTTCCAGCTTCCAGCTTCCAGCTTCCAGCTTCCAGCTTCCAGCTTCCAGCTTCCAGCTTCCAGCTTCCAGCTTCCAGCTTCCAGCTTCCAGCTTCCAGCTTCCAGCTCATAAGCGACTACCATAGGCGGCGTCTCTGCGGCCGAGCCCATCCATGCTTTCAGTTGCCATCCAGACCCTGGGTATTACCACCCCGGTCTTCGTCATGCTGTTTATCGGTGTAGCGCTCAAGCGGCTGGGCTGGATCGACGCGGCCTTTATTCAGACCGCTTCGGCCCTGGTGTTCAAGGCCACGATGCCGACGCTGCTGTTCATCTCGATCATTCGAGCCGATCTGGACGCCGCGCTGCAGCCGACGCTGTTGGCCTATTACGTCATTGCCACCGTGACGACTTTTTTTCTGGCCTGGGCCTGGGCGCTCTGGCGCTGCCCGCTGATAGACCGTGGCGTCTATATTCAGGGGGCGTTTCGGGGCAATAACGGCATCGTTGGTCTGGCGCTGGCGACCAGCCTCTACGGCGACTACGGGCTTTCGCTGGGTGGTGTCCTGGCAGGCGTGGTGATACTGGTCTACAACAGCTTGTCGGCATTGATTCTGGCTATCTACAACCCGGACGGGCGCGCCAGCGCCGACGCCATCCTGCTCAGCATCCTGCGCAACCCCTTGGTCATCGGGGTGACGGCGGCCGTCCCCTTTGCCTATTGGCAGATCCCGCTGCCGGACTGGCTGATGACTTCGGGCCAGTATTTCGCGCAGATGACCCTGCCGTTGGCGCTCATCTGCATCGGCGGCACGCTATCGCTCTCGGTGCTGCGTGAAAGCAGTCGCATTGCGATGAGTTCGAGTCTGATGAAAATGGTCTGGCTGCCCGCGCTGGCGACAGTGGGAGCCTGGCTGTGCGGCTTTCGCGGTGCGGATCTGGGCATTCTGTTTCTCTACTTCGCTTGCCCGACGGCCTCGGCCAGCTTCGTCATGGCACGGGCGGTGAACGCCAATCATCAGCTGGCCGCGATCATCATCGTAATTACCACACTGATGGCGGCGCTGAGCATCAATGTCGGGCTCCTCCTGCTCGGCTGGCTAGGCTGGATCTAGCCCAGCCGGTCGGGATTGTGATCGATTTCGGCTTTCGGACGATGAGACGCTCTGAAATGGTCTTAATCGGACAATAGGCCTCAGAAAAAACTAACCGCTTCCGACACATTAGTCCTGGATGACCGATGGCTGCCTGCCTGAGGTTGGCCGCCTTGTTTCCGGGGGAATGCATGATGTCGTTTTTCATACCTTCGAGCCGTTCGCTGACCCGCGATGCTAATCGTGTCGTAAGCCTGCGCCGCAAGCTCGCCCCGGGGCTGGCCTTGTTGCTGCTGGTCAATTTCGGAACCTTTGCCGGCGGCGTCTGGATCGGGCGAGATATGGGCTCCGTGGAGGAATCCGTCCTTATGGGCGAGCCTGGCCTGGACAGTGAGGGTCGTTTCGCCATCGCGCGCGTCGGCAAGGTGGTAGGTCGGTTGAAATCGCTGCAGTCGGATGTGCTCGCGCTGCAGGAAATGATGGGTGAACAGCGCATCCTGAATGAGCAGCTTTCAGCCCTCGACCCAACACTGTTGCCACTTCTGGTGCCGGAGCAACCGGCCGACAGCTCAGGGCAGGGCGGTATCTTGCTGCCGCCACAAGGCTGCTCGAATGAGCTGTCACTGAAGGCCGATAGCGTATCGCTGGATGATCTGCAGCGCACCGAGACCTCGGCGCGCTGTTTGCGGGTGGTACTCGACGGGATGATGCAGCGCGTGGCCGAGCGCAACGCCGCGCTTATGGCGATTCCATCGCGCCGTCCTGTTGGTGCGGCCCGGCTGGGGTCGGCCTATGGCAACCGAATAGACCCGTTCAGAAAGCAGGCTGCCTTTCACTCGGGAGTGGATTTTGCGTTGCGCTCCGGTTCCGACGTGCACGCCGCGGCCGGAGGGCGGGTTCGCTTCGCCGGTACCCGTGGCGGATACGGCAAGGTGGTAGAGATCGACCACGGTAATCAGCTCATGACTCGCTACGCACATCTGTCGCGAAGGTACGTGCGAGCGGGAGATCTGGTGACGCCAGAGCAGCGGATCGGCGCCGTGGGTTCCACAGGCCGCTCCACCGGCCCGCACCTTCATTTCGAGGTGCTGCACAACGGCCGATTCGTCGACCCGCAGCGCTTCCTCGCCCTTGGCGATTTTGAACGTGCCGACGATGCTCAGGCTGATGATTAGAAGGCCCAATACCCGCGAGCTGGTGCGTGCCGAACACCGCCTGCTGGCCGCTCGCCCCATCCGCCCATGGCTTTTGGTTTGCGCGACGATGCTCTGCCTGATCGCCGCCTTACTGTACTTACGCAACCATGAAAACGCCGCGCACGAACAGCGGCTTGCCACACTGGTCGCTGAAAGTCAGGCGCTTCAGGACGCACTCGAGCAGGGCCGCTTGCAGCGCCAGGAAGCCGAGGCGACGCAGGAGCAACTGCTCGGGCGCATCGCCCTGCTATCCGCGCAGATCGAGCGATTGCAGACTGACCTGGCGTTCTTCCGGCAGCAGAAGAAAGCCCGTTAATGATTCTGGAGTAGATGATGTTCAACAAAAAGAAGGCGGTGCGAGTCAGCATCGACCAGTTCTCAAGCCTGATTTCCGGCAATGTCTCGTTGGTCGGGGACATGGAGTTCGAGGAAGGGCTGAAAGTCAGTGGCACGGTGAAGGGCAACGTATGCCACAAGCCAGGAACCCATAGCCTTCTGGCGCTGAGCACTGATGGGCGAATCGAGGGTGATGTCAGCAGTTACGATGCGCTGATCGACGGCACCGTCGTTGGGGACCTGGTGGTCGAGCATCTCCTCGAACTGCATTCCAATGCGAGGGTGCAGGGCAATATCCGTTACCGCCAACTGAGCATGGAGAACGGTGCCGTGGTCGACGGCACGCTGCATCGGATGGGTGACGAAGAAGAGACCGCACAGGTGGTTGAGCTGCCGCGGTTGCAGGTTCGCGAAGGTTGATTGACGCGGCCATCGAGCAACGCGGCCGGCTTGCGGCCCGTCGCGGCGCGTTTGGCGATCAAGTCACCCAGAAAGCGCTATCGGTTCAGCGCTGTTTCCGCCAAGCCCGGCTGGCAATCACCAGCAAGGTCACCAGGGTAAGCGGTACGGCATAGCCAATCATCGCGTCGCCAAACGTCTCGGCAAACGGTTGCCCGGTGCTCGCCATCACCAGATAGAGCGTATAGGCGACGTAATAGGCCAGAAATAACAGGCCTTCCCAGCGGTTGATGCTATAGCCGGTGAAAAAGATCGGTAGGCAAGCCAGGGCCACGGCGATCATGACCGGGAAGTCAAAGGCCAGCGCGTTGGCGGCCACCCCGATCGCTTCCGGCGATACCAGCGAGGCCAGTCCCAGTACGCATAGAAGGTTGAAGATATTGCTACCGACGATATTGCCCACGGCGATGTCGCGCTCTCCGCGGATGGCCGCGAGGATCGAGGTGGCCAGCTCCGGAAGCGAGGTGCCGACGGCAATTACGGTCAGGCCGATCACCAGTTCCGACAGACCCAGCGCGCGCGCCAGCGATACGGCACCTTCCACCAGAAAGTGGGAGCCGGCCACCAGCAGCACCAGCCCACCTATCACCAGTCCTGCATTGATCAGGCTGGCGTAGGGCTTGGGTTGGGCACTGAGGCCGAATTCTCTGGCGAACTCATCATCGGCCGTTGCGGCTGCACTGGCGCGACGGCTGCTGATGATCAGGAACAACGTATAGCTGACAACCAAGGCAAATAGCAGCGCGCCGTCGAGCCGGCTCAATGCACCGTCCCAGGCCAGCGCGTAGGTGAGCAAGCTGGCGCCGATCATGATCGGCACATCGAGACGAATCAGCTGACGGGATACGATCAACGGCGCGATCAGTGAAGTCATGCCGAGGATCAGCAGCACGTTGGCGATGTTGCTTCCGAGCACGTTGCCGATGGCGATATCGCCGCTGCCATTGATCGATGCCTGCACACTTACCGCCGTCTCCGGAGCACTGGTACCGAAGGCCACGACGGTGAGGCCGATGATCAGCGGCGGAATGCCGAACTGCGCCGCCAGCTTGGCCGCGCCGCGCACCAGCACCTCGGCGCCAGCAACAAGAAGCACCAGGCCGGCGATCAAATAGACGAATGTCATCAGGGACACGAAAGGGCGCTCCAGGAGGGAAAGGGGGGCTCAGCGCTGGTATTTCCAGGCGCGCAGAAAGATCACCAAAAGCGTGATGGCGGTCAAGGGCAATACGTACCAAGTCATTGCATGGCGCAACAGACTGATTGCCGGCAGGCCGGTGGAGAACATCACCAGATACAGCGTATAGGCCAGGTAATAGCCGAAGAACAGCGAGCCTTCCCAGCGGTTTATGCGGTAGCCGGAAAAGAAGATCGGCAGGCAGGCGGCAAACACCGCGAGCATGACCGGCAGATCGAAGGCCAGCGCATTGGGCGAAATGGACAGGCCATTGGTCGAGACCAGTGCCCCGGCGCCGAGCACGAGCAGCAGGTTGAAGATACAGCTGCCGACGACGTTGCCGACGGCGATATCGCGCTCGCCTCGGTAGACGGCCAGCAATGAAGTCGCCAACTCGGGTAGCGAGGTGCCGACGGCAATCACGGTGAGGCCAATGACCAGTTCCGACAGGCCAAGTGCTCGCGCCAATGCCACTGCGCCTTCGATCAGCAGGTTGGACCCTGCAATCAGCAGGCCCAGCCCAAGCAGGATCAGCAACAGCTGCAATACCCAACCGAATGGCTTGGCCTGCCCCTCGGCGCTGTACTCGACGGCGAACTCGTCCCGTTGTGCGCGCTGCTTCTCGCGTCTGCTGGCGATGACCAGAAACAACGTATAGAGCAAAAGAAGCGCCAGCAGAACGCAGCCGTCCAGACGACTGACGGTACCGTTCGAGGCGAGGCCGAAAGTCAGCACTCCGGCGCCGATCATCACCGGCACGTCGAGGCGCACCAGCTGACGCGATACCAGCAACGGGGCCACCAGGGCGGACAGACCGAGAATCAGCAGGATGTTGGCGATGTTGCTGCCGATTACATTGCCGACGGCGATGTCGCCGCTGCCGTTCAACGAGGCCTGGATGCTGACTGCCGTTTCCGGTGCGCTGGTGCCGAACGCGACGACGGTCAGGCCAATGATCAGCGGGGAAATACCAAAGCGCGCGGCCAGCTTCACGGCGCCGCGTACCAGCGCTTCGGCGCCCACCACCAGCAATACCAGCCCGGCGATCAGATAGGCGGAAATCATCAAACTCATCGAAACTCCGTGTTCGGGCGCGCGGCCCTGTCAGTCCACTCTTTCGATTTTTACCCTGACAATGCCGTCTTCGAGCAGGTCGAGCTTGTCGGCAGCGGTGCGCGACAAATCGATGATTCGTCCCGGCTTGTATGGGCCCCGATCGACGATACGCACAGTGACCTGCCTGCCATTGTCCAGGTTGGTCACCTTCACCCGCGTACCGAATGGCAACGTCATGTGTGCGGCAACCCGTTCGTTCTGATTGAAGGTTTCGCCGCTGGCGGTCTGCTCGCCGTGAAAGCTGCGAGCGTAGTAAGAGGCTTCGCCTTCCTGAATGAAGGTGCTTTTGGCTTTCGGTTCGACGTCCGGCTTTTCGCCGCAGCCGCTCATCAGGCCCAGGAACAGCGCAGCAAGCAGCAGTCTGGTTCGCATGAGCTACCTTTCCTGGACGGAGTCAGTCGAATACCGGCCTGCGGAGCAGGCAATGGCCTCGAAAAACTTGGAGCGTCAAACGAGGCAGCCGTTCAGCGTTTCGGCGGGCGCCTACACGCGAGCTGTCCGCCCTGCGGGCAGGGCGCAAGCGAGGCGGGCCCGGCCCGCCTCTTGTCGGTTCACCCCTCGAGCTTGCTTTTGAGCAGCTGATTGACCTGAGCGGGGTTGGCTTTGCCCTTGGACGCCTTCATGGCCTGACCGACGAAGAAGCCGAACATCTTGCCGCGCTTGGCTTCATCCGAGGCGCGGTATTGTTCGACCTGCTCGGCGTTGGCCGCCAGCACCTCGTCGAGCATCTTCTCGATAGCGCCGGAGTCCGTGACCTGCTTGAGACCTTTCTTCTCGATGATCTCATCGGCCGAGCCTTCGCCGGCGGCCATCGCCTCGAAGACCATCTTGGCGATCTTGCCGCTGATGGTGTTGTCCTTGATGCGCTGGATCATGCCACCCAGTTGTTGGGCAGAGACGGGCGACTGATCGATATCCAGATTGTCCTTGTTGAGCAGGCTGGAGAGCTCGCCCATAACCCAGTTGGCGGCCAGCTTGGAGTCACCGCAGACCTGCTGCACCGCCTCGAAGTAGTCAGCCATCTCGCGGCTCGCGGCCAGGACATCGGCGTCATAGGCGGACAGGCCGAACTTGCGCTGAAAGCGCTCGCGCTTCTCGACCGGCAGTTCCGGTAGGCTGGCGCGTACCTCGTCGAGGAAGCTCTGTTCGATCATCACGGGCAGCAGGTCGGGGCAGGGGAAGTAGCGATAGTCGTTGGCTTCTTCCTTGCTGCGCATAGAGCGCGTCTCGTCCTTGTTCGGGTCGTACAGGCGGGTTTCCTGGACAACCTTGCCGCCGTCCTCGATCAGCTCGATCTGACGCTGCACTTCATGGTTGATCGCCTTCTCGATGAAGCGGAAGGAATTGACGTTCTTGATCTCGGCGCGGGTGCCGAACTCGGCCTGACCTTTGGGGCGTACCGAAACGTTGCAGTCACAGCGCAGCGAGCCTTCAGCCATGTTGCCGTCGCAGATACCCAGGTAGCGCACCAGCGCGTGAATGGCTTTGACATAGGCCACCGCTTCCTTGGCGCTGCGAATGTCTGGCTCGGAAACGATTTCCAACAACGGCGTGCCGGCACGGTTGAGGTCGATCCCACTCATGCCGTGGAAGTCTTCGTGCAAGCTCTTGCCGGCGTCTTCTTCCAGATGCGCGCGAGTGATGCCGATGCGTTTCTGCGAGCCATCTTCCAAGGTAATGTCGAGGAAGCCCTTGCCGACGATGGGATGGTCCATCTGGCTGGTCTGGTAGCCCTTGGGCAGATCCGGGTAGAAGTAGTTCTTGCGGGCGAAGACGTTCTTGCCGGCGATCTCGGCATCAATTGCCAGGCCGAACTTGCAGGCCATGCGCACGGCTTCGGCATTGAGCACCGGCAGCGTGCCGGGCATGCCCAAGTCAATTAGGCTGGCCTGGGTGTTGGGCTCGGCGCCAAAGGTGGTGGCGCTGCCGGAGAAGATCTTCGATTCAGTCGCGAGCTGTGCGTGGATTTCCAGCCCGATCACGGTTTCCCATTGCATGTGTTCGTCCTCAGAATCCGCTCGGTGCTTGTTTATGCCACTCGGTGACCTGTTGGTACTGGTGAGCAACGTTGAGCAGGCGGCCTTCCTGGAAATACGGAGCCAACAGCTGCACGCCCACCGGTAGACCATCGATAAAGCCCGCTGGCATTGAGAGACCGGGGATGCCAGCCAGGTTGGCGGTAATGGTGTAAATGTCTTCCAGATAGGCCGAGACCGGGTCGGCGTTCTTCTCGCCGAGCTTCCAAGCCAGGTTGGGTGTGGTCGGGCCAAGAATCACGTCGACTTCGTCGAATGCGCTGACGAAGTCGTTCTTGATCAATCGGCGGATCTTCTGTGCCTTCAGGTAGTAGGCATCGTAGTAGCCGGCGGACAACGCATAGGTGCCGACCATGATCCGGCGTTTGACCTCATCACCGAAACCTTCGGCGCGAGAGCGCTTGTAGAGATCAGTCAGGTCGGCCGGGTTCTCGCAGCGATAGCCGAAGCGCGCGCCATCGAAGCGCGACAGGTTGGAGCTGGCTTCGGCCGGCGCGATCACATAATAGGAGGGGATGGCGTGCTGCATGTTCGGCAGGCTGATTTCTTTCACCGTTGCGCCGAGCTTCTTCAGCACTTCGACCGCAGCCATTACCGCGTCGGCGATCTTGGCGTCCAGGCCGGCGCCGAAGTATTCCTTCGGCAGGCCGATGCGCAGGCCGGTCAGCGGCTTGTCGAGGGCGGCGAGGTAATCATCCAGCGGCTGATCGACGCTGGTGGAGTCCTTGGGATCGAAGCCGGCCATGGCGCCGAGCATCAGCGCACAATCTTCGGCGGTGCGAGCCAGCGGCCCGCCCTGATCAAGGCTCGAGGCGTAGGCAATCATGCCCCAGCGCGAGACGCGTCCGTAGGTTGGTTTCAGGCCTGTCAGGTTGGTCAGTGCCGCAGGCTGACGGATCGAGCCGCCAGTGTCACTGCCGGTTGCGGCGGGCAACAGGCGTGCCGCCACTGCCGCGGCCGATCCGCCGGAGGAGCCGCCGGGCACCCGGGTCAGGTCCCAGGGATTCTTCACCGCGCCGTAGAAACTCGATTCGTTGGCTGAACCCATGGCGAATTCGTCCATGTTCAGTTTGCCTAGCGAGACGGCACCGGCGGCGGCGAGTCGTTCGACGACCGTGGCATCGTAGGGCGACTTGAAGCTGTCAAGGATCTTGGAGCCGCAGCTGGTGCGTACGCCCTCGGTGCAGAACAGATCCTTGTGACCGATCGGCGCACCCAGAAGCGCGCCGTTTTCACCTTTGGCGCGGCGTGCATCGGCCGCCCGTGCCTGAGCGATGGCCTGCTCTTCGGTGATGGTGATGAAGCTGTTCAACTGCGGGTCGAGCGTCTGAATGCGCGTGAGCAGCGAGCGGGTCAGTTCCTCGGCGGAGAACTGCTTGTCGGTCAAGGCGCGAGCGATTTCGGCGAGGGTCAGTTGGTGCATGTCGGCGTCCTTCATTACTCGATCACCCGCGGGACCAGATACAGGCCGTCTTCAACGGCTGGCGCGATCGCCTGGTAGGCATCACGCTGGTTGCGTTCTGTGACCGCGTCGGGGCGCAAGCGCTGATGGGTTTCCAGCGGATGAGCGAGCGGCTCGATGTCGGTGGTGTCGACCGCTTGCATGCGGTCGACCAGGCCCAGGATGTTATTCAGGGTCTCGGTGGTGCGGGGCAGGTCGTCTTCATTCAGGCCCAGGCGGGCCAGATGAGCGATCTTCTCCACCTCGGAGCGTTCAAGCGCCATCGGGATTCTCCAGCGGGAAGCGAATCGGTACGCCTTCCGTCGGCAAAGGCCGACGCAAGAGCAGCAGGGTCGAGCCGCAGCAGCGAGCATTCGAGCCCGGAAAAGCCGTCAATCTTACATGTCTGCGGCGCTCGCCGGTAGCACGGCTGCGGCTTACCGGTCATCCGACGGACTTTTCCTCCTGGTTATTTTTTGAGCAGTGGCTCACGTCTGTCCAGACGAGCGCCTACGAGCGCCTTGCCCTAACTTCGCACCATTGTTAGAGTTTGCGGCACTTTTTTCCCCACGCGTTTGCCCCAGGGCCCTTTCCCCATGTTCAAAAAACTGCGTGGCATGTTTTCCAGCGATTTGTCGATCGACCTGGGCACTGCCAATACCCTTATTTATGTGCGCGACCGCGGCATCGTCCTGAACGAGCCCTCAGTGGTTGCCATTCGTTCGCACGGCAACCAGAAAAGTGTCGTCGCGGTGGGCACCGACGCCAAACGCATGCTCGGCCGGACCCCTGGCAACATCAACGCCATACGGCCCATGAAAGACGGTGTGATCGCCGACTTCAGCGTTTGTGAAAAGATGCTGCAGTACTTCATCAACAAGGTTCATGAGAACAGTTTCCTGCAGCCCAGCCCGCGCGTCCTGATCTGTGTTCCCTGCAAATCGACCCAAGTTGAGCGTCGCGCCATTCGTGAGTCGGCGCTTGGTGCTGGTGCGCGGGAAGTTTTTCTGATCGAAGAGCCGATGGCCGCGGCCATTGGCGCCGGGCTGCCGGTCGACGAAGCGCGTGGCTCGATGGTCGTCGATATCGGCGGCGGTACTACCGAGATCGCGCTGATTTCCCTCAACGGGGTGGTTTACGCCGAGTCTGTGCGTGTTGGCGGCGACCGCTTCGATGAGTCCATCGTCACCTATGTACGTCGCAACTATGGCAGCCTGATCGGTGAGTCCACCGCCGAACGCATCAAGCAGGAAATCGGCACCGCGTTCCCGAGCAGCGATGTGCGCGAAGTCGACGTTCGCGGCCGTAACCTGGCCGAAGGCGTGCCGCGCAGCTTCACCCTCAATTCCAACGAGGTCCTCGAGGCGCTGCAGGAGTCGCTGGCGACTATCGTCCAGGCGGTCAAGAGTGCGCTGGAGCAGTCCCCCCCCGAACTAGCGTCGGACATCGCCGAGCGCGGTCTGGTGCTGACCGGTGGTGGCGCGTTGTTGCGTGACCTCGACAAGCTGCTGGCACAGGAGACCGGCCTGCCAGTCATCGTGGCGGAAGAGCCGCTGACCTGCGTTGCGCGTGGTGGTGGCCGAGCGCTGGAAATGATGGACCGTCATGCCATGGATCTGTTGTCCACGGAGTGAGTGACAAGCGCTAGCAAGCCGTTTAAAAAACTAGCTGCATTGGCAAATACTTCGTTGAAAACAGCCTCAGAATGCTCATTTAGAAACCTAAACTGCGCTTCTTCGGCTGTTGTCGCCTCGTCTTGCCTGCCTCGCCTACGTTTTTCAACGGCCTGATAAGCTCCAAGCGCAAGCCGATAGCAGGGGCTGCTCTGCTCTCGGCTTGTCGCGTTTAGTTTGAAGCCTGCAGCTGCGAGGACCCGCCCATCAAACCACTATTCGCCAAAGGACCTTTGCTCGGGGTGCGCCTACTGGTGCTCTGCGTGCTCTGTGTCGCGTTGATGGTAGTGGATGCACGCTTCGAGACGCTAAAGCCTTTGCGCAGCCAGATGGGGCTGGTATTGACGCCCTTTTACTGGCTGGCCGACCTGCCGGTGCGGACCTGGCAGCGGGCGACCGAGCAGATCAGCAGCAGCACCAGCCTGGTGGCCGAGAACGAGAAGCTCAAGGCCGAGGCGCTGTTGATGCAGCGGCGTCTGCAGAAGCTGGCGATGCTGACCGAGCAGAATGTGCGTCTGCGCGAGCTGCTCAATTCCGCTGCCCTGGTCGACGACAAGGTGATCGTCAGCGAGCTGATCGGACTGGATCCCAACCCCTTCACTCATCGCATCCTGATCGATAAGGGCGAGCGCGACGGCGTGTTTCTCGGCCAGCCGGTGCTCGACGCCAGTGGATTGATGGGGCAGGTCGTCGAGGTCATGCCCTACGCTGCTCGGGTGCTGCTGCTGACGGACGTGACCCATAGCATCCCGGTGCAGGTCAATCGCAACGGTTTACGCGCGATAGCGGTGGGCACCGGCAGCCCTGACTATCTCGAATTGCGCCATGTCGCCGAGACGGCCGACATCAAAGAGGGCGATTTATTAGTCAGCTCCGGGCTCGGGCAGCGTTTTCCCAGCGGTTATCCGGTCGCACAGGTTACCGAGGTGGTGCGTGGTTCCGGACAACCCTTCCTGATCGTTCGCGCCATTCCCACTGCCATGCTCAATCGCAGCCGCTATCTGTTGCTGGTCTTCAGCGATGCAAGGACGCCGGAGGAGCGAGCCACTGCGGCCGCGAAGGCTCAGGAGTCAGCCGACCGCGATGCCGCCGAGCAGGCGGCACCTGGGCCTGACGCTTCAGCTGAGCCACAAACGCCGACCTCTGCGCCGGACGCTGCGGCGCCGGATAATGAGAGTCGGCAATGATCAGCGGGCGCTTGAACAATGGCTGGGTCATCTGGCTGTCGCTATTGCTGGCGCTGCTGCTCAGCGTGGCGCCGATGCCCGAACGCTTCGGGCTGGCACGTCCGCTCTGGCTCGGCATGGTTATCGCCTACTGGGCGATCACCTTGCCCCATCGTGGCGGGATGGCGACGGCGTTCTTCTTCGGACTGATGCTCGATGTACTGTCCGGCACGCTGCTGGGGCAGAACGGCCTTCCGCTGATTCTGATCACCTTTCTGGTGTTGAGTCTGCAGCAGCGTCTGCGGATGTTTCCGCTGCTGCAGCAAAGCCTGGTGCTGCTGGTGATTCTGGGGCTCGGCCAGTTGGTGCAGTTGTGGCTCAACACGCTGACAGGCAATCGCCCGCCAACGCTGCTGTTTCTCGTCCCCGTGCCGGTCAGTGCATTGCTCTGGCCTTGGATGTTCGTCGCCCTGCAATGGGCGCGGCGGCGCTTCAACGTCTACTGAGCCGTTGCCGGTGGCTGCCGAGTTGCTTCCGGGGCCCGCCTGGATATGCGAACCTGCTCCGCTCGTTTTGCCCAAGGAGCCAGCATGCCCGCATTGTTTCTCGCCTCCGCGTCGCCACGACGCCGTGAATTGCTGACTCAGATCGGCGTTCCATTCTCCCTTCTTACGGTATCCATCGACGAAACGCCGAGCGCCGCGGAATTGCCTGACGCGTACGTCCAGCGTTTGGCACGCGAGAAGGCCTTAGCGGGCCTGTCGCTGATCGACGATGACTCCGCGTGCGTGCTGGGCGCAGACACCACGGTCGTGCTGGATCAGCAACTTCTTGGCAAGCCCGCCGACAAGGCGGATGCACTGGCGATGTTGCAGGCGCTTTCCGGTCGCGAGCATCAGGTAATGACTGCCGTTGCACTGGCCAACAGGTCGGGATGCGTGGTGCGTCTGGTCACCAGCCGGGTGCGCTTTCGACCGATTCGGCTCGACGAAGCCGAGGCTTACTGGGCCAGCGGCGAGCCCCGGGACAAGGCTGGTAGTTACGCTATTCAGGGCTGGGGGGCGATCTTCGTCAGCGCGCTGGAGGGCAGTTATTCGGCAGTGGTCGGGCTGCCGTTGTGTGAGACGGCCCAACTACTCGACGCCTATGGGCTCCGTTACTGGTGTAAAAGCTTGGTATAGAGCCTGGGGCTTGGCGGCTTATGCCGTTAGAATCGAGCCAACTCGTCAGCTTCGGCTGCTATACCCACCGCCATCGGCCGAGAACAATAATGAGCGAAGAAATCCTGATGAACATCACCCCCATGGAGTCGCGGGTGGCGGTGGTGGAGAACGGTGTCCTGCAGGAAGTGCATGTCGAGCGGACTCAGCGTCGCGGCATCGTTGGCAACATTTACAAAGGCAAGGTGGTTAGGGTGCTGCCCGGTATGCAGGCGGCCTTCGTCGACATCGGCCTGGAGCGTGCGGCCTTCATCCATGCCTCGGAGATCTCCAGCCGTGAGGGCAACGCCGTCGAACCTATCAGTGCGTTGGTGCATGACGGGCAGGCGTTGGTCGTACAGGTCACCAAGGATCCGATCGGCACCAAGGGCGCGCGGCTGACCACGCAGCTGTCGATACCTTCGCGCTACCTCGTGTACATGCCCAAGACCAGCCACGTGGGGATTTCCCTGCGCATCGAGGACGAAGCCGAGCGCGACCGTCTCAAGCAGGTGGTGGCTGAGTGCATCGCAGCAGAAGGGATCAAGGAAACCGGTGGCTTCATTCTGCGAACCGCAGCCGAAGGCGCCGGCAGCGATGAGATTCTCATGGATATCCGCTACCTGCGCCGTCTGTGGGAACAGATCGACGGTCAGATGAAGACTGCCGGCGCACCCTCGCTCATCTATGAAGATCTGTCGCTGGCCATGCGCACCCTGCGGGATCTGGTCAATCCGCGCATCGAGAAGATCCGCATCGACTCGCGGGAAAACTTCCAGAAGGTCAGCCAGTTCGTCGGTGAGCTGATGCCCGAGCTAAATGAGCACCTCGAGCATTACCCTGGCGAGCGGCCAATCTTCGATCTGTACAGTGTTGAGGACGAGATTCAGAAGGCTCTTGAGCGCAAGGTCATGCTCAAGTCCGGCGGCTATCTGATCATCGACCCGGCCGAAGCGATGACCACCATCGACGTCAATACCGGGGCGTTCGTGGGCCATCGCACCCTCGAGGAAACCATTTTCAAGACCAACCTCGAGTCGGCCACCGCCATTGCCCGTCAGCTGCGGCTGCGCAACCTTGGCGGAATCATCATCATCGACTTTATCGACATGGAGGACGAAGAGCATCGTCGCCAGGTCTTGCGCACGCTGGAGAAGCAGCTGGAGCGTGATCACGCCAAGACCAATATCATCGGAATCACCGAGCTGGGGCTGGTACAGATGACCCGCAAGCGCACCCGCGAAAGCCTCGAGCAGGTGCTGTGCGAGCCGTGCATGTGCTGCCAGGGCAGGGGCAAAATGAAGACCCCGGAGACTGTCTGCTACGAGATTTTCCGCGAAATCCTTCGCGAGGCCCGCGCCTACCAGCCCGAAGGCTATCGCGTACTGGCGAATCAGAAGGTCATTGACCGGCTGCTCGACGAGGAGTCGGGTAATGTCGCCGATCTCGAGAGCTTCATCGGTCGCTCGATCAAGTTCCAGGTGGAGACCATGTATTCGCAAGAGCAGTACGACGTGGTGCTGCTCTGACTAGGGACTGTTGCCGTTTCGCTGCGAGCCGCGTTGCTGCGCCAAATCTCGCCAGGCAAGGCAGCGCCCGCTCCCGGCGGGCCTGCTGCATTCACCCCATCCATGTGGATCGCGCGGGGCACAGGTAATGGTCGCTCCCTTACCAAGTCCTGCAACGCCGCCTGGCGAGATTTGCCGCGCGACCCGTCGGGGCAGGATGATTCTTGTGCGATACGGCGTTTCTCGTCGCTTATTTGGAACGACTAAACTGCACGACTCGTGCGATCTCCATGGATGGGGTGACTGCCGCAAGCCCGCCGGGAGCGAGCACGGCCTTGTCTCGCGCAATAACCGGCTCCGTCGCGGCCGCGACGAAACGGGAACAGACCCTAGATGCAAGCCCAGCCATCCGGGCCCGGGTGTGCGGAGCGTATCCGTATGAGTCGGCTCCTTTCATTTGTTCTCCTCTTTCTGCGCCGCAGCCTCTGGCTGGGTGCGATCGGACTGATGCTCCTGGCGCTATACGTGAGCCTCGGTCGGCAACTGGTGCCGCTGGTCGCCGAGTATCGCCTCGAAGTCCAAGACAAGGCGCGCGAACTGTTGAGCGTGCCGATCGAGCTCGGCAGTCTGGAAGGTCGCTGGGAGGGCTTCTCGCCGCGGTTGCTGGCCCACGACGTGATTCTCGGCGAAGGTGATACGGCGATGCGGCTGGATCGCCTGGCACTGGTGCCGGATGTTGCCGCCAGTCTTCTGTCTCGTCAGCTGCAGTTGAAGACGGTGGAATTCATCGGTGTCCATTTGAATCTGATCCAGGACGCGAATGGCAGATGGCGCGTCGGTGGCCTACCCGAGCGCGGCGATCAGGCGCCGACCGACGTGCCGAAACTCTTGGGTGAGCTGCAGAAGATCCAATATCTGCGACTGCTGGATAGCCAAATTACGATCGAGGCGCACGCCGAAGCGCCAGTCACCCTGACCTATGCCAATCTCGAGCTGCATACCGTTGGCGAGCGTTTGCGCCTCGACGGGCACTTGCTGCTGCCGGACGGCCAGCCGCTGAGTACGCATGCTCAGGGG
Organism: Stutzerimonas stutzeri; assembly: GCF_000590475.1. Taxonomy (NCBI): domain Bacteria; kingdom Pseudomonadati; phylum Pseudomonadota; class Gammaproteobacteria; order Pseudomonadales; family Pseudomonadaceae; genus Stutzerimonas; species Stutzerimonas stutzeri. The sequence goes on along the minus strand of NZ_CP007441.1, from coordinate 3,701,986 downwards.
CGAGTGCAGGCCAATGACTGGCAAGCCAGTGAAGCCGAGCTCTACCTCAGCCTGCCGCAGAGCGACTGGGCGGCCTGGTTGCCGGAGAGCCTGACGGGTAGCTGGGCGCTCGATCAGCTTCAGGCAGGCGGTGAGGTGTGGCTCGACTGGCGCGAGCACGGGCTGGCCCGTGCGGTGGCTCGACTGAACGTACCGGTGCTGCGCGCGGGCCGATCGCAGCGGGATCCGGTCCAGATCGAAGACCTGGCAGTGAACGCCTATGTCGATCAAGCGGACGAAGGCTACCGACTGCAATTTGATGGTCTGGCCTTCACGTTCGCAGGAAACCGTTGGCGGGATACCGCAGTGGTGATCCAGCAAAACATCGCCGAGGATCGCTGGCGTCTGCAAACCGATCACATCGCCGTCGGCCCGGTGGCGGCACTGGCCCATGCCATGGTGCCGCTGCCCGAACTGGCAAACGAATATCTGCTCGGGCTGGCTCCGAGCGGAACCTTGCGTAACCTGCAGCTTGACTATCGTCCGGCGGCACCCGGAGTCGAGCGTTTGGCATTCACCGCCAATCTTGAGGAGGTCAGCATCGCTGCGCACCATTGGGTGCCGGCCGTGCGCAACGTCAGCGGTGCGATACAGGGCAATCTCGCCGGCGGTGAGCTGCGCTTCGACAACCGCGATTTCAGCCTTCATCTGGCTCAGCTGTTTCCGCGGCCCTGGGACTACTATCGTGCCCGTGGCAGCCTGCGCTGGAAGCTCGACGACCAAGCCGTCACGCTCGCTTCGCCCTACTTGCAGGTCGAGGGCGAAGAGGGACAAATAGCCGGCGATTTTCTGATCCGTTTAATGCGCGATCCGGCGGCTGAGGACTACATGGATCTACGTGTCGGTATGCGTGACGGGGATGCCCGCTTCACAGAGAAATACCTGCCGACACGCTCGCCGGCGCTGAGTCCGGCTCTAAGCGAATGGTTGAACACGGCGATTCGCAGCGGCACCGTTGAACAGGGGTACTTCGAGTACCAAGGCTCGATAAGCAAGGGGGGCGACGATAATTCGCGCAGCTTGAGCCTGTATTTCAAGGTGCGGGATGCCGAGCTCGCATTTCAGCCCGGCTGGCCAATCCTGCGAGAAGGCCGTGGTGAGGTGTTAATCGAGGACAGTGGCGTGCGGGTCCGTCTTGCCGAGGGCCGGATGCTCGACAGCCGGTTACATGACGCTACGGCTGAAATACCGCATGTTCCCGGTGCTCAGGCACTGCAGCTTAATGTCGAAGGGCGAGTAGACGGCCATCTGCGCGATGCGCTGACACTGATGCAAGTGGCGCCCATCGGCACGAGTGAGCTGTTCGCAGGTTGGCGCGGCGAGGGACCATTGAGCGGGACACTCAAGCTGGACATACCGCTGGCCAAGGGCGGGCGACCTCAGGTGGTTGCCGATTTTTCCAGTACCGATGCTTCGCTGTTCATCAGGCAGGCAGACCTGCAGCTCGATGCGTTGGGCGGCGAGTTTCGTTATGACAGCGAGCGGGGGTTCAGTTCCAAGGCGTTCCGCGGCCGCGCGCTGGGCAGCCCCATACAGGGCAAGGCCCTCGCCGATGGGGCGCCGGGCGAGCCGTCCACACGGATCGAAGCGTCGGGCACCGTGGCTCTGCAGCGACTCCTGGCGTGGAGGAAGATCGAACAGCCGCTGCCCGCCTCTGGAGAGCTGCCGTTCAGGCTGAGTTTGAACCTGAGCGGCACCGACAACCAGTTGCAAGTCGATTCCTCCCTGCTGGGCACCGCTCTGGCGCTTCCGGCACCGTTCGGCAAGACGGCCGAGGAGCGGCGCGACACCACGCTGCAAATGACCTTTGGTGGCGATCGACAGCGCTACACGCTCCGACATGGGACGCTGGCAGCGCTGGCGTTTATCGTGCCGAGCGGCGACTGGGCCGAAGGCGACGGTGAGCTAGTGTTGGGCGGTGGCGCGGCGAATCTGCGCACCGATCAGGGCCTCTACGTGCGAGGCAAGCTGCCGCAGCTCGAGCTGGCTGCATGGCAAGCGGTGCTGGAAGCCTATGGCCAGTCGTCGACGAATCAGGCGAGCAAGAACACGATGCTGCGCCAGGCCGACCTCGACATCGGCGCGTTCGATGGATTCGGCACGCATATCGACAATCTCGCCGTCGAGTTGCGCCGTCTTTCCTCGGGCTGGCTGCTTGGCCTGGACAGCGAGACGGTGGCCGGAACCGTACGTTTGCCGGATACCGATGGCGAGCCCATCGCAGTGGATCTGTCGCGTGTGCGGCTTCCCGCAGACGTACCGAACAGTCCCCAGACGCAGCCAGAGGATGCGCTGGCGGCCGTCGATCCGAAGCGCTTGCCCGCGATGAATATCACCGTGGCCGAAGTACTTCGGGGCGATGAGCCGATGGGGTCGGGGTCGTTGAAAATGCGGCCGAGCACGGATGGCGTAGCATTCACGGATCTCGCCCTGGATCTGAAAGGCTTGAAGTTGGGCGGCTCCGGCGGCTGGGGTGCCACACGGAGCTGGTACAAGGGGCGCCTGGAAGGTGAAAACGTCGCCGATGTGCTGCTGGGCTGGGGGTTTGCGCCCTCGACCACCAGCAGGGACTTCCGTCTGGATGTAGACGGAAGCTGGCCCGGCTCTCCTGCATTCTTCGCCCTGAGCCGATTGTCCGGCAGGCTCGATGCTCGGCTGCGCAAGGGCCAACTGCGCGAAGTGGATGGCAGCGCACAGGCGCTGCGGGTCTTCGGTCTGCTCAATTTCGACTCGATCGGCCGGCGTCTGCGATTGGATTTCTCGGATCTGTTCAGCAAGGGTCTGAGCTACGATCACATCCAGACTGAGCTGGTCGCGACGGACGGCGTCTACGTGACTTCGCAGCCACTGACGGTGGTCGGGCCGTCCAGCAATCTGGAGTTGAATGGCCAACTGGATCTGGTTAAAGATCAGATTGACGCCACGCTGCTGGTAACGCTTCCAGTCAGCAACAACCTGCCATTGGCGGCCCTGATCGTCGGCGCGCCTGCAATCGGCGGCGCCTTGTTCGTCGTGGATAAGCTGTTGGGAGACAAGGTTGCCCGCTTTGCCAGCGTTCAGTACAAGGTCGAGGGGCCATGGCAGGCGCCCAAGATCACCTTTGACAAGCCCTTCGAGAAGCCCAACTGAATGTCATTTCCAGCGGGCGGCTGAGTGCCGTCAGGGGTAATCAAGCATGAGCCTCGCCGTAATTCAGATGGCCAGTCAGGCCGACATCCGAGCGAATCTCGCCAGCGCAAGGCGGCTGCTGGAGCGGGCCGCCGAGAGTGGTGCGCGGCTTGCGGTATTACCGGAAAACTTCGCCGCCATGGGGCGTCCCGATCTGCCGGCGGTCGGCCGGGCCGAAGCAGAGGGGGGCGGGCCGATCCTGCCATGGTTGAAACAGACGGCCCGCGACCTCAGGTTATGGATAGTCGCTGGCACGCTGCCGTTGCCTCCAGACGACCAGCCGCAAGCGAAGGTCCGGGCCTGTTCGCTGCTTTTTGACGATCAGGGCCAACGGGTCGCGCGTTACGACAAGCTGCATTTGTTCGACGCTGAGGTGAGCGACGCGCGAGGCCGCTATCGGGAGTCGGATGACTACGCGGCGGGGGATCGACTGGTGGTCGTCGATACGCCGGTGGGGCGACTAGGCATGACGGTATGTTATGACCTGCGTTTCTCCGAGCTGTACGCGGCGCTGCGTCTGGGCGGCGCCGAGCTGATCAGCGCCCCTTCGGCGTTCACTACCGTGACCGGCCAGGCGCATTGGGAGATGTTGATACGTACGCGGGCCATCGAGACGCAATGCTATATGCTGGCCGCAGCGCAGGGTGGTGAGCACCCTGGCGGACGGCTGACTCATGGGCATTCGTCTATCGTGGATTACTGGGGGCGCGTGTTGAGCGAGCAGATAACCGGCGAAGCGGCGCTGACCGTCGACCGAGATGCCGTCGAACAGGCTGCGGCACGTCAACGCATGCCGGTGTCGAGTCATCGCCGATTCGCCGCGCCTCGCATTGTAACGGGCACTTTGGAGTAGATATGAGTGAACTGTTGTTACCTGTCACCGAGCGCCTGCTGACACCGGGTGGATTGGGTCTCGATGATCTGCCGGGTTTGCTCGGCGAGCTGGCCGGCCCCGGTATCGATGCTGCGGATCTGTATTTCCAGGACCAGGTGACCGAGTCCTGGGTGCTGGAAGATGGCATCGTCAAGGAAGGCAGCTTCCATCTAGAGCAAGGCGTGGGAGTCCGCGCGCTGTCCGGTGAGAAGACCGGTTTCGCCTACAGCAACGCGATTACCGCCGATGCGCTGCGCCAGGCTGCCGAAGCGGCTCGCTCGATTGCCCGCGGCGGCCAGCAAGGCCGTGTGCAGGTGCTGTCGAAGGCTGCCTTCGCGCCGCTGTATGGCCGGGACAATCCGCTAGAAGGGCTTGGTCGAGCAGAGAAAGTCGAGTTACTCAAGCGTATCGACGTCGCCACGCGGGCGCTGGATCCGCGTATCAAGCAGGTTACGGTCAGCCTGGCGGGCGTCTGGGAGCACATTCTGGTGGCTGGCCTTGACGGCGGCATGGCAGCGGACATTCGTCCGCTGGTGCGCTTCAACGTCAGCGTCATCGTGGAGCAGAACGGCCGCCGTGAACGTGGCGGCCAGGGCGGAGGCGGGCGTACCGGATACGATTATTTCCTCAGCGAAGACCGGGCGATGGACTATGCCCGCGAGGCGCTGCGGCAGGCGCTGGTCAACCTCGAAGCGGTTGCGGCACCGGCCGGTACGCTGCCGGTGGTACTCGGGCCGGGCTGGTCCGGAGTATTGCTGCATGAGGCCGTCGGTCATGGGCTGGAAGGCGACTTCAACCGCAAGGGCAGTTCTGCCTACAGCGGTCGGATAGGTCAGCAGGTAGCCTCCAAACTGTGCACCATCGTCGACGACGGCACGCTGGCTAATCGCCGCGGGTCGCTCAGCGTAGACGACGAAGGCACGCCTACCCAATGCACCACGCTGATCGAGAACGGCATACTCAAGGGCTACATTCAGGACAAGCTCAACGCGCGCTTGATGGGTGTTGCCCCGACGGGCAATGGCCGGCGCGAGTCCTATGCTCACCTGCCAATGCCGCGAATGACGAACACCTACATGCTGGCGGGCGAGAGCGATCCGGAGGAAATCATTCGGTCGGTGAAAAAGGGCATCTATTGCGCGAGCCTTGGCGGCGGACAGGTGGACATCACCAGCGGTAAGTTTGTGTTCTCGACCAGTGAGGCCTACCTGATCGAGGACGGCAAGATTACCGCCCCCGTGAAGGGCGCCACCTTGATAGGCAACGGACCGGAGGTGATGAACAAGGTATCGATGGTCGGTACCGACCTGGCACTGGACAGCGGCGTTGGCACCTGTGGCAAGGACGGCCAGTCGGTACCGGTCGGCGTCGGTCAGCCGACCTTGAAGATCGACGGCATCACGGTGGGAGGAACCGGAGCTTGAAGCTGGAAGCCAGAAACTGGAAGCAATGCAAGCCACTTTGAGCTTCAAGCTGAAGCTTTTATCTCAGCCCACGCAGCGTCTCGTCCAGTTCGCGAATGTACTTGAAGATCTTGCGGCTGGCTGCTGGAGGTTTGTTTCGTGCCGCTTCGTGCTGGGCGTGGCGGATTAGACTGCGCAGGTGCTGACGGTCGGTCTCGGGGTACTCCGTAACGAAGGCTTCGAGGGTTTCGTCGTTACCGGCGATGAGACGGTCACGCCAGCGTTCCAGCGCATGGAAGCGTTCATTGTATTGGCGGGTGGAGGCGTCGAGCTGGTCAACCAGAGCCAGGATGGCGTCGACGTCCTGATCGCGCATCAGCTTGCCGATGTACTGCAGGTGACGTTTGCGTGCGATATGCGCGGTGTGCTTCGGCGCGTCGCCCAGCGCTTTGCGTAGAGCATCGGTGAGTGGCAGGCGGTCCAGTACGTCGGGCTTGAGGGTGGTGAGGCGCTCACCCAGCTCCTGAAGGGCGTGGAGTTCACGCTTGACCTGGGTTTTGCTTTTCTCCTCGAAGCCGTCGAGATCGGAAATATCAGACATGGGGCTGGTCCAGTAGGGAATGCCGCCATGATAACAGCAGCCTTGCCGTGGAGCTCAGTCGAGCACCCTTGGCTGCGATTGGATCGAATCAGTTGTTGGAGTGTTTATGAGCGAAATTGAGGGAATCGGCCCGCACGCATTGCCCGAATTACGTGAAAAAGTCGCGCGGATCATAGAGGAGGCCAAACGGCAGGGCGCCAGCGCCTGCGAGGTATCCGTCTCGATGGAACAGGGCTTGTCGACCACGGTCCGTCAGCGCGAAGTGGAGACGGTCGAGTTCAATCGTGATCAGGGTTTCGGCATCACGCTGTATCTCGGCCAGCGCAAGGGCTCGGCGAGCACCACTGGCGGCGGCGATGAAGCGGTTCGCGAAACGGTGGCGGCCGCGCTGGCGATCGCCAAGCATGCCTCAGAAGACGAGTTCGCCGGGCTTGCCGATTCAGCCCTGATGGCCAAGGATCTGCCTGATCTAGATCTTTATCATCCGTGGGATATTGCTCCGGATCAGGCCGTGGAACTGGCGCTTGCCTGCGAGGCGGCCGCTTTTGATACCGATAAACGCATTCTCAACGCTGATGGCACCAGCCTTAGCACCCATCAGGGCTGTCGCGGCTATGGCAACAGCCACGGTTTTATCGGTGCTTACTGCAGCACTCGTCACAGCCTTAGCAGCGTGATGATTGCAGAGGCCGATGGCCAGATGCAGCGTGACTATCACTACGACGTCAGCCGTGTCGCTGGTGACCTGGCGTCCGCCGAGTCGATTGGCCGGCGTGCCGCCGAACGCGCCGTTCGCCGTTTGGGTGCTCGTCCCGTACCGACCTGTGATGTTCCGGTGCTGTTCTCCTCGGAGCTGGCGACGGGGTTGTTCGGCCACTTCCTCGCGGCGATTTCCGGCGGCAACCTCTATCGCAAATCCTCCTATCTGGAAGATGCGTTGGGACAGACGCTATTTCCCGAGTGGTTGAGTCTCGACGAACGCCCGCATTTGCTCCGTGGGCTGGCCAGTTCGGCCTATGATGGCGATGGCCTGGCGACCTATGCCAAGCCATTCGTCGAAGACGGCAGGCTTCTTTCCTACATATTGGGTACCTACTCCGGACGCAAACTGGGCATGCCCAGTACAGCCAACGCGGGTGGCGTGCACAATCTCTTCGTTACTCACGGCGATGAAGATCAGGCCTCACTGATTCGTCGCATGGGTCGCGGGTTGTTGGTCACCGAGCTGATGGGGCAGGGCTTGAATCTGGTCACGGGCGACTATTCGCGTGGTGCCGGCGGTTTTTGGGTGGAGAACGGAGAGATCCAGTTCCCGGTGCAGGAAGTCACCATCGCCGGCAATTTGCGCGATATGTTCCGCCAGATCGTCGCGGTGGGCTGTGACGTTGAGACGCGCAGTAGCATTCACACCGGGTCGGTATTGATCGAGCGGATGAAGGTGGCGGGCAGCTAGAACGGCAGCACAGCGTTGGTTGACGTGGCTTATTCGCCTTCTTCGAAATAGTTTTCGATCAGCGCGATCAACGCATCGAGCGCGTCCTGCTCCCGTTCGCCTTCGGCGTGCAGATGCAAAGCGGTGCCTTTGCTGGCGGCGAGCATCATCACGGCCATGATGCTTTTGCCGTCGATGAGGCTGGCAGGGCATCGCCCGACTCGGATATCACAGGGGAACTGGTTGGCGACACCGACGAACTTGGCGGCCGCGCGGGCATGCAGCCCCAGCTTGTTGATGATGGTGATTTCGCACGAGGGCATGTGAATTCCTAAGCCAGGTCGCGGTGGCGGACCTGGACGTTCTTCAAGGAGTCGCGCAGCGCCTGACCGAGTCGCTCAGCCAGATAGACCGAACGGTGGTGTCCACCGGTGCAACCAATGGCTACCGTCACATAGGCGCGATTGCTGGCGGCGAAACGCGGAAGCCATTTACTCAGGTAAGCAAAAATATCCTGGAACATCTCTTCGACATCCGTTTGTGTCGCGAGGTAGTCGATGACGGGCTGATCCAGTCCGGAAAAATCACGCAGGTCGGCCTTCCAGTACGGGTTGGGCAGGCAGCGCACGTCGAAGACCAAGTCGGCGTCTACCGGCATGCCTCGTTTGAAACCAAAAGATTCGAAGAGAAACGCCGTGCCCGGTTCAGGTTTGTTCAGCAGGCGCAGTTTCAGCGTGTCACGGAGCTGATAGAGGTTCAGGTGCGTCGTGTCGATCTTCAGGTCGGCGTGGTCGATGATGGGAGCCAACAGCAGCTCTTCGTCATGAATGGCTTCAGCCAGGGAGCGGTTCTGATTGGTCAGCGGGTGTCGCCGACGTGTTTCCGAGAAGCGCTTGAGTAACGTCTCGTCCGCCGCATCGAGATACAACACATCGCACTGGATATAGCGGGCGCGGACGTCTTCGAGCAGTTCCGGGAAGCGCTTCAGCTGGCTCGGCAGATTGCGCGCATCAATGGATACCGCGACTTGCGGCTGCAGCAGCTCGGTATGCAGCAATGCCCGCTCTGCCAGCTCCGGCAGGAGGCCGGCGGGAAGGTTGTCGATGCAGTAGAAGCCGTTATCCTCGAGCACGTCGAGCGCCGTGCTTTTGCCCGACCCAGAGCGGCCACTGACGATAATCAGGCGCATTGCAACATCATGTCGGTCAAAGCGCGGGCGCGAAGGCCTTGCTGCACGCAGCGCCGGCGGGTTGGGTGTCGGCAGATGGAAGGCACGTCTCTTTCCTCACTCAGCGTAGGCGATGCCGTTGCGCTAGCGACCGCTCTGAATATCGACGATGGCCTGATACAGATCCTGTCCCGTGGAGGCCTGGCGTAAACGTTCACGAACGTCCTCGCGGTCCAGCATGCTGGCGATCTGACGAAGCAGTTCGAGGTGTTCGTCGGTTGCCGCTTCCGGCACCAACAGCACGAACAGCAGATCGACCGGTGCACCGTCGATGGCATCGAAGTCCACTGGCGCATCAAGCCGCAGCACCGCGCTGAGCGGCGATGTGCAGCCGGGCATGCGGCAGTGAGGGATTGCAATTCCGTTGCCGAAGCCGGTGGAGCCAAGCTTTTCGCGGGCGATGAAGCTTTCGAAGATGGCTTGGGAGTCCAGGTCTGGAAGGTCTTGTCCGAGCACCTTGGCGATCTGTTCCAGAACGCGTTTTTTGCTGCCGCCCGGTACATTCACCAGGGAACGACCGGGGGTCAGGATATTTTCGATTCGGATCATGATGGGTCAGCGAGCTAGGGCGCCCTGGTTATGGTCGAGCTGTTTTTCTTTGTGCTTGATGAGCTGCCGGTCGAGCTTGTCAGCAAGCAGGTCTATGGCCGCGTACATGTCCTCGTGTTCGGCATTGGCGACGACTTCGCGTCCGGCTACGTGCAGCGTGGCTTCGGCCTTCTGCCTGAGTTTTTCAACCTGAAGGATTACCTGGACGGCAATGATGCGGTCGAAATGCCGTTCCAGTCGGTCGAACTTCTCCTCGACGTAGTCACGCAGGGCTTCTGTGATTTCCAGGTGAAGGCCAGTGATGTTGACTTGCATACTGCATCTCCTTTTTGCCACGTGCGAATTGGCGGGCTGAGTACCCGCCACCGGAAGAAATCGACCAGGTCGCCTGGCATTTACATCAACCGCTTACGCTCGCTGGATGGGGCGATACCGAGTGATTCGCGGTACTTGGCGACGGTGCGGCGTGCAACTTGAATACCCTGTGCCTCCAGTAAACCAGCGATCTTGCTGTCGCTCAATGGCTTTTTCGGGTTTTCCGCGGCGACCAACTTCTTGAGGATCGCTCGTATGGCGGTGGAGGAGCACTCGCCGCCTTCGGCCGTACTGACGTGGCTGGAGAAGAAATATTTCAGCTCGTAGATGCCACGAGGCGTGTGCATGTACTTCTGCGTCGTGACCCGCGAGATCGTCGATTCATGCATGCCGACCGCTTCGGCGATGTCATGCAATACCAGCGGCTTCATGGCTTCGTCGCCATGCTCGAAGAAGCCGCGCTGGTGCTCGACGATTTGAGTGGCGACTTTCATCAGCGTCTCGTTGCGGCTGAGCAGACTCTTGATGAACCAGCGTGCCTCCTGCAACTGGTTGCGCATGAAGGTGTTATCGGCACTGGTGTCGGCACGCTTGACGAAGCCGGCATACTGCGGATTCACCCGCAGGCGCGGCATCGCCTCCTGGTTCAGTTCGACCAGCCAGCGGCTATTGTGCTTGCGCACAATCACATCGGGCACGACATACTCCGGCTCGCCTGCTTCGATCTGCGAGCCGGGTCGTGGATTTAGCGTCTGAATCAGATCGATGACCTGGCGCAGCTCGTCTTCCTTGAGCTTCAGGCGGCGCATCAGCAGGCTGTAGTCGCGTCCACCGAGGGTGTCCAGGTGGTCGCTGACCAGTCGCATCGCCTCGCCCAGCCAAGGGGTTCGCTCGGGAAGCTGACGCAGCTGCAGCAGCAGGCATTCGCGTAAATCTCGTGCACCGATCCCGGCAGGTTCGAATTGCTGGATACGGCGCAGCACCACTTCGATCTCATCGAGCTCGATTTCTAGCTCGGGATCGAAAGACTCAAGGACTTCTTCGAGGGTTTCGTCGAGATAACCCTGGGGATTGATGCAATCGATCAAGGTGGCCGCAATCAGGCGGTCGGTGTCGCTCATCGGGGCGAGGTTGAGCTGCCAGAGGAGATGACTTTGCAGGCTTTCACCGGTGGAGGTGCGGGTGGTGAAGTCCCATTCGTCGTCGTCACTGCTGGGCAGGCTGCTGGCGCTGGTCTGGTAAATGTCTTCCCAGGCGGTGTCAACGGGCAGTTCATTGGGGATGCGGTCGCCCCAGTCGCCTTCCTCGAGGTTCTCCACCGTGTTGATGGGTTCCTCATAGTGGTTGTCCGGCTCGCTCAGTTCGTTCGAAGTGCTTTCCGGTTTCTTTTCGATCGACTCGGCCATCGGATCGGAGTTGTCGAAGTCGTCTCCGTCCTCTTCGCGCTCGAGCATCGGATTCGAGTCCAGCGCTTCCTGGATCTCCTGCTGGAGATCGAGCGTGGATAACTGGAGTAATCGTATGGCTTGTTGCAGCTGCGGTGTCATCGTCAGCTGCTGGCCCATCTTCAGGACTAGCGATGGTTTCATGGCAGAGGACTTCGAACCTTGTTTGCCGGCGCAACCGCGCCTGTTCCGATTTCGCTGGCGCCGCTGGCGCCGATGTAAGCAAATTATATGCCTGCCAACGAAGCCTTTGCCTAGCCCCGGATGTTCGTCTCGATGGAAAAAATAGGCATCAGAGTCGGAATTCGTGTCCGAGGTAGACTTCTTTGACCAATTGATTGGCCAGGATCGTTTCTGCGTCGCCCTCGGCGATCAGTTGGCCATCGTTGACAATGTAGGCGGTTTCGCAGATATCCAGCGTCTCGCGCACGTTGTGGTCCGTGATAAGCACGCCGATGCCCTTCGCCTTGAGGTGATGGATGATCTGCTTGATGTCCCCGACGGAAATCGGGTCGACGCCGGCGAAGGGCTCGTCGAGAAGGATGAACTTGGGCGCAGTGGCAAGGGCCCGTGCGATCTCTACACGGCGCCGCTCACCGCCTGACAGGCTCATGCCCAGGCTGTCGCGGATGTGGTGGATGTGGAATTCCTGCAGCAGCCCTTCCAGAGCCTGTTGGCGACCGCTGCGATCCAGATCCTTGCGAGTTTCCAGGATCGCCATGATGTTGTCGGTCACCGACAGCTTGCGAAAGATCGAGGCTTCCTGCGGCAGATAGCCGATGCCGGCCCGGGCGCGGCCGTGCATGGGCAGGTGGGTGACGTCCTGGTCGTCGATCAGTACTCGACCCTGGTCGGCCTTGACCAGGCCGACGATCATGTAGAAGCAGGTGGTCTTGCCGGCGCCGTTCGGTCCGAGCAGGCCGACGATTTGCCCGCTCTCGATGGACAGGCTTACATCGCGCACGACCTGACGGCTTTTGTAGCTTTTCGCCAGATGCTGGGCCTTGAGAATTGCCATTACTCGGTTTGCTCCGCAGCCTGCTGATCTTTCTTGCGCGGCTGGATGACCATGTCCACGCGAGGGCGAGGCGTGGTGACATCGGTGTCGGTGGCGCGTCCGGCATTGACGATCTGCCGCTGAGTGTCATAGACGATCTTCTCGCCTTCGAACGTGTTGCCTTCCTGGACGACCTTCGCCTGGTCGATCAGTACGATGCGTTCGTTGGCGGCGAAATACTGGATGGTCAGGCCATACGCCTTGACGATTTCCTTGTCCACTGCCGGCTTCTGCTCGTAGTAGGCGGGCTTGCCGATGGAGGTGAAGACCTCGACATCGCCATTCTTGCTTTGGGTGATGGTTACCGTATTACCGGTGATCTTCATGGTGCCCTGGGTGATGACCACGTCGCCGCGATACACGGCAACGCCCTGTCGATCATCCAGTTCCGCCGTGTCGGCCTGCACGCGGATCGGCTGATTGCGGTCCTCGGGAAGTGCATGGGCGTTCGTGCCGAGCAGGAAGATGCTCACACCGAGGAGGAAAGGAAGGGTCTTAACGCAGCTCATGCTGGCCTCTTACATTGGATAGCAGGAGCATCCTGCCTTCGTTCAAGTACGCTTTCATACCCGTGGCGGTCGTTACGCCGTTTGCGGCGACGATTCTAACGGGTTGGCGGGTCTCGGCGTAATCCTTCTCGGGAAAGACCGTCATTCGGCTGGAGGTGACGATCGTCGGGCGGCCCTCGGCGTCGTTGCGTTCGACTTTGACGTTGTCGATCAACTCGACTTCCTCGCCCTGCGGGCCGACTTCGCCGCGTTCACTGGTTACATGCCACGGCAGGTCGGAGCCCCGATAGGAATGCAGATCGGGGCGGGTCAGCAAGCTGACGTCGCTGGCCTTGACGTGCTCAACCTTCTCGGCGGATAGCTCGTAATTACGCTTGCCGTCTGGCTGATACTGAATGGTCCGAGAGTTGATGACGTAAAAATCGATCGGCGTTTTAACGCCTTGGCTCACGGGAGCTTCCTGCATGAAACTCTCGGGACGGATATTCCAGTAGCCAACTGCAACCAAAAGCAGGGCGATCAGTACCAGGATGGCAGGGAGGCGGATTCTGCTCAGCATTAAAACCTCTAGAGGTAGGCGGCTTGGGCGTCGTCGAGGCTGCCCTGGGCGCGCATGATCAGTTCGCAGAACTCTCGCGCTGCGCCCTCACCACCGCGGGCGGCGGTGACACCGTGGGCATGCTGGCGGACGAAGGCATCGGCACTGGCCACCGCCATGCCCAGGCCGACACGGCGAATTACCGGCAGATCGGGCAGGTCGTCACCCAGGTAAGCGACTTCAGCGTAGTCGAGCCCGAGTTCGGTGAGTAGCTCATCGAGGACTACCAACTTGTCTTCGCGGCCTTGGTACAGGTGCTGAATGCCGAGGTTCTGCGCTCGGCGCTCAACTACCGGTGTTTTGCGGCCGCTGATGATCGCGGTGCGCACCCCGGAATTGATCAGCATCTTGATCCCGTGACCATCAAGGGTATTGAAGGTCTTGAATTCACTGCCGTCGACGAGAAAGTACAGCTTGCCGTCCGTCAGCACGCCATCGACGTCGAAAATGGCCAGGCGGATATCGCGGGCGCGCCTCAATAGGTCGTTCATTTACATCACTCCTGCGCGCAGCAGATCATGCATGTTCAGCGCGCCGACCGGCCGGTCGCTTTCATCGACCACCACCAGTGCATTGATCTTGTTGTCTTCCATGATCTTCAGTGCCTCGGCCGCCAGCATGTCGGCGTTGGCGGTCTTGCCATGACTGGTCATGACTTGATCGATGCTGGCCTGACGCACGTCGATACCCTTGTCCAGCGTGCGTCGTAGGTCGCCGTCTGTGAAGATTCCAGCCAGGCTGCCGTCTGCCTCTATTACAGCCGTCATGCCGAGCCCTTTCTGGGTCATTTCCAGCAATGCTTCGCGCAAGGGCGTGTTGCGCTTGACCAACGGCAGGCGATCACCGGCGTGCATCACGTGTTCGACCTTGAGCAGCAGGCGCCGGCCCAGCGCGCCGCCCGGATGGGAGAAGGCGAAGTCCTCGGCGGTGAAGCCGCGGGCTTCCAGCAGGGCGATCGCCAACGCGTCACCGAGTACCAGGCTGGCGGTGGTCGAGGAGGTGGGAGCTAAATTCAGCGGGCAGGCCTCGATGGCGACGCTCGCATCGATGTTCACTGCCGCCGCCTTGGCCAGCACCGACTCGGGGTTGCCGGTCATGCTGATCAGGGTGATGCCCAGTCGCTTGATCAGCGGCAGCAGCGTCACGATCTCGTTGGTACTGCCGGAATTGGACAAGGCCAGCACGACGTCCTCACGGGTAATCATGCCCATGTCGCCATGGCTGGCTTCGGCCGGATGGACGAAGAATGCGGTGGTGCCGGTGCTGGCGAGCGTGGCGGCAATCTTGTTGCCAATATGGCCGGACTTGCCCATGCCGACCACGACGACGCGGCCCTTGCTTTCGAGGATGAGCTCGCACGCCTTGACGAACTGCGTGTCAATGCGTGTCGTGAGTTGCTCGACTGCCTCTATCTCCATGCGGATAGTGCGCTGGGCAGTCTCGATCAGCTGGCTGCTTTGGCTCATGTTCGCGTCGTCGCCTGAATGAAAACGCGAGATTATAACGGCAAACCCATCTGTACTCACCGAAAAGCTTACGACCGCGATCCGCGGTGGCTGAAGAATTTGGAAGCGAACGAACCTATGCCTGCTCATGTGCTGATACAGACAGTGATTTGGGAGGCCTGAGGCGCAGTGCTATAGTTCGCGCCGCCAAAACGGCTCTGCGAGGTATCTCCGAAGGCTCGGAGGGCGTCTGATTCGCATGCCGTATCCAAGGAGATCCGATGAGCGCCGCCAACGCTAACGCCGTCGAGCTGAAGGGTGTCACCTTCATGCGCGGGGAGCGCAGCATTTTCAACAATATCGATATCGTCGTACCGCGAGGCAAGGTGACGGCCATCATGGGCCCATCCGGCTCCGGTAAGACGACGCTGTTGCGCCTGATCGCCGCCCAGCTCAGGCCTAATCGCGGCGAGGTTTGGGTGGATGGAACCAACCTGCCGACGCTGTCGCGCCGTGAGCTGTTCGATATGCGCAAGCGGATGGGTGTGCTGTTCCAGAGCGGCGCCTTGTTCACTGATCTCGATGTCTTCGAGAACGTGGCCTTCCCGCTGCGGGTGCATACCAAACTGCCGGAAGAGATGATCCGCGACATCGTCCTGATGAAGCTGCAAGCGGTGGGATTGCGCGGGGCGGTGGAGCTGATGCCTGACGAGCTTTCCGGTGGAATGAAGCGTCGTGTGGCACTGGCGCGCGCGATTGCACTTGACCCGCAGATCCTCATGTACGACGAGCCCTTCGCGGGTCAGGATCCGATCGCCATGGGCGTCCTGGTTCAGCTGATTCGCATGCTCAACGATGCCCTGGGTATCACCAGTGTTGTGGTTTCCCACGACCTAGCTGAAACGGCGAGCATCGCTGATTACATTTATGTGGTGGGTGATAGCCAGGTGCTGGGGCAAGGGACACCGGCCGAGTTGCGCGAATCGAAAAATCCACGGATTCAACAATTCATGAAGGGCATGGCGGACGGCCCTGTGCCGTTTCATTTTCCGGCAGCGGCCTATGCCGACGATCTGCTGCGAGGCTCCGATGCGTAAGCGTTCATTGATCGAGCGAGTCCGGATGTTTGGCGAGGCCGGATTGAACGTTGTCGCGGCGCTAGGGCGCGCGACGCTGTTCCTGTTTCACGCGCTGTTCGGACCCAGTGGGTTGAGCAATCGATTTGCTTTGTTGGTCCGGCAGCTCTACTCGGTCGGCGTATTGTCGTTGGCTATCGTGGTGGTGTCCGGCATCTTCATTGGCATGGTGCTGGCGCTGCAGGGCTACAGCATTCTCAGCAGCTATGGCTCCGAGCAGGCGGTAGGGCAGATGGTGGCCTTGACGTTGCTGCGCGAACTGGGGCCGGTGGTCACCGCTTTGCTGTTCGCCGGGCGCGCAGGGTCTGCGCTGGCTGCCGAAATTGGCAATATGAAATCCACCGAACAGCTGTCCAGCCTGGAAATGATCGGCGTCGATCCGCTGAAATACATCATTGCGCCGCGGCTATGGGCTGGCTTTATCTCCCTGCCGCTGTTGACCGTGATTTTCAACGTTGTCGGCATCTGGGGTGGGGCGATGGTCGCGGTGGACTGGCTTGGTGTCTATGAGGGCTCGTTCTGGGCCAACATGCAGAACAGCGTCACCTTTACCTCGGACGTGCTCAATGGCGTTATCAAGAGCATGGTGTTTGCCGTCGTGGTCACCTGGATCGCCGTGTTCCAGGGGTATGACTGCGAACCGACCTCCGAGGGTATCAGCCGCGCCACCACTCGAACCGTGGTTTACGCCTCGCTGGCCGTGCTCGGCCTCGACTTTATTCTGACCGCCTTGATGTTTGGAGATTTTTGATGCGTATCCGCACCCTGGAAATCGGTGTTGGCCTGTTCCTCCTGGCGGGCGTTCTGGCGCTCCTGTTGCTGTCACTGCGCGTCAGTGGCCTGAACGTCGCCAGTGCAGACACCTACAAGCTGTACGCTTATTTCGACAATATCGCCGGTCTCAGTGTCCGATCCAAAGTCACCATGGCCGGTGTGACCATCGGCAAGGTGACCGCGATCGATCTGGACCGCGAAAGTTATACCGGCCGTGTCACGCTGGATATCCAAAAGGACATCGACATCTTTCCGGTCGACTCGACGGCGTCGATTCTGACCGCCGGCTTGCTAGGCGAGAAATATGTCGGTATCAGCGTCGGTGGAGAAGAGAAAACCCTAGGGGATGGCGATACGATTCGCGACACCCAGTCGTCCCTGGTGCTGGAAGAGCTGATCGGCAAGTTTTTGCTTAATTCAGTCAATAAAGAATGAGGAGTTCCACATGATCAATGCCCTGCGTCGCGGCTTGCTGGTACTGCTGGCCACCCTGCCCATGCTGGCTCTGGCAGCCCCAAGCGCTCACGAGGTGATCCAGAAAACCACTGATGAGCTGCTCGCCGATCTCAAGACCAACAAGGATCAGTATCGCCAAGACCCGAATGCGTTCTACGACTCGCTCAACGACATTCTCGGTCCGGTGGTCGATGCCGAAGGGATTTCTCGCAGCATCATGACTGTAAAATACTCGCGCAACGCCAGTCCTGAGCAGATGACCCGCTTTCAGGAAAACTTCAAGCGCAGCCTTATGCAGTTCTATGGCAACGCCTTGCTTGAGTACAACAATCAGCAGATCCGTGTGTTGCCGGCCAATGGCAAGCAGGACCCTGAGCGCACCAGTGTCGGCATGGAAGTGACCGGTCGTCAGGGCGAGATATATCCGGTGTCTTACACCATGGTCAATCACGACGGCGAATGGCGAGTCCGCAACGTGATCATCAATGGCATCAATATCGGCAAGCTGTTCCGTGACCAGTTTGCCGATGCCATGCAGAAGAACGGTGGGGATCTGGACAAGACCATCGACGGCTGGGCCGAGGTGGTCGCGCGGGCCAAGGACACCAAGGCTGGCCAGCAGGCGGCGGGCGATGAGTGAGACACGTGTCGAGGGCGGCGCCAGCGGTGAGCTGCGGCTTTTCGGCGTGCTCGACTACCAGTCCGGGCCGGCGCTGCGTCGAGCCGGCCAGGACCTGATCCGCGAGGGCAAAGGTCAGCGTTTGCTGATTGATTGCTCGTCGGTGGAAAAATCCAGCAGCGTCGGGCTTTCGCTGCTGCTGGCCTTTACCCGCGACGCAATCGGCGCCGGTCGTGAAGTCGCCATCGTCGGGATGCCCGGCGACATGCGTGAAATCGCCAGAGTGTCCGGCCTGCTGGATGTCCTTTCTCTGGCGGATGAAACAGAAGGAGTGGCTTGATGCTGCGCTGGGCCGAAGCGACTCGCGGCAAAGTGCATGCGATAGCCGAGTCGTTGGGCAATCTGCTGGTCGAGACCTTTCATTACCTGTCGCTGTTCGCCATCGGTGCGGTCACCGCGTGGGCTGGACTGGTGGCCTTCCTGGGCATGATTGAAAAAGGCAGTATCAGCGTTGACGACATCCTGCTGCTGTTCATCTACCTTGAGCTCGGCGCGATGGTTGGCATTTATTTCAAGACCAACCATATGCCGGTGCGTTTCCTCATTTACGTGGCGATCACGGCACTGACCCGCTTACTGATCTCGGATGTCTCGCATCACCACCGGCCGGACATGGGCGTGGTCTATATTTCCGGGGCTATCCTGCTGCTGGCTTTTGCCATTCTGGTGGTGCGCTTTGCTTCCTCAAGATTTCCTGCAGTCACGGCGGGCAACCGACACTCGCGCCCGGCGGATAGCGAGGCGGAGACGCTCGAGTAAGGGAGCTTCGTCACCCCATGTGGCTTCGGGGTTCGCAGCCTTCGGGCTTTTTTGTATGATGGCCGGCCGCGCGCGTCCGGCGCCGATCGAGGTTGAACATGCAGGCCGTAGAAGTTAAGAATTTCCTGGAAGAGAAGCTTCCGGGTGCACAGGTGGAAGTCGAAGGCGAAGGCTGCAATTTCCAGCTGAACGTGATCAGCGACGAGTTGGCTGGTCTGGGTCCGGTCAAGCGTCAGCAGCAGATCTACGCTCACCTGAACCCCTGGATCGCCGACGGCAGCATTCACGCGGTCACGATGAAATTCTTCAGCCGTGCCGACTGGCTTGCGCGTAGCTGATCGCCGGTCGCGACAGACATCTTTTCAGCCCGTGCGCAGGCCCTGAGGCCGCGCACGGCTTCTCTTCGCAAGTGCTTCGCGCCTGCGGGTTATGGGAACATCCATGGATAAATTGATCATTACCGGCGGTGCCCGCCTCAACGGCGAGATTCGTATCTCCGGTGCCAAGAACTCGGCTCTGCCCATCCTGGCGGCTACCCTGCTTGCCGATACCCCGGTAACCGTCTGCAACCTGCCGCACCTGCACGACATCACCACCATGATCGAGCTCTTCGGGCGCATGGGTGTGCAGCCGGTCATCGATGAAAAACTCAGTGTCGAAGTTGACGCCAGCAGCATTCAAACGCTGATCGCGCCTTACGAGCTGGTCAAGACCATGCGCGCCTCGATCCTCGTGCTCGGGCCCATGGTGGCGCGCTTCGGTGAGGCAGAGGTCGCCCTGCCGGGCGGTTGCGCCATCGGTTCGCGGCCGGTGGACCTGCACATCCGTGGCCTGGAGGCGATGGGCGCGCAAATCGATGTCGAGGGCGGCTACATCAAGGCGCGGGCACCGGCTGGTGGCTTGCGTGGCGCGCATTTCTTCTTCGATATCGTCAGCGTGACCGGTACCGAGAACATCATGATGGCGGCCGCGCTGGCCAACGGCCGCAGCGTGCTGGAAAACGCCGCCCGCGAGCCGGAAGTGGTTGATCTGGCCAACTTCCTCAACGCCATGGGCGCGCAGATTTCCGGTGCTGGCACCGACACCATCACCATCGACGGCGTGAAACGCCTCGGTGGTGGTCGCTACAGCGTAATGCCGGACCGCATCGAAACGGGCACCTACCTGGTCGCCGCCGCCGCGACCGGCGGTCGGGTGAAACTCAAGGACACCGACGCCACCTTGCTTGAGGCGGTATTGCACAAGCTCGAAGAGGCCGGCGCGCACATCGACACCGGCAGCAACTGGATCGAGCTGGACATGAAAGGTAATCGGCCTAAAGCGGTGAATGTCCGCACTGCGCCTTACCCAGCGTTCCCTACCGACATGCAGGCGCAGTTCATTGCCATGAACGCAGTCGCCGAAGGCACTGGCACGGTTATCGAGACGGTGTTCGAAAACCGCTTCATGCACGTCTACGAAATGAACCGCATGGGTTCGCAGATACTTGTCGAGGGCAATACCGCTATCGTTACCGGCGTGTCGAAACTCAAAGGCGCACCTGTCATGGCGACCGATCTGCGTGCTTCGGCGAGCTTGGTGATTGCTGGTCTGGTGGCCGAAGGCGATACCTTGATCGACCGCATCTACCACATCGATCGTGGTTACGAGTGCATCGAAGAAAAGCTGCAATTGCTGGGCGCCAAGATCCGCCGCGTACCGGGCTAGCATCGGCAGTAGGCCATGGCCGCGCGCTCCGTCGAGCCGCGGCCATGCCGAGATCTGTAATTGCTGCTCCTGCCTGCGCCAAGGCCGCCATCAATAGGCTTCAAGGAATAACCGCCCATGCTCACCATTGCCCTTTCCAAAGGCCGCATTCTCGACGACACCCTGCCACTGTTGGCCGCGGCAGGCATCGTTCCAACCGAGAACCCGGAAAAAAGCCGCAAGCTGATTATCCCGACCACGCAGGATGATGTGCGTTTGCTGATTGTGCGTGCCACGGACGTGCCAACCTATGTCGAGCACGGCGCGGCGGATCTCGGCGTGGCGGGCAAGGACGTACTGCTGGAATACGGCGGGCAAGGCCTGTATGAACCGCTGGACTTGAAAATCGCCAACTGCAAACTGATGACGGCCGGTAAGGTGGGTGCAGCGGAGCCCAAGGGGCGGCTGCGGGTAGCGACCAAATTCGTCAACGTTGCCAAGCGCTACTATGCCGAGCAGGGTCGCCAGGTCGATATCATCAAGCTCTACGGCTCAATGGAACTGGCGCCGCTGGTGGGGTTGGCTGATAAGATCATCGACGTCGTCGATACCGGCAATACGCTGCGGGCCAACGGGCTGGAGCCGCAGGAACTGATCGCCATGATCAGTTCGCGCCTGGTGGTCAATAAGGCGTCGATGAAGATGCAGCACACGCGTATCCAGACGCTGATTGATGCCTTGCAGAGCGCAATCGCGCATCAGAGCTGACTCTTCTGCCGGCCGCTGATCGGCCGGCTCAGCTATCCGTGCCATTGCTAAATTCTCAGGTGCCCGCACGGCTGGCTTGTTAATCTAGAGGCGCCTGACTTTTGCTGTCCGCATCCCTCATGAGGCCTCGTTATGACTGCTCCCATCGACATTCGCCGACTCAACGCCGCTGATCCGGACTTCTCGCGGCATCTGGATCATCTGCTGAGTTGGGAAAGCGTGTCCGATGACAGCGTCAATCAGCGTGTGCTGGAGATCATTCAGGCAGTGCGTGAGCGCGGCGATGCGGCACTGGTCGAGCTGACGCGTCGCTTCGACGGTCTCGACGTAGGCTCAATGGCGGACCTGATCCTGCCGCGCGAGCGCCTCGAACTGGCACTTGAACGGATCAGTCCCGCGCAGCGGAAGGCGCTGGAAGCAGCCGCGGAGCGTGTGCGGGTCTACCACGAAAAGCAAAAACAGGATTCTTGGACCTACACCGAAGCCGACGGCACCGTGCTCGGCCAGAAGGTCACGCCACTCGATCGCGCTGGTCTCTATGTACCGGGCGGTAAGGCGTCCTACCCGTCATCGGTACTGATGAATGCGATCCCGGCGAAAGTCGCCGGAGTGCCGGAAGTGGTCATGGTCGTGCCCACGCCCCGCGGCGAAATCAACGAATTGGTACTGGCGGCTGCCTGCATCGCGGGCGTCGATCGGGTGTTCACGATCGGGGGCGCGCAGGCCGTCGCCGCGCTGGCCTATGGCACCGAAAGCGTGCCGCCGGTGGACAAGATCGTCGGCCCAGGCAACATTTACGTCGCGACCGCCAAGCGCCACGTGTTCGGCAAGGTCGGGATCGACATGATCGCCGGGCCGTCCGAGATTCTGGTGGTTTGCGACGGCCAAACCGATCCGGACTGGATCGCCATGGACCTGTTCTCCCAGGCCGAGCACGACGAAGATGCGCAATCGATCCTGGTCAGCCCGGACGCGGCGTTTCTCGACCGGGTCGCCGAGAGCATTGCGCGCCTGCTGCCGACCTTGGAGCGTAGCGAGATCGCCCACGCCTCGTTGCAAGGACGCGGGGCGCTGATTCAGGTCGCCGATATGCAGCAAGCGATCGACGTGGCTAACCGCATCGCGCCCGAGCACCTTGAACTCTCCGTCGCTGACCCCGAGCAATGGCTACCGCAGATTCGCCATGCCGGTGCGATCTTCATGGGGCGGTACACCGCCGAAGCCTTGGGCGACTACTGTGCTGGGCCGAATCACGTCTTGCCGACCTCGGGCACAGCGCGATTTTCCTCGCCGCTGGGGGTTTACGACTTCCAAAAGCGCTCGTCGATCATCAATTGCTCGGCTGCGGGCGCATCGGAGCTGGGCAAGATCGCCTCGGTGCTTGCTCGCGGCGAGTCGCTGACCGCGCACGCTCGCAGTGCGGAATACCGAATCAAGCAGTAAGGCCGAACGCGGCGCTGAGTTAGGGGCTGGAACGAAGGGAAGGGCGCGTAAGGTGAATGTCGCTTTGCATCCGCCGAGGCACTAGGCAGCACCTCCGTCGTTCAACTCCTGCGATCTAATGATTGATACCGATGGAGAAAAGGGCAGTGAGTAAATTCTGGAGTCCCTTCGTCAAGGAACTGGTGCCCTATGTGCCGGGTGAGCAGCCGAAGCTGGCTAACCTGGTCAAACTCAACACCAACGAGAACCCATACGGCCCATCGCCAAAGGCGATCGAGGCGATGCAGGCCGAAATTAACGACAGTCTGCGGTTGTATCCGGACCCTAACGGTGATCGCCTCAAGCATGCGGTCGCTGACTATTACAATGTGCAGCCGGGGCAGGTCTTCGTCGGCAATGGGTCGGACGAAGTGCTCGCCCACGCCTTCCACGGCCTCTTTCAGCACGGCAAGCCACTGCTGTTTCCCGATGTGACGTACAGCTTCTATCCGGTCTATTGCGGTCTGTACGGCATTGATTTCGAGGCCGTTGCGTTGGATCGGCAGTTCCAGATCGACGTGGACGATTATGTCCGGCCAAACGGCGGGATCATATTCCCTAATCCCAACGCCCCGACTGGCTGCCTGCTGGCATTAGAGGCAATCGAGCGCCTGTTGCAAGCCAACCCCGATTCGGTGGTGTTGGTGGATGAGGCCTATATCGACTTCGGAGGCCGCTCGGCCATTGCGTTGGTGGACCGTTACTCGAACCTGCTGGTTACCCAGACGCTATCGAAGTCTCGCTCATTGGCAGGGCTACGCGTCGGCTTGGCAGTCGGGCATCCGGACCTGATCGAGGCGTTGGAACGCATCAAGAACAGCTTCAATTCCTATCCGCTGGACCGCATCGCGATTGCTGGCGCGGCGGCGGCCTTCGACGACCGCGAGTATTTCGAACAGACCTGCCAGCGAGTGATCGCCAGCCGCGAAACGGTGATTGCTGCGATGCAGGATTTGGGCTTCGAGGTGCTGCCGTCTGCGGCTAACTTCATCTTCGCTCGACACCCGCAACGTGAGGCCGCCCAGCTCGCTGCGGGGCTTCGTGAGCAAGGCGTCATCGTGCGGCATTTCAAGCAGCCACGAATCGAACAGTTCCTGCGGATCACCATTGGTGCACCGGAGCAGAATCAAGCGTTGCTCGATGCATTGAAAGGCATCGCCTGACCGACCCGATTGCAGCAAGCAACGAAGGTTGCCTGCGGTTTATTGAGGGCTCTTCTCTACCAGTGGACGCATCCCGACTTCGGCGGTCAGCGTCAGGGGCTTGCCGTTGCGTAGGATGTCGATGTTGATTTCGTCGCCAGGTCGCGCGCGAGCGAGCTGATTCATCGAACCGCGGCCATCGACGGCCTGCTGCCCATCGATGCTGAGAATCAGGTCCCCCGGCAGCAGACCGGCGCGTTCAGCGGGGCCATCGCGATAGACCCCGGCTACCACGATCCCCGGCCGGCCGGCCTGGCCGAACGACTCCGCCAATTCTGGGGTAAGGGATTGCACCTCTACGCCGAGCCAACCGCGAATCACCTGGCCGTGCTCGACAATGGATTTCATCACATCCATCGCAAGCTTCACCGGAATCGCGAAACCGATACCCTGCGAGCCGCCGGACTCGGAGATGATTGCCGTGTTGATGCCGATCAGGTGACCCGCGGTATCGACCAGTGCACCACCGGAGTTGCCTCGGTTGATGGCTGCGTCGGTCTGGATGAAGTCCTCGTAGGTATTAAGGCCCAGCTGGTTACGCCCTGTGGCGCTGATGATGCCCATGGTCACGGTTTGGCCTACCCCAAACGGATTGCCGATCGCCAGCGTCACGTCGCCGATGCGGATGCCGTCGGAGCGGCCAATGGTAATCGCCGGTAGGTCGGCCAGATCGATCTTCAGCACCGCCAGATCCGTCTCCGGGTCGCTGCCTATCACCCGCGCAAGGGTTTCCCGGCCATCGCGCAAGGCCACGACGATCTGCTCGGCGTTGGCCGTAACGTGGTTGTTGGTCAGCAGATAACCCTCTGGGCTCATGATCACCGCTGAGCCCAGGCTCGACTCCATGCGGCGCTGCCGTGGCAGGTTATCGCCGTAGAATCGCCGGAACAGCGGATCGTCCTTGAGCATCGGCGGCTGGCTGGAGCTGTCGATCACCTTGGTGGTGTAGAGATTGGCAACGGCGGGCGCTGCACTGCTGACCGCATTGGCATAGGAGTAGGGGCCTTGTTGCGGTATGCCCACTAACGGCGTTTGCTGCAGCTTATATTCCGGCTCGTCGCTCAGGCCTACCAGATGCGGGTAGCGCTGAATGATCAGCAGGGCCACTAGCAGGCCTACCAGCAACGGCCAGCCAAGAAAACGCAGGGCATTGATCATCGCGATTGGAAATCCGGACAGGTTGCGGAGGGCTATAGCGCCCCTTAAGGTGGCGGCATTATACGAAGCTGGCAGCGAATTGCAGCCTTGCCGATGGTGAATCTGTGCGGATTGGCGAAGCGGTTGGCTATGTCATTTTCCAGATTGACGCCGGTGCGGCCTTTCGTCTTCGCTAGCCAGCATTGTTCCCATTGATTTCGATACGAGGATTGTTTCCATGGCCGTTGCGCTGATTACGCTGGTCGAAGAGGCTGATCGCTACCTGAACGCCGCGAAGATCTCCGACTATTGCCCCAACGGCTTGCAAGTGGAGGGGCGGCCGCAGGTTCGGCGCATCGTCAGCGGCGTAACCGCCAGCCAGGCGCTGCTCGATGCGGCGGTCGAGGCGCAGGCCGATGTGGTGCTGGTGCACCACGGCTATTTCTGGAAGAACGAAGACCCGCGAGTCGTGGGTATCAAACAGCGCAGGCTGAAGACGCTGTTGAGCAACGACATCAGCCTGCTTGCCTACCATCTGCCGCTCGATGTGCATCCAGAGGTCGGCAATAACGTGCAGTTGGCGAAGATGCTCGGGCTGACCGTGGAGGGGCCTCTGGAGCCTGAAAACCCCCGCTCGGTTGGCCTTGTCGGCTCCCTCGATTCGCCGCTCGCCCCTGCCGACTTCATGCGTCGGGTAGAGTCGGCGCTCGGGCGCGAACCGCTGATGATCGAAGGGGCAGAACCGATCAGGCGGATTGCTTGGTGTACGGGCGGCGCCCAGGAATATATCGATCAAGCCGTGACGGCCGGTGTCGATGCCTATCTGACGGGAGAGGTTTCTGAGCCCACGGTGCACATCGCGCGGGAAAATGGACTGAGCTTTTTCGCCGCCGGTCACCATGCCACGGAGCGTTACGGGGTTCAGGCGCTTGGCGAATATCTGGCGAAGCGATTCGCTATCGAGCATTTGTTCATCGATTGCCCGAACCCTGCATGACCGGTAGCGCCGGTTGCCTTTAGCCGTGTTCCATAAGGAATAGAGCGCGGTTTCGTCGGCATAAAGCTAGAGCATTTCGATCTAAAAGACGGCCTGATTAGAATTTTGCGCCGTGGTAAAGTTGCGGCCTCGTTCCGGCCGTGCCGGCCGTCCACCTGCAAATTCGTGAGTAGCCATGGTCGACAAACTGACGCATCTGAAACAGCTGGAGGCGGAAAGCATCCACATCATCCGTGAGGTGGCCGCCGAATTCGATAACCCGGTGATGCTCTATTCCATCGGCAAAGATTCGGCCGTGATGCTGCATCTGGCGCGTAAGGCGTTTTTCCCTGGCCGTTTGCCGTTCCCGGTGATGCACGTCGACACTCGCTGGAAATTTCAGGAAATGTACCGCTTCCGCGAGAAGATGGTCACCGAGATGGATCTGGATCTGATCACTCATATCAACCCAGACGGTGTCGCGCAGAATATCAACCCGTTCACCCACGGCAGCGCCAAGCACACCGACATCATGAAAACCGAGGGCCTTAAGCAGGCGCTCGACAAGCATGGCTTCGATGCGGCGTTCGGCGGCGCACGGCGTGACGAAGAGAAATCGCGGGCGAAAGAGCGCGTGTATTCCTTCCGCGACAGCAAGCATCGCTGGGACCCGAAGAATCAGCGTCCCGAGCTGTGGAATGTCTACAACGGCAACGTCAAGAAGGGCGAATCCATCCGCGTCTTCCCACTGTCGAACTGGACCGAACTGGACATCTGGCAGTACATCTACCTGGAGCAGATCCCGATCGTGCCGCTGTACTTCGCCGCCGAGCGCGAAGTCATCGAGAAGAACGGCACGCTGATCATGATCGACGACGAGCGCATCCTCGAACACCTCACCGACGAGGAAAAGGCGCGTATCGAAAAGCGCATGGTTCGTTTCCGTACCCTCGGCTGCTACCCGTTGACCGGTGCGGTGGAATCGACTGCTTCGAGCCTGCCCGAAATTATCCAGGAAATGCTCCTGACGCGTACTTCCGAACGTCAGGGCCGTGTCATCGATCACGATGGCGCAGGTTCGATGGAAGAAAAGAAACGTCAGGGCTACTTCTAAGGATTCCGCACCATGTCTCATCAGTCTGATTTGATCAGCGAGGACATCCTCGCGTACCTGGCCCAGCACGAACGCAAAGAGCTGCTGCGCTTCCTCACTTGCGGCAACGTCGACGACGGCAAGAGCACCCTGATTGGGCGCCTGCTGCACGACTCGAAGATGATCTATGAAGATCATCTCGAAGCGATCACCCGCGATTCGAAGAAATCCGGCACCACGGGCGATGACGTCGACCTGGCGTTGCTGGTCGACGGCCTGCAGGCCGAGCGCGAGCAGGGCATCACTATTGATGTCGCCTACCGCTATTTCTCCACCGCCAAGCGCAAGTTCATCATCGCCGACACCCCCGGCCATGAGCAGTACACACGCAACATGGCCACCGGCGCGTCCACCTGCGACCTGGCGATCATCCTGGTCGATGCACGCTACGGCGTGCAGACCCAGACCAAGCGCCACAGCTTCATCACCTCACTGCTGGGCATCAAGCACATCGTCGTGGCCATCAACAAGATGGACCTGATGGAATTCGATCAGTCCGTTTTCGAGCGCATCAAGGCCGACTACCTGGCCTTTGCCGAACGCATCGAGCTGCAGCCGACGTCCTTGCACTTCGTGCCCATGTCGGCGCTCAAGGGCGACAACGTGGTTAATCGCTCGGAGCGTGCGCCCTGGTATGAAGGCCAGTCGCTGATGGAAATTCTCGAGAGCGTTGAGATTGCCGGCGATCGCAACTTCGACGACCTGCGCTTCCCGGTGCAGTACGTCAGCCGTCCCAACCTCAACTTCCGGGGCTTCGCCGGTACCCTGGCCAGCGGTGTCGTGCGCAAGGGCGACGAGGTGGTGGTGTTGCCATCCGGCAAGCGCAGCAAGGTCAAATCCATCGTCACCTTCGATGGTGAGCTGGCACAGGCCACGCCGGGCGAGGCCATTACTCTGACCCTGGAAGATGAGATCGACGTGTCGCGTGGCGACATGCTGGTCCATGGCGACAATCAGCCCCGCATCGTCGACAGCTTCGACGCCATGTTGGTATGGATGGCCGATGAGCCGATGCTGCCGGGCAAAAAATACGACATCAAACGTGCTACCAGCTACGTGCCGGGTTCGATTGCCAGCATTACCCATCGGGTGGACGTGAATACCTTGGAGCACGGCGCCGCCAGCAGTTTGCAGCTCAACGAGATTGGCCGGGTCAAGGTCAGTCTCGATGCCTCGATCGCCTTAGATGGCTACGCTCAGAACCGCACCACCGGCTCGTTCATCGTCATCGATCGCCTCACCAACGGCACCGTGGGTGCGGGCATGATCATCGCCGATCCGGTTGTTCAGGGCTCGTCCGGACATCATGGCGCGTTGGCTCATGTATCTACCGAAGAGCGCGCGACGCGCTTCGGACAGCAGCCGGCAACCGTGCTGTTCACTGGCCTTTCTGGTGCAGGCAAGAGCACGCTGGCCTACGCGGTGGAGCGCAAGCTCTTCGATATGGGGCGCGCTGTTTATGTGCTAGACGGCCAGAATCTGCGTCACGACCTTAACAAAGGCCTTCCGCAGGACCGCGCCGGCCGAACCGAAAATTGGCGCCGCGCCGCTCATGTGGCGCGCCAGTTTAACGAGGCAGGCTTGCTGACCCTGGCCGCATTTGTCGCGCCGGACGCTGAAGGCCGCGAGCAGGCCAAGGCGCTGATCGGCAGCGATCGAGTCGTAACCGTCTACGTCCAGGCTTCACCGCAGGCCTGCCAGCAGCGTGATCCTCAGGGATTGTACACGGCAGCCGGCGACAACATCCCAGGCGAATCCTTCCCCTACGATGTGCCGGGCAACGCCGATCTGGTTATCGATACCGAGTCGCTGACGGTAGAAGAGGGTGCCAAGCAGGTCATCGATCTGTTGCGTAAGCGCGGCGCTATCTAAGTCGACGAAGTAAGGCAAAACGCCCTGCAGATGCAGGGCGTTTTTGTTTGCGTCGGTTTCTTTGCAGGGTATCTCGAAGCGCTACGCACAGCACCTGTGCTAGGGCTGCGGTCGGCCTTAGCGCACCACGTACTTGAGAATATCTACGACTTGGTCCGTGGTCGTTGCCCAAGCCATAGCGGCTGCGTCGACCTCTTTCAGCGGATGGACGACATCTTCGCCATGCAGCGTCACATAAGGCTTGCCCAGCGCCGCGCAGTAGCCCGCGTCGAAGGCTGCGTTCCACTGCTTGTATTTGTCGCCGAAGCGCACCACCACCAGATCTGCTTGCTGGATCAGCGTCTTGGTGCGGATCGCGTTAACCTTGGACGACTTATGGTCGCGCCAGAAGGCATTGGGCTCGGCACCGAGGCTATCCCCGGCCGCATCGCTGGCCTCATGATCGGTTACGGCGGAAGTGAAAACCACGTCCAGCTCGGCAGCAGCAGCTCCACGCTTGATCTCGTCACGCCAGTCGGTGTGGATTTCACCAGACAGGTACACGGTAAAGCTCATGGTTCCTCCTAAAAAAGTCGGTCTCGCCTGCGTGTGTCTCAAGGCAAGGAGGGGCCGATGCTAGCCCAGCGATATGCAGAAGGGCCAGGTTGTAATAGCCAAAGGCGTAATTAGACTGGATGAGTACGGTAGTGATGTGCGTTGGGCGCAGCTGATTCGCGGTGAATGATGGAAGCGCCTCCGGATTCGCGATGCTCCAACGATGTAGGTTGGATTAGCCGAAGGCGTAATCCGACGTTCGGTTTGTGGCAATTCCATATTACGAATTACGGGGCGCACGCTCGGCCTCTTACACCAGAAGCTTAGGGTCACCCGCCCAGTCGGCAGGATACAGTCCGGCACGTACGTCACGATGAAAGCTCGAGTAGGGCCAATCCCCTACACGGCGAACCAGACCATGCTTGAGCGGGTTTACATACACATAGTCGACATGGCGCCGGAAATCGGTTTCGTCGCGGATTAGATGTTCCCAATAACGACGCTGCCAAATGCCACGCTCGCCCCGATGCAGGCGTACAGCCGAACGATATTCGTCCGGAGGTAAAGCACGGCAAAAGAACGTCTTGATCAATCGCCAGCGCAGCGGATAGTCCGCATCATCCGGCGGTAGCGTCCAGACACAATGCATATGCTCGGGCAGCACCACCCAGGCGTCGATGGTAAAAGGATGGAGCCGATGTACACGCCGGACGGAAGCGCGCAGTACATCAACATGCCGCACCAGCAGATCATTGCCGTGGCGTTCAAGAAGATTAACGGTAAAAAACCAACTCGCCCCCGGCACGAGGGCGCGACGATAGTTAGGCATCCTTGCCTCTCCAACATTTTACGAACCCGCAGTGTAAGCCGGATCATTTGCCGGCGATGTGCCCCGATTCGCGGTAAACGGCGGAAGCCTTTTCGGTAATTCCATTTGGAGAAAGTGATCCGACGATCCGCGACGCCAAGCCAACGTAGGTTGGATTAGCCGAAGGCGTAATCCGACGTTCGAGAGGGTGGGTGCGGTTGCGGTGTTGGGCGATGGATGCAGCCGATTCGCGGTAAACGACGGAAGCGCCTTTGGCGATTCCATACTACGACGGTGATCCGCCGTACCGCGGTTCATGGTACGAAACACGATCCACCATGCCGGGTACCGAGGTACGAAGGTGAACCGCCGTGCCGCGGTCCGACGATCCGCGACGCGCAGCCAACGTAGGTTGGATTAGCCGAAGGCGTAATCCGACATTTGAGAGGGTGGGTGCGGTTGCGGTGTTGGGGCAAGGATGGAGTTGGTTCGCGGTAAACGACGGAAGCGCCTTTGGCGATTCCATCCTACGAAGTGATCCGCCGTACCGCGGTACGACGGTGATCCGCCGTGCCTCGGTCCGACGATCCGCGCCGCCCAGTCAACGTAGGTTGGATTAGCCGAAGGCGTAATCCGACGGTCGAGAGGGTGGGTGCGGTTGCGGTGTTGTGCGATGAATGCAGCGGGTTCGCGATTACGACGGAAGCGCCTTTGGCAATTCAATCTTACGGAAAGCGATCCGCCGTACGTCGGTCCGAACAGCAGAACGCCCCGCACGAAGGCGAGGCGTTTGTTTGCAACGGCGGATACAGTAGGTTCGCGGTGAACGACGGATTACGCTTCGCTAATCCATCCTACGAATTGATCCGCCTTACCGCGGTCCGACGATCCGCGACGCCCCAGCCAACGTAGGTTGGATTAGCCGAAGGCGTAATCCGGCGTTCGGGGTGCGCCGCAAAAAACTGTATCACGGCCCCCAAACAGCAAAACGCCCCGCACGAAGGCGAGGCGTTTAGTTTGCAACGGCGGATACAGCAGATTCGCGGTGAACGACGGATTACGCTTCGCTAATCCATCCTACGAATTGATCCGCCTTACCGGGTTGATCCGCCATGCCGCGGTACCCATAAAACCCCCACTGTTGAAGGCGGGGGTAAGGGTGCGGGTCAAGCCATGTGTAACCGAGCGGGATTCATACGCCCTTTGTGGCTATAACTTTCAGCGGCAGTTCGCTGGGAGGAATTTGCTATCAATTGTAGTAGTAGCAGACGAGCAATCCCAAGTGATCGAACCGGTAGAATTGTCGTTGGCAATTGCAGCGTCGTTGATCTCGGGAACGAATGCCAATACGTTGTTGGTACCAAGCTGCGGTATCCCAGCCATAGTGATCGAAATAGCGCCGGTAGTGGCGCTAACTGCTACAGCAGATATCAAGTCGGTAGTCAGATTATCTTGATCTGCCGCAATTTCCGTAGAGTAAGCTGCAACGCCTGCGATGCCGTTATCAGCAAACACATCGGTGACGCCGATTTTGAGTGCGCTTGCAGCGATCATGCCTTCGGAGACTTTCGCCCGTACCGTGTAATCCTGGTACGCCGGCAGAGCCACCGCAGCCAAAATACCAATGATCGCCACGACGATCATCAGTTCAATCAGGGTAAAACCTTTTTGCATCTGAGCTTTCATGTGTTTCTCCTTGAAATGTTCAGGCAGTTGAGCCTGCTCTCCTCTCTGCAGCCGGCGTGCCAACTTTGTTAGCCTACGATTTGCGCGGCTCTACGAAGCAATGTGAACCGTGCACGCTGTCTGGATTCGGACGCTTCTGACAAATTTCGTCACCTGCGATGACGCCGTTTGGCACGCCTGGCTATCTGCGTTATAAGGCGGCATTAATCCAGAAGAACCGTGCCCATGACCGACAACGTTGCCCTTTCCGGCCTGGCCAAGCAGATGGTGCTAACCGGCCTGCTCGACGACAAGACTGCACAGCAAGCGCAACAGCAGGCGGTGCGTAACAAGCTGTCACTTGTGACCTATGTTGTGCAGAACAAACTCGCCAATGGCCGGGCGGTGGCTGAGCTGGCGGCTGAGCAGTTTGGGGTTGCATACATGGACCTCAACGCGCTGGATAAGGAAAGCCAATTAAAGGACGTTGTGTCTGAAAAATTGGCGCGTCAGCACCGTGTATTGCCGCTGATAAAACGTGGCCACAAGCTGTTTGTAGCCGTGTCGGATCCGACCAATCAGCAGGCTGTCACGGATATCCAGTTCAGCACCGGGCTGACGACCGAGGCGATCCTGGTCGAGGACGACAAGCTCGGGTTGGCCCTCGACAAGTTTTTTGAAAGCGCGACCTCCGGCCTGGAGGATCTCGGTGACGTGGACCTGGACGGGGTCGACGTTCAAACCGTATCGGATGATGATTCAGCGAATGATGGTGCAGGCGAGGCCGCCGACGACGCGCCGGTGGTTCGCTTCGTCAACAAGATGCTGCTCGATGCCATTCGTGGCGGATCCTCCGACCTGCACTTCGAGCCTTACGAAAAAGCATTTCGCGTACGGCTGCGTACGGATGGCATCCTGCATGAAGTCGCGCGGCCTCCGATCCAGCTTGCGCCCCGTATCTCTGCACGTCTAAAAGTCATGGCCGGCCTCGATATATCCGAGCGGCGCAAGCCGCAGGACGGCCGGATCAAGATGAAGCTGTCCAAGACCAAGGCCATCGACTTCCGCGTGAACACGCTGCCGACCTTGTGGGGCGAAAAGATCGTGATGCGGATTCTCGATCCGTCCAGTGCCCAGATGGGCATCGATGCGCTGGGTTACGAAGAGGATCAGAAAGAGCTGTACATGAATGCCCTCAAGCAACCACAGGGCATGATTCTGGTAACCGGGCCGACCGGATCGGGAAAGACCGTTTCGCTTTACACCGGCTTGAATATTCTCAACACGGTAGACGTGAATATCTCCACTGCTGAAGACCCAGTGGAAATCAACCTGGAGGGCATCAACCAGGTCAACGTCAACCCTCGCCAAGGCATGGACTTCTCTCAGGCGCTACGTGCATTCCTGCGCCAGGACCCGGACATCATCATGGTGGGTGAGATTCGTGACCTGGAAACCGCCGAAATCGCCATCAAGGCGGCTCAGACGGGTCATATGGTGATGTCTACCTTACACACCAACAGCGCCGCGGAAACGCTGACGCGACTTCGGAACATGGGCGTTGCGGCTTTCAACATCGCCACCTCGGTAAACCTGATTATCGCCCAGCGCCTTGCGCGCAAGCTCTGCGGTAGCTGCAAGAAAGAAGTGGAGTTGCCGCGCGAGGCATTAATGGAAGAGGGCTTCCCTGCCGATAAGATCGGCACCTTCAAAGTTTACGGCCCGGTGGGCTGCGAAAACTGCAAGGGCGGATACAAAGGCCGTGTCGGTATTTATGAAGTGGTTAAAAACACGCCGGCCCTGGCCAGGATTATCATGGAGGACGGCAACTCCATCGACATTTCCACCCAGATGCGTAAAGACGGCTTCAACGATCTGCGTACATCGGCTCTTGTAAAAGCCATGCAGGGCGTGACCAGCCTGGAAGAAGTCAACCGGGTGACCAAGGACTAACATGGCGCAGAAAGCGGTAAAAACCAGTGTCTTCACCTGGGAAGGGACGAACAGACAGGGCGCAAAGATAAAAGGCGAGCTGAGCGGCGTAAGCCCCGCACTGGTCAAGGCGCAGTTGCGCAAACAGGGCGTCAATCCGCAGAAGGTGCGCAAGAAGTCGGTGTCGCTGTTCAGCGCCGGCAAAAAGATCAAGCCCATGGACATCGCCCTGTTTACACGGCAGATGGCAACCATGATGAAAGCCGGCGTTCCGCTGCTGCAGTCGTTCGACATCATTGGTGAGGGTTTCGATAACCCGAACATGCGCAAGCTGGTCGACGACCTCAAGCAGGAGGTTGCCGCGGGTAACAGCTTCGCGACGGCGCTGCGTAAGAAACCTCAATACTTCGATGATCTCTATTGCAACCTGGTTGATTCGGGCGAGCAGTCCGGCTCTCTGGAAACCTTGTTGGATCGCGTCGCGACCTACAAGGAAAAGACCGAGGCGCTGAAGGCCAAGATCAAGAAAGCCATGAATTACCCCATCGCGGTGGTGCTGGTTGCGATCATCGTGTCGGCCATTCTGTTGATCAAGGTGGTCCCACAGTTTCAGGACGTGTTCGCCAACTTTGGTGCGGAACTCCCTGCGTTTACATTGTTTGTAATTGGCATATCCGAAGCGCTGCAGGCGTGGTGGCATCTGGTGTTGCTTGCCATGGTTGGCGCTGCTTACGCCTTCAAGACGGCCCACGGCAAGTCCGAGGGTTTTCGTAACTGGTTTGACCGATTCCTTCTCAAAATGCCGATCGTGGGTGACATCCTCTACAAGTCAGCGGTGGCGCGCTTCGCGCGGACCCTGGCGACCACCTTCGCGGCGGGTGTGCCTCTAGTCGATGCGTTGGATTCGGTCGCCGGAGCTACTGGCAATGTGGTGTTCCGCAACGCGACGATGAAGGTCAAGAGTGATGTGTCCAGCGGTATGCAGCTGAACTTCTCCATGCGCACCACTGGCACATTCCCGAGCATGGCGATCCAGATGACCGCTATTGGCGAAGAGTCCGGCTCGCTGGATGAAATGCTGGCCAAGGTTGCGACCTTCTATGAAGACGAAGTGGACAACATGGTCGATGGGCTGACAGCGTTGATGGAGCCGATGATCATGGCGGTTCTTGGTGTGCTGGTTGGCGGCTTGATCATCGCCATGTACCTGCCGATCTTCCAGTTGGGAGCTGTGGTTTAAGAATGGATGTGGTGACTTTTCTGGCCAGCAATACGCTGGCCTTTGTTTTATGCACGTTGGTGCTCGGCCTATTGGTTGGCAGTTTTCTCAACGTCGTAATCCATCGCCTGCCGATCATGATGCAGCGCGATTGGCGCGCTCAGGCTCGAGAGTTTCTGGAACTGCCTGCCGAGCCAGCTGCGACATTTAATCTGATCCTTCCAAATTCCCATTGCCCGCATTGCGATCACGAGATACGCCCGTGGGAGAACATCCCGTTGGCGAGCTGGCTGGCGTTGCGCGGCAAGTGTTCTTCTTGCCGCGCGCCGATCGCTAAGCGCT
Source organism: Stutzerimonas stutzeri (assembly GCF_000590475.1). NCBI lineage: Bacteria > Pseudomonadati > Pseudomonadota > Gammaproteobacteria > Pseudomonadales > Pseudomonadaceae > Stutzerimonas > Stutzerimonas stutzeri. The sequence goes on along the minus strand of NZ_CP007441.1, from coordinate 3,666,743 downwards.
ACCCGTTGATCGAACTGCTCTGCGGGCTGTTGTCCGCCTACGTCGCCTGTCATTTCGGTTTTTCCTGGCAGGCTGGTGCGATGTTGCTTCTGACCTGGGGGTTGCTGGCGATGAGCATGATTGATGTCGATCATCAGCTGTTGCCCGACTCCATCGTGCTGCCGCTGCTTTGGCTGGGGTTGATCGTCAATCAGTTCGGGCTGTTTGCTACGTTGCCTGACGCGCTTTGGGGGGCGATTGCCGGCTATCTCAGTCTTTGGTTGGTGTACTGGCTGTTCAAGCTGGTGACTGGCAAAGAGGGCATGGGTTACGGCGATTTCAAGTTGCTGGCGATGCTAGGAGCTTGGGGCGGCTGGCAGGTTTTGCCGCTGACCATCCTGCTGTCATCTGTAGTGGGCGCGGTGTTGGGTACGATCATGCTGCGTGTGCAGAAGGCCGATAGCGGCACCGCCATTCCTTTTGGGCCGTATCTGGCGATCGCTGGTTGGATCGCGCTGCTGTGGGGTGACCGGATCACCTCAAGCTATCTTCAATTCGCCCAGTTCTGAAACTTGAGCGCCCCGCCTAGTGGAAGAGGCGTCGAGAGGCTGCGCTCCATGCTAAGCATGGCGTGATCAAAACTGAAGATTCCGTCTAGTCATATGCTCCAGCGTGGGAAATGCCTTCTGGGAGTGTTTGCCTGCTTGTAGGGAGGACGGGCGTAGCACGTCTAAGGGCTGTGTTTCCCCGTGGAGCGTAGGGAGCGGTCAACGCAAATGCCAAGGCTTGCCTTTGATTACCGCGCCCTTGTAGGAGCCGATCGCGGTGTCTTGCGCCGTGCCTGTCTACTGCCTGCTTGAAGTCGATAGCTCGCTCCACGGGTGGGTCCAATCAGCTCGCTGATTGGGCCGCGCATGGCGTCGCCTCTTGCATCCTTGCCTTTCAGGCGTTACTACTGCGCGTCGTTTTTCGGGTCTGGACAATTCGTGATGAAGCCATGGGTGCTTGGTTTGACGGGCGGCATCGGCAGCGGCAAGAGCGCGGTGGTTGAAGAGTTCGGCAGGTTCGGGGTGCATTGGGTCGACGCCGATCATGCTGCGCGCTGGGTCGTTGAGCCAGGCAGACCTGCGCTGAGGGAGATCGCCGGACGTTTTGGCGAGACCGTTCTGGCCGCTGATGGCAGCCTGGACCGGGCAGTGCTGCGTGAGCTGGTGTTCCGCGACCCGGAACAACGCAAGTGGCTCGAGGCGCTACTGCATCCGCTGATTCGTCAGGAAGTCGCTGAGCATCTCGCTCGGGCGACATCTCCTTACGCCATCATGGTGTCGCCGCTACTGGTGGAGTCCGGCCAGTATCGTCAGGTCGATCGTGTGCTGGTAGTCGACGTGCCTGAAGCATTGCAGTTGGAGCGTGCCGTCCGGCGTGATCAATCCAGCGAAGCGCAAATTCGGTCCATTCTTAACGCTCAAGCCGGCCGCGAGGAGCGCTTGCGTCATGCCGATGATGTCCTGGTCAATGACCGCGATCTGGCATGGCTGGAAAGTGAAGTGGAGCGTTTGCATAATTTCTATCTGACGCTACGAGGAGGTCAGGAATGAGTAGTACGGTTGTTGAATGCCCTACCTGTGGCGCACCGGTCGAGTGGAGCGTTAGGAGTCCGAATCGGCCGTTCTGTTCGGAACGTTGCAAGTTGATCGATCTTGGCGCCTGGGCTTCGGAAGAACATGCGATTCCGGGCAACGAACTCGAAGATGATCTGTTCTCCGAAGATAAACCACCGCGTCAGCATTGAGTCAGGGGCCGAGCGGTGAGCGTAGCCATGTTGGCTGGATCGCAAGGCAGCTCAAGCCTGCTTGTCGCTGTCGTCTTTCCAGGGGGCTTGTAGGTAGCGGCTGCGGTTGAAGGTTTCCATCCAGTCTGGATAGAACACAACCAGTGCGCTCACGACGGTTCCGTTGATGAACGCCTCGGGAAACATCACCAGCCAGATATAGCCGGCGAAGTCGTCCAGCCAGGGCGGCATCGGGTAGCGGCCGTCAGCTAACAATACCCCCAGTCCGGCCAGTATGCAGAGAAGCGCCGCGAGGCCGGCTGCAAAGAATCCCGAAAAGAAGATGTAGACGAAGAGGTTGCGGGGCTGAGTGCGTTCGACCGCGATCGCACAGAGCTCTGTCACCGTAACCGGTATGAGCACGAGCAGTACGCCGTTCAGGCCGAGGGCTTCGAGCTGTTGATGGCCGGTGATGAAAAGGCCAAGCTGGGCGACAAAAGCGGCCAGAATTGCCAGCGGCCAGTCCAGAAGCAGCGTAACAGCGGTCAAGCCGATGAAATGGAAGGACAGGCCAGAGTCGAAATCCCGGCGAACCAGCCAAAGCAGGAAGATTGCCAATACTGCGCCGAACAACAGATGCTGACGACGGGTGTCGCTGAACAGCTCCACCCAGGGCGCCCGCAGGCAGGCTAGGGCCAATCCGGCTCCATAGAGCAACCAGCCCAGCAATAGGCTGGAGGATGCGAGCAGTTCTGCGGCGATCATCTCAAGTCTCCTCGCGGCGGGGTTGCCTTCTGCGTCGTTGCGGCACCACTGCGGGCTCTAAGTCGACCCCCTCCGTACTACATGCGAGCGGTTGCTCCGGGGTTGCTCAAGGAGCGGGGTTGGGCTGTTCGGTGTGAATAGCTTCTATAGCTTCGAGTATCTCGGCGGGTAGCTGCAGCTCGATGCTAGCGATGTTGCTATCCAATTGTTCGATTGAAGTGGCGCCAATGATATTGCTGGTAACGAAGGGCTGCTGGGTCACGTATGCCAAGGCCATTTGAGCTGGGTCCAGGTCATGCTGTCGGGCCAGTGCTACATAGCGAGAGCAGGCTGCTTGCGCCTGAGGGTTAAGGTAGCGTGCAAAGCGGCTGAACAGTGTGATCCGCGCGCCGGCCGGTCGCGCGCCTTGCTCGTATTTGCCGCTGAGCATGCCGAAGGCTAGCGGTGAGTACGCCAGCAGACCACACTGCTCGCGAATGGCGATTTCGGCCAGGCCGACCTCGAAGGAGCGATTGAGCAGATTGTAAGGGTTCTGGATCGAAACGGCGCGCGGCCAGCCCCTGGATTCTGCGAGCTGCAAAAACTTCATGGTGCCCCACGGGGTTTCGTTCGAAAGCCCGATGTGGCGGATTTTTCCAGCCTTAACCTGCTCGTCGAGCGCGTCGAGGGTTTCCTCTATGGGCGTAAAATCCTGCTCTTGGTGACGGTAGCCGAGCTGGCCGAAGAAATTGGTGCTGCGTTCCGGCCAATGCAATTGATACAGGTCGATCCAGTCTGTCTGCAGGCGCTGCAAGCTGGCGTCCAGTGCGGCGACGATATGCCGGCGATTCATTTTCAACTGGCCGTCACGGATGTGGCTGATGCCGTTACCAGGCCCGGCAATCTTGCTGGCCAGGATCCAGTCTGCACGGTTTCCGCGGTTCTTGAAGTAGTTGCCGATGTAGCGCTCTGTAGTGGAGTAGGTCTCCGCGCGCGGCGGCACCGGATACATTTCGGCGGTATCGATGAAGTTAATGCCTGCGGCCTTGGCACGATCAAGTTGTGCGAATGCTTGGTCCTGATCGTTTTGCTCGCCCCAGGTCATGCTGCCCAGGCACAGCGAGCTCACTTTCAATTCGGTACGTCCGAGTTGGCGCCGTTCCATGCAGTATCCTTTTCGTATGTTGGGTGGTGGTTCGGATTGTGGGCTTGGTCGATAAGTTCGTTGTTTCGATCAATCCCTCAAGGGAGCCCGAGCGCGGCATTCGATTATGCCCCGGCGACAGTAGAGGCGGAAATCCTTGGCGATTCATGGTTCAACGCGCTTGCTATTTTTCTCGTAATCCGGATAATTCCGCAGCCTGTCGCCGGGGATGCCTAGCCCGCTGACGCAAAACCAAGGTAGGGGATGCCTAGCCTGCCGAACACTGCCGTAGCGGACGCGCTGACCCGAGCCCCCGATAGCGTCTGTTTCCGGCTGTCCTGGCCTTGCCAGGGCGAGCACCATTCAGTAAGATTCGCCGTCTTATTTTCAGGGCGGCCCCTGAGGCTATAACGAATGAAGACTTTTACTGCTAAACCGGAAACCGTCAAGCGCGACTGGTTCGTCGTCGACGCTGCCGGCCAGACCCTGGGTCGTCTGGCAACCGAAATCGCTAGCCGCCTGCGTGGCAAGCACAAGGCGGAATACACCCCTCACGTCGATACCGGTGATTACATCGTCGTTATCAACGCCGAGCAAGTGCGTGTTACCGGTGCGAAGACCACCGACAAGATGTACTACTCTCACTCCGGTTTCCCGGGTGGCATCAAGTCGATCAACTTCGAGAAGCTGATCGCCAAGGCGCCAGAGCGTGTGATCGAGACCGCGGTCAAAGGCATGCTGCCTAAGAACCCGCTGGGTCGCGACATGTATCGTAAGCTGAAGGTGTATAAGGGTGCCAACCACCCGCATACCGCTCAGCAGCCCCAAGAACTGAAGATTTAACGGAATAGTTCATTATGTCGGCGACTCAAAACTACGGCACTGGCCGTCGCAAGACTGCAACCGCGCGCGTATTCCTGCGCCCGGGTACTGGCAAGATCTCCATCAACAACCGCGAGCTGGACAACTTCTTCGGGCGTGAAACCGCTCGCATGGTGGTTCGTCAGCCTCTGGAACTGACTGAGACCGTCGAGAAGTTCGATATCTACGTCACCGTTCTTGGTGGTGGTGTGAGTGGTCAGGCCGGTGCGATCCGTCACGGTATCACTCGCGCTCTGATGGAATATGACGAGACTCTGCGTCCTGCTCTGCGCAAAGCCGGCTTCGTTACCCGCGATGCTCGCGAAGTCGAACGTAAGAAAGTCGGTCTGCGTAAAGCGCGTAAGCGTCCGCAGTACTCGAAGCGCTAATCCCGCTTCACCAAAAAAACGCCCAGCTTTTTTCGAAGCTGGGCGTTTTTTTATGGGCGAGACTTTATCCGTGCGACAGCGTGTCGCGTAGAGAGAGCCCCGATTTTCGGGGCTTCGCGCCAGGTTGTATCCGGTTATTACCTTGTCATGCGAGGGGCTTTTCTTTACCATTTGGCGAATTTTTTCGCGGCTGTTTTACGTAGTAGACGCCTGCTTTCGGTAGGCCATAAGAAACTGATGGGAGACGACTGAATGAGCAATGACGGCGTGAATGCTGGCCGGCGTCGCTTCCTCGTAGCCGCTACTTCGGTAGTAGGTGCTGCAGGAGCGGTGGGTGCCGCGGTCCCGTTCGTGGGATCGTGGTTCCCGAGTGCCAAGGCCAAGGCAGCCGGTGCACCGGTTAAGGTAAATATCAGCAAGATCGAGCCAGGCCAGCAAATGGTTGCCGAGTGGCGCGGTCAGCCGGTGTTCATTGTGCGTCGTACCGAGGAGGTGCTGGCCAACCTGGGCAAGCTCACCGATACCGTCGCTGATCCGAAGTCCGAGGCGTCCGAGCAGCCGACATACGTGGATCCCGTGGTGCGCTCGATCAAGCCGGAGGTTCTCATCCTGGTTGGGTTGTGCACGCATCTTGGTTGCTCCCCGTCCTTCCGGCCGGAAGTGGCACCGCCTGATCTGGGGCCTGAGTGGCTCGGTGGTTATTTCTGTCCGTGCCATGGTTCGAAGTACGATTTGGCTGGCCGCGTGTTCAAGGGTCAGCCCGCTCCGCTGAACCTGCCGGTTCCCCCTCATACGTACGAGACGGACGCTTTGGTCGTCATTGGCGTTGATCAGGAGAGCGCATGATGAGCAAGTTCATGGAATGGGTCGATGCCCGCTTCCCCGCGACCAAGATGTGGGAAGACCATCTCAGCAAATATTACGCACCGAAGAACTTCAACGTTCTGTACTTCTTTGGCTCGTTGGCCTTGTTGGTGCTGGTCAACCAGATCCTGACCGGTATCTGGCTGACAATGAGTTTTGAGCCGTCCGCCGAAGGTGCATTCGCGTCTGTCGAATACATCATGCGTGACGTGGAGTACGGTTGGATCATTCGCTACTTGCACTCCACCGGTGCGTCAGCGTTCTTCGTCGTGGTCTATCTGCATATGTTCCGCGGCATCCTCTACGGTTCCTACCAGAAGCCGCGGGAGCTGGTGTGGATCTTCGGCATGATGATCTATCTGGCATTGATGGCTGAAGCCTTCATGGGTTATCTGCTGCCGTGGGGGCAGATGTCCTACTGGGGAGCGCAGGTGATCATTTCACTGTTCGGTGCCATCCCGGTCATCGGCGGTGATCTGACCCAGTGGATTCGTGGTGACTACCTGATTTCGGGAATAACCCTGAACCGCTTCTTCGCGTTGCATGTCATCGCATTGCCGATCGTGATTCTCGGGCTTGTCGTGCTGCATATCCTGGCATTGCACGAAGTTGGGTCGAACAACCCAATGGGCGTGGATATCAAGAAGAGCAAGAACGAGGCGGGCGTGCCGCTTGACGGTATTCCGTTCCATCCGTACTACACGGTAAAAGATATCGTCGGTGTGGTGGTGTTCCTGTTCGTATTCTGCGCCATCGTGTTCTTCTTCCCGGAAATGGGTGGTTATTTCCTCGAGAAGCCTAACTTCGAGGTGGCGAACGCCTTCAAGACCCCTGAGCATATCGCTCCCGTCTGGTACTTCACGCCGTACTACGCGATTCTTCGCGCGATCCCGGACAAGCTACTTGGCGTTATTGCGATGGGGGCCGCCATTGCTGTGTTGTTCGTGCTTCCTTGGCTGGATCGCAGTCCTGTCAAATCCATGCGCTACAAGGGCTGGATGAGCAAGCTCGCGCTGGTGCTGTTCTGCATTTCCTTCGTCATTCTCGGCGTGCTTGGCGTGCTTTCCCCTACGCCTGAGCGCACATTGGTATCTCGGATCTGTACTGCCATTTACTTCGGTTACTTCATCCTGATGCCGTTCTACACCAAGCTCGAGAACACCAAAGTAGTTCCGCAAAGGGTGGCTGGCTGATGAAAAAGCAATTTGCTGCATTGATTCTTGCACTGGTGCCGGCATTTGGTTTCGCCGCTGGAGGCGGCGTTCACCTTGATGAAGTCGACGTTGATCTGACCGACAAGGTGGCGTTACAGGACGGCTTGAAAACGTTCGCCAACTACTGCATGGGCTGCCACAGCGCGCAATATCAGCGTTACGAGCGTGTCGCGACGGATCTGGGTATTCCCGAAGACATCATGCTCGACAACGTCGCCTTCAGTGGTGCCAAGATCGGCGACCACATGAAGATCGGGATGAAGCCGGATGATGCCAAAACCTGGTTCGGTGCGGCGCCGCCTGACCTGACCTTGGTGGCGCGGGTGCGGGGTAATGATTGGCTCTATACCTATCTGCGCAGCTTCTACGAGGACCCTACGCGTCCATATGGGGTTAACAACACCGTCTTCCCGAACGTAGGCATGCCTCACGTGCTGGCGCCGCTTCAGGGCCGTCAGGTGCTGCCGAGCAAGCTCCCTGAGGGTGAGTCGGTAGCGTGCAAGCAAGTTCAGGTCGTTGAGGATGGTAAAAAGCAGTTCGATCCGCTGACCGGCACTCCGATTACGCACGAGGATTGCCATGTCATGACGGTTGTGGAAGGCACTGGCAAGCTGACCGAGGCGGAGTACGACGAGAAGATCAAGAACCTGGTGACCTTCCTGGCGTACTCGGCAAATCCGGTTAAATTAGAGAGTCATCGGATAGGTACCTACGTACTGCTGTTCCTGGCGTTCTTCTTCGTATTCGCTTATTTGCTGAAGCGGGAATACTGGAAAGACGTCCACTGATCCTTCCCGGTTTTGCGGTACTCTGCGCGCGCCCTTATGGGCGCGTGTTTTTTTCTGCCACTAAAATTCTAATGAGGAGGGACCCATGGCCGCTACCAATCGGTTGGCCTGCTATTCCGATCCCGCCGACCATTATTCGCATCGGGTGCGCTATGTGCTTGCCGAAAAAGGGGTCAGCGTCGAGATAATCGACGTCAATCCGGCGCATTGTCCGGTCAGGTTGACCGAGGTAAACCCATACGCCAGCGTGCCGACACTGGTGGACCGTGATCTTGCGCTGTATGAGCCGAGCGTGATTACCGAGTACCTGGAAGAGCGATATCCCCATCCGCCATTGCTTCCGGTGTATCCGGTGGCCAGGGCCAACACCCGGCTGTTAGTGCATAGAGTTCAGCGGGACTGGTGTGCGCTGGTGGATCGGATCGCTGATCGACGTACTGCCGATACGGCGCGGGCCCAGGCGCGCAAGGAGCTGCGCGAGAGCCTTACAGGCGTATCGCCAGTCTTCGCCGAGAAGGCATTCTTCATGAGTGATGAGATCAGTCTGGTGGATTGTTGCCTGTTGCCTATCCTGTGGCGTTTGCCCAAACTCGGAATAGAGTTGCCGCGCGCGGCGAAACCGCTGCTCGATTACATGGAGACCAACTTTGCTCGCGAGGCCTTCCAGGTCAGTCTATCTGCCGTTGAGCGCGGCATGCGCTAAGAGGGGCTGTATATGACTTCAAGCCGTCCTTATCTGGTTCGGGCGTTGTATGAGTGGATCGTCGACAATGACTGCACGCCGCATTTGCTGGTTAATGTCGAGCATCCGGGCGTTCGTGTGCCTGACGGATTCGCCAGTGATGGTCAGATCGTGCTGAACGTGGCGCCAGGCGCGGTTCGTCATCTTCAGATGGATAACCAGGCGATCAGTTTCGAAGGCCGCTTCGGTGGTGTCCCGCATGGCTTGCATGTTCCATCTGCTGCGATCATGGCAATCTATGCGCGGGAAAACGGGCAGGGCATGGTGTTCGAGATTGAGCCTACCCCACCTGACGACAGTACGCCCGTTGACGACTCGTCCGCAGAACCGAGCGCTTCGCCGCGTCCAGCTTCGGCAGGGCGCCCTAGCCTGAAAGTCGTGAAATAAGCAGCGGCAGGCCTCAATTCATCCCGGCGGCGGCGCTTTGGTTCCGCTCCGGTTGGATCGAGGCTCAAAGCCGGGTGCTGTCTTAGTCGATATATTCGAACAACTTGACGATGCGTTGCACGCCGGAAACGCCTTGCACGACGCTCGTTGCACGATCGCCTTCCTGGCGAGTAACGAGACCTAGCAGATAGACGATGCCGTTCTCTGTGATGACTTTTATGCGTGAGCCGGGAACGCTTGCGTCGGCCAGCATCTGTGTTTTGATTTTAGTGGTCAGCCAGGAGTCATTGCTGCGAGCCAGGGCGGAGGAGGGTTTCAGTACTTGAAGCTCGTTGTGTACGCGTTTGACGCGCTGTACTGAGCTCGCAGCCTGCTCGGCCATTTGCTTGAGGTCTTCACGTGGCACTTGGCCGGCCAGCAGCACCACGCCGTTGTAACTGGCAACGATGATGTGTGACGCCTGGTCCAGATCCGGATGAGCCTTGGCGATATTTACGGAGGCTTTCGTTTCGATCAGGGAGTCATCAATCGTGCTGCCTATCGTGCGGGTTCCTCGGTTGTCATTGATGGGATCATCACGCGTGGCGGTGAGAACCGAGCTGCAGCCGGTAACGGCCAGGCACAATGCAAGCGTAAGCGTGTGCAGTCGAACCGAATTCATTCTTCGCTCCCGAACAGTTGGTTATCGATCAGATCACACAGGCAGTGGATGGTGAGCAGATGAACTTCCTGGATGCGTGCGGTCACTTTCGCAGGCACACGAATCTCGACATCTTCCGGTAGCAACAGGGAAGCCATTCCGCCGCCGTCGCGACCAGTGAGCGCCACCACGACCATCTCCCGGTCATGCGCCGCCTGTATCGCCTGGATGACGTTGGCTGAGTTGCCGCTGGTGGAGATCGCCAGCAGCACATCACCGGGCTGGCCAAGCGCTCGGATCTGCTTGGAAAAAACCTCGTTGTAGCTGTAGTCATTAGCGATTGAAGTCAGCGTTGAACTGTCTGTCGTCAGAGCGATAGCAGGGAGGCTAGGGCGCTCCCGCTCGAAACGGTTGAGCAGCTCCGAAGAAAAATGCTGTGCATCGCCGGCCGATCCGCCGTTGCCACAGGTCAAGATCTTGCCTTCGCTGAGCAGCGTGTTGACCATGACTTGCCCGGCCTGTTCGATGCTGGGCGCCAGCACCTCCATAGCGTTCTGCTTGGTCTCTATGCTGGCCTGGAAAAGCTGACGTATACGGGATTGCATATCCATCGGTGTTTAACCTTCAGGTGACGGGCTGGGCTGCTGAGCCGTGCCTTAGAAAATCTTGAGGGCAGAGGAGGTTCGCCGAGCGCCGCAGACGGGATTCTGGTCTTCAGCTATCGAACGCATTTCGGATCCAGTTGGGCTGTTCTGCGGTGCCAATCGTCCCCGCTATGGCGACTACGTCAAAACGGCAGGGGTGTTTCGCCCAGCGGCTCTCCCTTAGCAGAAAAAGCTGCGCTGCCTTGATCAGCTTCTGCTGTTTGCGCAGGTCAACGCTCTCGAGCGCACCACCCCATGCCACGTGGCGCCGGTAGCGAACCTCGACGAATACTACTGTATCGCCATCGAGCATGACCAGATCAAGCTCGCCGTTACGGCATGTCCAGTTCCGGTGCAGCAGGCGCAGCCCGTGCGTTTGCAAATGGCGCTGCGCGAAGTCCTCGGCGAGCTGTCCGCTGACCTGTTTGCTGGTCGTCAATAGGGAGTGTCCGCGAGCGGCTGGACTTGCCCGTCGTGAAATTCGGCCCACGGCAGGCTCCGCTCGATTCGCTGCTCGGGCGTAATGCTGAGCGTGCCGGACAGCCCGTCGAGTTGGGTCTCAGGCAATACCAGGAGCTGATTCAGGCGCGGCGCCAGCAGGTAGGCGTCGGCCCCCATGGCGTACAGCCTGCCCAAGCTACCGCGTGCTTGCGGCCACTTGCGCTCGATTTCCTGGCGAAGGGGAAGTTGGGGGTTGAGCAGCCAGGGCGTTTCGGTGAAGCGAATGCCTTCGAGATCGAGATATTGGGTGCGGTTATCGGTGGCCGCGTGCAGATGTGAAGTGGCGTACACCGGTAGGTCTCCAGCGTATTGAAAAATCAAGGTGGGCCTGACCTGCTGCGCTTGCTGCGGCGTCGCCGCAAGGAACAGGAAATCGATGTCCTGACGACGGGATGGCTGCGACTCGCCGCCCTCTCTGCTGCGGATCTGTAGCAGGTCGGCTATCTGATTGGCCAGTTCTATCGGTTCGGCCAGGGACTCTGCGGCGACCACCGTTCCGCCCAGATCCTGCCATTCTTGGCGGAAGGCTTGGAACACTCGATTGCCCCAGTCGCCACGGGGCGTCAGGGCTACTGCCCGGCGGTGCCCATCGGCCCAGGCGCGACGGGCTACTTCGCGCGCTTCGTCTTCCGCGGCCAGGCCGAACTGGAACAGCTGCGGTGGCGTCTTCTGGTCCGCATCGCTGTAGTTGAGGGCAAGGGTGGTGATCGGTAGCTGTTCGCGGTTGGCCAGCTGACGGACCATGTCCTTTTCCAGTGGGCCGATGACCAGCTCGACTCCGGACGTGGCCGCCTGCCGATAGAAGTCATCGAGCGAGGAAAGACGCGTGCTGTCGAATAGCTCGATTTTCAGGTCTTGCCGTGCCGCAAGGTGGGCGGCAAGAAATCCGTCACGCAACGCGCGCGCTACGCTGGCCAGGGGGCCGTCCATGGGCAACAGTAGCGCCACGTGCGATAGGGGTTTGTCTGCAAGTTCACGAAGCTTTATCAGCGACGCTGGCAGGCGCCGTGCGGCTGGGTGATTGGGGTTCTGCTGCGTCCAGGCATCGATCGCACGTTGCTGCTGACCGATGGTGCCGGCCTGTTTCACCGTTGCTGCCAGCGATAACCAGCCGGAAAGGTCAGCGTCAGCGGTTGGCTGCAATTGGTCGACTGGCAGGCTCGATACAAGCGACCAGATCGCCTCGTGATTCTGCTCGGCTGACTCACCGCTCAGCAGTGGTGCAATAAAGGTGCGCTCGCGTGCTGCATCGAGCGGTTGATCGTTTGCTTCGAACGCCTGTGCGCGCGCTAACTGAGTGCGCACTTGCTGATCTACAGGCAATTCTGCGAGGCGCTCGAAGGCGGGATGCTGCAGCGCTTGGAGGGCGCTCTGCGGTTCATTGTTCGCCAGCGCCAGTTCTGCTTCCAGAGTTTTGGCAAACATCTGCTGAGCCGGCATCAACTGCTCGATAGCGACCTGTTCGAGTATCTGCCGAGCATGCGCTTGGTTGCCCTGACGCATGCTCTGGTCGGCAGCCGACAATCGCAGCAAGGCAGCCTTGGCAGGGTCGCTGGTGTCGGCCTCCTCCAGCATTTGTTGCGTTGATGCCTGCGGGGTCCGAGGTAGTTCGCCCAGTGTTGAAGACGGCGAGCTGGCACAGGCCGAAAGCACGGCGGCAATGCATAAGAAGAGAAGCGGGCGAAAGCGAACCATCATGTGATTGATCCTAGAGGCGCTGGCGAGTGTCGGTGGATTGTACCCAAGCACTGTTGGGGCTGCGATGTCACGGCCGCTAAACGGGCTACAATGCGCGTTTTCAGAAATTGAGGTATGCCCTGTGACTGCGTCAGGTGATGTGAATTCCGCTGCAGGCACGCTCTATGTCGTCGCTACGCCTATTGGCAATCTCGAGGATATTAGTGCGCGGGCGCTGCGCGTGTTGGCCGAGGTGACGCTGATCGCTGCAGAGGATACCCGCCACTCGGCCCGGCTGCTGCAGCACTTCGGTATCGCTACCCCGCTGGCTGCATGTCATGAGCACAACGAGCGGGATGAAGGGGGGCGTTTCATCAGGCGGCTTCTGGCGGGTGATGACGTGGCGCTTATCTCCGACGCGGGCACGCCATTGATATCTGACCCGGGCTACCACTTGGTCAGGCAGGCGCGTGCGGCAGGTATACGAGTCGTGCCACTGCCTGGCGCCTGTGCGCTTATTGCTGCGCTTTGTGCCGCTGGTCTGCCTTCGGATCGTTTCATCTTCGAGGGGTTTCTGCCTGCCAAGCAGGTCGCTCGCCACGCACGCCTGAATCACCTGCGGGAAGAGTCACGCACATTAATCTTCTATGAGGCACCGCATCGTATCCTCGACGCGCTGGGCGATCTGGTGACGGTATTTGGACCGGGCCGTCCCGCCGTATTAGGACGGGAGCTGACCAAGACATTCGAGACGTTGAAGGGGTTGCCGCTGGGCGAGCTTCGCAATTGGGTAGAGTCTGACAGCAATCAGCAGCGCGGTGAATGCGTGCTTGTGGTCGGAGGCTGGCAGGCGCCGCAGGGCGATGATGCTGTCGATGCGAATGCGCGCAGGGTGTTGGACTTGCTGCTGGCTGAGCTCCCCGTTAAGCGTGCGGCGGCGGTTGCTGCGGAGATAACGGGGGTCAGGAAGAACCTGCTCTACCAGTTGGCTCTGCAAGCCAAGAAGGCGAACTGAAACGAAGCGGCGTGCCATCGAGCATAGGCGGTTGACGCCTTTGGCGTGACGGCCGGCTTGCAGGGGCAGGCGCGGCAAAGTACTCTGGCGGCCGGAGAGTCGATCGGACAGTCGCTGTCTCTTTTTGTTCAACAAGAAGGGAGGGAGGAAAGTCCGGGCTCCATAGGGCGAAGTGCCAGGTAACGCCTGGGAGGCGCGAGCCTACGGAAAGTGCCACAGAAAATAACCGCCTAAGCGCTTCGGCGCCGGTAAGGGTGAAAAGGTGCGGTAAGAGCGCACCGCACGGCTGGCAACAGTCCGTGGCTAGGTAAACCCCACTTGGAGCAAGACCAAATAGGGATCCATTGGCGTGGCCCGCGCTGGATCCGGGTAGGTTGCTAGAGGCAGTCAGTGATGGCTGTCGTAGAGGAATGACTGTCCTCGACAGAACCCGGCTTACAGATCGACTCTCCGACCCCCCCTCTCCGTAACGTCCCGCTTTTTAGTCCAAAATAATCTTGCTCTTAACAAAGTACTTTAACTTTGCGGCGCAGGTTTTTGGGTTATCTGAATATCTCCTCGGTGCTTGTACTCCGCTTTACCGCTTATCCCTTATTTGCTCGCTAAATTACCGTCCCGTAAGGGTTTTTCCCGTCAGGCTCACCTTGACGGTGGGGCTGCTGCGTTTCTATAGTGCGCGGGAGTGGTAGGAAGTGGAATGAAGTGGGTATTTATGGGTACGAATAGCTAATCAGGGGAAGCGCAGCCGTGTTTCGCGGAGCAAACGCCATCAGTCTCGATACCAAAGGGCGGCTAGCCATGCCCAGCCGGTATCGTGACGAGCTCGTTTCGCGCTGCGAAGGTCAGCTGATCATCACCATCGACGCTGTTGATCGCTGCCTCTGTATTTACCCTCTTCCGGAATGGGAGCAGATCGAATCCAAGCTCCGCGAGTTGCCATCATTGCGAGAAGAAAGTCGGCGGCTGCAGCGCCTTCTGATTGGTAACGCGGTGGATTTGGAAATGGATGGCAATGGCCGGGTGCTGGTGCCGCCACGCTTGCGGGAGTACGCGGGTCTGGACAAGCGGGCCATGTTGGTCGGTCAGTTAAACAAATTCAGCTTGTGGAACGAGGACGACTGGAACGCACAAGCAAATGCGGACCTGGCGGCCATTAAACAACCCGGCGGTTTGCCGGAAGAATTGCGCGACCTAATCCTGTGAACCAGACCAGCAGCTATAGCCACATCACCGTGTTGCTCGACGAAGCCGTTGCGGCGCTCGCTGTGCGAGCGAATGGTCGCTATCTGGACGGTACCTTCGGGCGCGGAGGGCATAGCCGTCTGCTGCTGCGGCAGCTTGGGCCTGATGGCTGCTTGCTAGGCTTCGATAAGGACCCGCTAGCAATCGCTACGGGGCAAGCACTGGCGGCCGAGGATGGCCGCTTTGTCGTTGTGCAGGGAAGTTTCGCCGAGCTCGGCGCTGAAGTTGCGCAACGCGGTTGGACCGGCACTTTGAGCGGCGTCCTGCTGGATCTAGGCGTGTCTTCGCCGCAGCTGGACGATCCCGAGCGCGGGTTCAGTTTCCTCAATGATGGTCCGCTCGACATGCGCATGGACCCCAGTCGCGGAGTAAGCGCAGCCGAGTGGATTGCCACCGCCGGCGAAGAAGATATCGCCCGGGTCCTCAGGGATTATGGCGAAGAGCGTTTTGCCAAGCGGATGGCTCGCGCCGTTGTGCTGCGTCGAGCCGAGCGGCGTTTCGAACGTACGGGCGATCTCGCTCAGGTGCTGACGGTCGCTAATCCCGCTTGGGAAAAAGGCAAGAACCCTGCGACCCGAGCTTTTCAGGGACTGCGCATTTTCATCAATAACGAGCTCGGCGACTTGGAGGCCGGGCTTGACGCCGCGCTCGAGGCGCTCGAGGTCGGTGGCCGGCTGGTCGTGATCAGCTTCCACTCGCTTGAAGACCGTATCGTCAAGCAGTTCATGCGCCGTCATGCCAAGGGCGAGGCCGACAGCCTGCCGCGCGATCTACCCATTATTCCCGAGAGGTTTGTGCCGCGCCTGAAATTACTGGGCAAGCCGCAATACGCGTCCCCCGAAGAGGTCAAGGCCAACCCTCGCTCACGCAGTGCTGTGATGCGCGTTGCGGAGAAACTGCGGTGAATCAGCCTCGCCGTGCCATGCCCAGTGGCAGCCTGCTGATGCTGGTGCTATTCGTTGCCGTGCTCCTGTCGGCGATCGCTGTTGCCTATAGCGCGCACTGGAATCGCCAACTACTCAATGAGTTGTATGGCGAGCTCAGCGTGCGCGATAAGGCGCAGGCCGAATGGGGCCGCCTGATTCTGGAGCAGAGCACCTGGACGGCTCACAACCGTATCGAGACGCTGGCATCCGATCAGTTGAAGATGCACATCCCGCAAGCGGCCGATGTCAGGTTGGTGGCGCCATGATAAAGCTTGAAGGGGCTCTTTATCCTTGGCGTTTCCGTATCGTTCTGACCTTGTTGGCGCTGATGGTTTGCGTAATCGCCTGGCGAATCGTCGATCTGCAGGTAGTCGACCATGGCTTTTTGAAAACACAGGGTGATGCACGCAGTGTGCGGCATATCCCCATTCCGGCACATCGTGGTCTGATTACTGATCGTCATGGTGAACCCTTGGCGGTGAGTACGCCCGTGACCACGCTTTGGGCTAATCCCCGCGAGCTCCAGGCCGCCCAGGCGCGCTGGCCTGACTTGGCGGAGGCCCTTGGTCAGGAGCCGACAGCCCTTGCGCAGCGCCTCAAGGACCAGGCCGAGCGTGAGTTTATCTATCTGGTGCGTGGGTTGACGCCCGAGCAAGGCCAGCGTGTGCTGGATCTGAAAATCCCGGGCGTCTATTCACAAGAAGAGTTTCGCCGTTTCTATCCTGCGGGCGAGGTCGCTGCTCAGGTGGTCGGATTCACCGACATAGATGATCGTGGTCGCGAAGGGCTGGAACTGGCGTATGACGAGTGGCTCGCTGGCGTGCCTGGCAAGCGCCAAGTGCTCAAGGACCGCCGTGGACGGCTGATCAAGGACGTGCAGGTCGTTAAGAACGCGAAGGCCGGGAAGGCCTTGGCACTATCTATCGACCTGCGTCTGCAGTATTTGGCGCACCGTGAGTTGCGTAATGCGCTGCTGGAGTTTGGTGCCAAAGCTGGCAGCCTGGTCATGCTCGACGTGAAAACGGGTGAGGTGCTGGCCATGGTCAACCAGCCGACCTACAACCCCAACAATCGCCGCAATTTGCAGCCGGACGCCATGCGTAACCGAGCGATGACGGACTTGTTCGAGCCGGGCTCGACCATGAAGCCAATCTCCATGAGCGCGGCGCTCGAATCGGGCCGCTGGAAGCCCAGCGACATCGTCGAAGTATGGCCAGGATCGCTGCGCATCGGACGCTATACCATTCGCGACGTTTCCAGGACCGAAGGTCGGGAGCTGAATCTGACTGGCATCCTGATCAATTCGTCGAACGTTGGCATGAGCAAGATCGCGTTCGATATTGGCGGT
This sequence comes from Stutzerimonas stutzeri, assembly GCF_000590475.1. Lineage (NCBI taxonomy): Bacteria > Pseudomonadati > Pseudomonadota > Gammaproteobacteria > Pseudomonadales > Pseudomonadaceae > Stutzerimonas > Stutzerimonas stutzeri. Next base: position 3,649,867 of record NZ_CP007441.1, on the reverse strand, counting down.
ACGGCGATCCATGAAGTCATGCGCAAAGTTGGCTTTGGCCAGGACACGGGTTTGGGTTTCCCAGGCGAACGAGTCGGCAACCTGCCCAGTTATCGGGAATGGCGTCAGGCCGAGACCGCCACGCTTTCCTATGGTTACGGCCTCTCGGTAACCGCCGTGCAGCTGGCTCATGCATACAGCACCTTGGCCAACGATGGCCGCTTGGTGCCAATGTCGCTCACTCGCGTGGACCGGCAACCGGAAGGCGCCGAAGTGGTTTCGCCTGAGGTCGCCAAAACCATCCAGGGCATGCTGCAGGAAGTCATCGAGGCTCCGCGTGGCGTCTTTCGCGCCCAGGTGCCGGGCTATCACGTGGCTGGCAAGAGCGGTACCGCGCGCAAGGCCTCGGCGAGCAGTCGGGGCTATCAGGAAAATGCCTATCGTTCGATGTTCGCCGGTTTCGGGCCCATGAAGGATCCTCGTATAGCCATCGCGGTGGTGATCGATGAGCCGAGCAAGAGCGGCTACTACGGCGGCCTGGTGTCTGCTCCGGTGTTCAGCCGTGTGATGTCCGGCGCGCTGCGCTTGATGAACATTGCACCTGACAACCTGCCTCCTCCAGAAGAAATCAAGACGGCCGAGACGGCCAAGACGAAGGGAGGACGGATCTGATGCCGATGCCCCTGAATCAGCTACTTCCCCAGGCCGCGGGTAACATCCTCATACGCGAGCTGACTCTGGACAGCCGCAAGGTGCGTCCGGGCGATCTTTTCCTGGCCGTGCCCGGACACCAGCAGGACGGTCGTGTGCACATTGCGGACGCCATTTCACGTGGCGCGGCGGCGATCGCATACGAAGCCGAAGGCGCCGCTGAAATGAGCACTGCCAGTGCCGTGCTGGTGCCGGTCCGTTGCTTGGCGGAGCAACTGTCTGCCATTGCTGGGCGATTCTACGGGGAGCCAAGCCGCAGCTTGCATTTGGCTGGTGTCACCGGGACCAACGGCAAGACAAGCGTGACCTACTTGATCGCTCAGGCTCTGGATCGTCTGGGCGAGCGCTGCGGCATCATTGGCACCCTCGGCACTGGTTTTCATGGTGAGTTGATACTCGGCCAGCACACCACCCCCGACGCCATCGGCGTACAGGCAAACCTGGCTAATCTGCGCAAGCAGGGCGCGCGAGCCGTGGCGATGGAGGTCTCGTCCCATGGATTGGCGCAGGGTCGGGTTGCCGCCTTGGCGTTCGATGTGGCCGTGTTTACCAATCTATCTCGCGATCACCTGGATTATCACGGCTCCATGGAAGCCTACGCAGCGGTCAAGGCTCAGTTGTTCAAGATGCCTGGGCTCAGCTGTCGAGTAATCAACCTGGATGATTCCGTCGGGCGTGCCCTGGCGGCAGAGCGCGCGGAGTCGCGGCTGATCACGTATAGCCTGGACGACGCCTCCGCCTACCTCTATTGCCCGGAAGCGCAGCTGGACGATAACGGCATTCATGCGCGGCTGGTTACCCCTCAGGGCGAACGTTCTCTGCGTAGCCCGTTGCTGGGTCGTTTCAACGTCAGCAACCTGCTCGCAGCGGTGGGTGCCCTGCTGGGGATGAATTACCCGCTAGATGAAATTCTCGCCGTGCTGCCGGACATCCAGGGGCCTGCAGGTCGTATGCAGTGCCTTGGCGGCGGCGACCGCCCATTGGTGGTGGTTGATTACGCCCATACGCCCGATGCTTTGGAAAAAGTACTCGATGCACTGCGCCCGCATACTCGGGGCAACTTGCTGTGCCTATTCGGCTGTGGCGGCGATCGTGATCGCGGCAAACGAGCGCTGATGGCCGACGTGGCCGAACGATTGGCTGATCGCATCGTGGTGACCGATGACAATCCGCGCAACGAGGACCCATTGCAGATTCTCGACGAGATCCGTGCAGGCTTCAGCGATCCCGAACGCGCCATCTTTATTTCCGGCCGCGCCGAGGCGATCGCCCAATGCATTGCTGGCACTGGAATTGACGATGTCGTGCTGCTCGCCGGCAAGGGGCATGAGGATTATCAGGAGATCAAGGGTGAGCGCCTGCCGTTCTCCGATCTCGATCAGGCCTCGATTGCCCTGGCTGCCTGGAGGGATTCCGATGCTTGAAGCCATGCGCCTGAGTGATCTGATCGAGCCGCTGTCGGCCGAGCTGATCAATGCCGATACGGCCTTCAGCTCGGTCAGCACCGACAGCCGCGCCATCGAGCCGGGGCAGCTGTTCGTGGCCCTGACCGGGCCTCGTTTCGACGGCCATGCCTACCTCGCTGAGGTCGCGGCCAAGGGGGCCGTTGCTGCCTTGGTCGAGCGGCATATGGAGAATGTTTCGCTGCCCCAGTTGGTGGTTGGCGATAGCCGAATAGCGCTGGGGCAGCTAGGCGCGTTGAACCGTGCGGCGTTTACCGGCCCGGTCGCCGCGATCACCGGGTCCAGCGGTAAAACCAGCGTCAAGGAATTGCTCGCCAGCATTCTGCGTGCTGCCCATGGCGGCGATGCGGTATTGGCCACTCGTGGCAATCTCAATAACGATCTTGGCGCTCCGCTTACATTACTGGAGCTGGCTCCTCAGCATGAGGCGGCGGTTATCGAACTGGGTGCTTCGCGTGTCGGAGAGATCGCCTATACCGTCAGCCTGACGCAGCCGGATGTCAGCTTGATTACCAACGCCGGCACTGCCCATGTTGGCGAGTTCGGCGGGCCGGAGAAAATCATCGAGGCCAAGGGTGAGATACTCGACGGACTCGGCGAAAATGGTGTCGCCGTGCTTAATCGCGACGATCGCGCCTATCCGATCTGGGAGCGTCGGGCGGCGGGCAAGCGCGTGGTGAGCTTCGCGGTGCAAAGCCCGCTGGCTGATTTCCATCCCGCTTCGATTGCCTATGATCTGCGCGGTTGCCCGAACTTCGTCCTGACCGGTCCATCCGGGTCCGTACGCATCCAGCTGAATCTGCTCGGCCGCCACAGCGTGGCCAATGCGCTTGCCGCTGCAGCCGCTGCGCACGCATTGGGTGTCGCGCGCGAACACATCGTTGAAGGACTCGAGAACCTGCAGCCAGTCAAAGGCCGAGGCGTCGCGCAGATGCTCAGCAACGGTGTTCGCCTCATCGATGACACCTACAACGCCAACCCTGCCTCTATATGCGCGGCCATCGATGTGCTGGCCGGCTTCGCCGGGCGCACCGTGCTGGCACTGGGCGACATGGGCGAGCTGGGTGAGTGGGCTGAGCAGGGCCACCGCGAAGTGGGCAGTTATGCCGTAGGCAAGGTCAGTGCCTTGTTTGCGGTAGGGCCGCTGATGACGCATGCCGTCAATGCCTTCGGGGCCGGCGGTCGTCATTTCGCCGATCAGCAAAGCCTGATCGAAGCGCTGCGCCTGGAGCAGGGCAACGCCACCACCATTTTGATTAAGGGATCCCGGAGCGCCGCGATGGATAAGGTCGTCGCAGCGCTTTCCGCGTCCAGCATGGAGAAACACTGATGCTGTTGCTACTCGCCGAGTATCTGCAACGATTCCACACGGGCTTCGCGGTCTTTCAGTACCTGTCGCTGCGTGGAATTCTCGGCGTGCTCACGGCGCTGGTACTCTCGCTGTGTATGGGGCCCTGGCTGATCCGCACGCTGCAGCTGCGCCAGATCGGCCAGGCCGTACGGACTGACGGACCGCAAACGCACCTGTCCAAATCCGGAACGCCGACGATGGGCGGCGCCCTGATCCTCAGCGCCATCGCCATCAGCACTTTGCTCTGGGCCGATCTGGCCAACCGCTATGTATGGGTGGTACTTGCCGTCACGCTGCTGTTCGGGGCAATCGGCTGGGTTGACGATTACCGTAAGGTGATCGAGAAGAACTCGCGTGGCCTGCCGAGCCGCTGGAAGTATTTCTGGCAATCGGTCTTCGGCCTCGGCGCCGCGATCTTCCTTTATACGACTGCGCAGACGCCGATCGAGACCACGTTGATCCTGCCTCTGCTGAAAAATATCGAAATCCCGCTGGGGATCGGCTTCGTGGTGCTGACCTACTTCGTCATCGTCGGCTCCAGCAACGCGGTCAATCTCACCGATGGGCTAGACGGCCTGGCGATCATGCCGACGGTGATGGTCGGCGGCGCGCTCGGCATCTTCTGCTATCTGTCCGGCAACGTGAACTTCGCCGACTACCTGCTGATTCCCTACATCCCCGGCGCGGGTGAGCTGATCGTGTTCTGTGGGGCGCTGATCGGTGCCGGGCTCGGCTTTCTCTGGTTCAACACCTATCCGGCGCAAGTATTCATGGGGGACGTCGGTGCCCTGGCGCTCGGTGCCGCGCTGGGAACCATCGCGGTGATCGTACGGCAGGAAGTCGTGCTGTTCATCATGGGCGGTGTGTTCGTGATGGAGACCCTGTCGGTGATTATCCAGGTGGCTTCTTTCAAGCTGACCGGCAAGCGGGTCTTCCGCATGGCGCCGATCCATCACCATTTCGAACTCAAAGGCTGGCCCGAACCCCGGGTAATCGTGCGCTTCTGGATCATTACGGTGATTCTCGTGCTGGTCGGTCTCGCTACGCTGAAATTGAGGTAATAAAGAGTGCTCATCGCTTCCGATCAGTTCCGCATCGTCGTAGGTCTCGGCAAGAGCGGTATGTCCCTGGTTCGCTACTTGGCGAGCCGTGGGGTACCGTTTGCCGTTGCCGATACGCGCGCGAACCCGCCGGAGCTGGCCACTCTGCAGGCGCAATATCCGAACATTGAAGTTCGTTGCGGCGAGCTCGATCCGCAGTTTCTCTGCCGGGCCAGCGAGCTATTGGTCAGTCCCGGGTTGCCGATCAGCACACCGGCGCTTCAGGTTGCCGCATCGAAAGGGGTGAAGCTGGCCGGTGATATCGAGTTGTTCGCCCGCGAAGCCAAGGCGCCGATAATGGCGATCACTGGTTCGAACGCAAAAAGTACGGTGACCAGCCTTGTCGGTGAAATGGCAGCAGTTGCCGGTCGCAAGGTGGCCGTGGGTGGCAATCTGGGCACGCCCGCACTGGATTTGCTCAACGATGACGTCGAACTTTACGTACTCGAACTTTCGAGCTTTCAGCTGGAAACGACCGATCGCTTGAACGCCGAAGTCGCGACCTGCCTGAACGTCAGCGAAGATCACATGGATCGCTATGACGGATTGCCGGCCTACCACCAGGCCAAACACCGGATTTTCCGCGGCGCGCGACAGGTTGTGATCAACCGCGACGATCGCCTCAGCCGCCCTCTGATTGCCGATGATGTCCCAGCATGGTCGTTCGGTCTAGGCAAGCCCGACTTCAAGGGCTTCGGGTTGTTCGAGGAAAACGGCGAGAAATACCTCGCTTTTCAGTTCGACGCGTTGATGCCAGTTAATCAGCTGAAGATTCGCGGCGCCCACAATCAATCCAACGCCCTGGCAGCCCTGGCGCTGGGACACGCGGTGGGGCTGCCGTTCGAGCCGATGCTTGCCACCCTGCGTAATTTCGCCGGGCTCGCCCATCGCTGCCAGTGGGTCGGCGAGCGCAAGGGCGTCAGCTATTACGACGACTCCAAGGCGACCAATGTCGGCGCTGCGCTGGCGGCAATTGATGGCCTGGGCAGCGACATCGACGGTGAGTTGGTCCTGATCGCCGGTGGCGACGGTAAGGGCGCCGATTTTTCGGCGTTGCACAGCGCGGTCGCGCGTCACTGCCGGGAAGTCGTTCTGCTGGGACGCGATGCCGATCAGCTCGCCGCGGCACTTGATGGGGCCGCGCCGATTCATCGTGTCCAGACCCTTCAGCAAGCCGTGCAGTTGGCTTCCAAGCTGGCGCAACACGGCGATGCGGTGCTGCTTTCGCCTGCCTGCGCCAGCTTGGACATGTTCGAAAACTTCGAAGATCGCGGACGCCAGTTCGCCGCTGCGGTGGGGGCGCTTAGCTGATGCTCGCCTTCATGCGCAACGCACCAACGCCGCTATTCGGCCGGCGGGGTCTTGACCTTGATTTTCCGATGCTCGCCGGCTGCTTGGCGTTACTGGGTTTGGGCCTGGTCATGATTACCTCGGCGTCTTCCGAAGTCGCGGCGGTAAACACCGGCAATTCGATGTACCACATGGTTCGTCATCTTGTGTACCTGCTGCTTGGCCTGGGTGCGGCCGGCGCCGTATTGATGGTGCCACTCTCGGCATGGCAGCGGTTGGACTGGATTCTGCTGTTGGGCGCGTTCGCGCTGCTGGTCCTGGTGCTGATCCCGGGCGTCGGCCGCGAGGTCAACGGCTCCATGCGCTGGATCGGCTTCGGCGCCTTCAACGTGCAGCCTTCTGAATTGGCCAAACTGTTCGTCGTGGTTTACCTCGCCGGTTACCTTGTGCGCCGCCAACAAGAAGTGCGCGAGAGTATGTGGGGCTTCCTTAAGCCGTTTCTGGTGCTGCTGCCGATGGCAATGCTGCTTTTGCTCGAGCCAGACTTTGGTGCGACCGTAGTAATGATGGGCGCAGCGGTGGCGATGCTGTTTCTCGGCGGAGTCGGTTTGATCCGGTTCAGCCTGTTGGTCCTGTTGGCCGTCGGTGCGGTGTTTATCCTGGTGCAAACGCAGGAGTACCGCCTGCAGCGGTTGATTACCTTTACTGATCCATGGGCCGACCAGTACGGCGCCGGCTATCAGTTGACCCAGGCCCTGATCGCATTTGGCCGTGGCGAATGGCTGGGTGTCGGTCTCGGCAACAGCGTCCAGAAGCAGTTCTACCTGCCCGAAGCCCACACCGACTTCGTGTTTTCTGTCCTGGCTGAGGAGCTGGGTATGCTCGGCGCGCTGCTGACGATCCTGCTGTTTGCCTTCGTCGGGGTGCGCGCTTTGTACATCGGATTGGCGGCCGAGCGAGCACGGCAATTCTTCGCCGCCTATATCGCCTGGGGCGTGGCGTTCCTCTGGCTTGGACAGTTTCTGATCAATGTCGGTGTGAACATCGGGTTGTTGCCGACCAAGGGCTTGACCCTGCCGTTCCTCAGCTACGGCGGTAGCTCGCTGGTTGTGACCTGTGCCAGCGTGGCGCTGCTGCTGCGCATCGAGTGGGAAAGCCGCACCGTACTAGGCAGCGAGGACGCCGAGTTCAGCGAGGAAGACTTCGCCGAAGGGCCTATGCCGAAAGGTAAGGAGGCCGCACATGGGCGCTAACGTGCTGATCATGGCCGGCGGAACCGGTGGACATGTGTTTCCTGCATTGGCCTGCGCCCATGAGTTTCAGAGTCGCGGTTACAGCGTGCACTGGTTGGGGACGCCCCGCGGGATCGAAAACGAAGTGGTTCCCGCAGCAGGTTTGCCGTTGCATCTGATTCAAGTGAGTGGTCTGCGCGGCAAAGGCTTGGTTTCGCTGCTAAAGGCGCCGTTCCAGCTGCTGCGTTCGCTCGGTCAGGCACGGCGCATCATGCGCGACATCAAGCCGGTCTGCGTGCTGGGGCTCGGCGGTTATGTGACCGGTCCCGGTGGCCTGGCCGCGAAGCTCGCCGGGGTGCCGCTGATCATCCATGAGCAGAACGCTGTCGCTGGAACCGCCAACCGTAGCCTAGTGCCCTTTGCGCAGCGGGTCTGCGAGGCTTTCCCGAATACGTTCAGCGAGAGCGCCAAGCGGCGTACGACCGGCAATCCGGTGCGCCACGAGCTATTTCTCGAAACGCCCAGGCAGACGCTGCTCGGCCGTAGGCCTCGGCTGTTGGTGCTGGGGGGCAGCTTGGGTGCTGAGCCCTTGAACAAGCTACTGCCGGAAGCGCTCGGCCAGATGGCGGTTGAGCTGCGACCTGAGGTGTTCCATCAGGCCGGCAAACAGCACGCTGAGATTACGCAAGACCGCTATGTCGCGGCGGGCGTCGAGGCCGAAGTCGCGCCCTTCATCAAAGACATGGCTCGTGCCTACGCCTGGGCCGATCTGGTGATCTGCCGCGCTGGCGCCCTAACGGTATGTGAACTGGCGGCGGCCGGATTGCCAGCTTTTCTGGTGCCGCTGCCGCATGCAATCGACGATCACCAGACCCGCAATGCCGAGTACCTGGCGAAGGAGGGCGCAGCCGTTCTTCTGCCCCAAGCAAAAACCGATGCTGCCGTGTTGGCCGCGCAGCTGACCGAGGTAATGATGCAGCCGGAAAAACTCAAAGCCATGGGAACCACGGCACGTCGCCTGGCTCGACCGGATGCCACCCGCACCGTCGTCGATATCTGCCTGGAGGTGGCGCATGGCTAAATCCCCCGCAGCGGTCAAGGCCGAAGTGCGCCGCATGCGCCGCATTCGCCGAATTCATTTCGTCGGGGTTGGTGGCGTCGGCATGTGCGGTATCGCCGAAGTGTTGCTTAACCTTGGGTACGATGTCTCCGGCTCTGATCTGAAAGCTTCCGCGAGCACCGAGCGCCTGCAGAATTTCGGCGCGCAGATCTTTATCGGCCATCAGGCTGGCAACGTAGCCGGGGCTGATGTGCTGGTGGTGTCCAGTGCGGTAAATGCTGCCAATCCCGAAGTGGCGTTCGCCCTCGGACAGCGGATCCCGGTAGTGCCCCGCGCCGAGATGCTCGCTGAATTGATGCGGTATCGTCACGGCATCGCTGTCGCCGGCACCCACGGCAAGACCACGACCACCAGCCTGCTGGCTTCGGTGTTCGCCGCCGGCGGGCTGGATCCAACCTTCGTTATCGGTGGCCGTCTGACCGCAGCGGGCACCAATGCCCAGTTGGGCACCAGCCGCTACCTGATAGCCGAAGCCGACGAGAGCGACGCCAGTTTCCTGCATCTGCAGCCGATGGTCGCGGTAGTGACCAACATCGATGCCGACCACATGAGCACCTATGGTGGCGACTTCGGCAAACTGAAGCGGACCTTCGTCGAATTTCTGCACAACCTACCGTTCTACGGGCTGGCAGTGCTTTGCGTGGATGATCCGGTAGTGCGTGAGATCGTTCCCCAGGTGGGTCGACCCATCACCACGTACGGCACCCGTGAAGATGCCGACGTACGGGCTATCAACATCCGCCAAGAAGGGATGCGCACCTACTTCACCGTGCTGCGCGATGGTTTCGAGGCGCTCGATGTCTCGGTAAACATGCCAGGCAACCACAACGTGCTCAATGCCTTGGCCACTATCGCCATCGCTACGGACGAGGGGATCGACGACGACGCCATCGTTCAGGGGTTGTCGCAGTTTGGTGGTGTCGGTCGGCGCTTCCAGGTTTATGGAGAGCTGCCTGTGGACGGTGGCAGCGTGATGCTGGTCGACGACTATGGCCATCACCCGCGTGAAGTGGCCGCCGTGATCCAGGCGGTTCGGGGCGGTTGGCCCGAGCGTCGGCTGGTCATGGTCTATCAACCCCATCGTTTCAGCCGAACCCGTGATCTGTACGACGATTTCGTACAGGTGTTGAACGATGCCAATGTGCTGCTGCTGATGGAAGTGTATCCAGCCGGAGAAGAGCCCATTCCAGGCGCTGACAGCCGTCATCTGGCGCACAGTATCCGTCAGCGTGGGCAACTCGACCCGATCTATATCGAGCGAGGCATCGAGCTCGCCCCGTTGGTCAAGCCGCTGCTGCGCCCCGGCGACATCCTGCTTTGCCAAGGTGCCGGCGACATCGGTGGACTGGCTCCGCAACTCATCAAGAGCCCCCTGTTTGCTGGCGATGCAAGCGCCACGAGGAAAAGCGAATGACTGCCCTGCAATCGACTCGTGATCCCCAGGCTTTCGGCCGGGTCGCCGTGCTCCTCGGCGGTAAGAGTGCCGAGCGCGAGGTGTCCCTGAAATCCGGCGCTGCGGTGCTGGCGGCGTTGCAGGCTGCGGGCGTCGATGCGTTCGGCATCGATGTCGGTGATGACCTGCTGACGCGCCTGAGCAGCGAACATATCGATCGTGCGTTCATCGTGCTGCACGGGCGCGGCGGCGAAGACGGCAGCATGCAGGGCCTGCTCGAATGCGCCGGGATTCCCTATACCGGCAGCGGCATTCTCGCGTCCGCGCTGGCCATGGACAAGCTGCGCACCAAGCAGGTCTGGCAGAGCCTCGGCCTGCCGACCCCGCGACATGCCGTGCTGGCGAGCGAGGCGGATTGCCATGCCGCTGCGGAGACGCTGGGCTTTCCATTGATCGTAAAGCCGGCGCATGAAGGCTCCAGCATCGGTATGGCGAAGGTTGGCGGCATCGCTGAGCTGATCGCCGCCTGGCGCGCAGCGAGTGCCTACGATGCTCAGGTACTGGTTGAGCAATGGATCCAGGGGCCTGAATTCACCATCGCCACGCTGCGCGGCGCAGTACTTCCACCGATTGGTCTGGGCACCCCTCACACCTTCTACGACTACGACGCCAAGTACGTGGCCAACGATACCCAGTACCGCATTCCCTGCGGTTTGGATGCGGTCAAAGAGCAGGAACTCAGAGATCTCTCCGCGCGTGCCTGCGAAGCCGTAGGGATCCAGGGCTGGGCCCGTGTCGATGTCATGCAGGACAGTGCCGGCGCTTTCTGGCTGCTGGAAGTGAACACGGTGCCGGGAATGACCGATCACAGCCTGGTGCCGATGGCGGCGCGTGCCGCAGGGCTGGATTTCCAGCAGCTGGTGCTGGCCATTCTCGATGCCAGCATGACGGTAGGACACTAAGCCATGATCGCTACGCTGCGTCACTCGCAACCCACCACCGGCCGTGCTTCACGCAAGCCGGCGCAGCGGGGCGCGAGCCGTTTGGTGCAACGTGAGCCGCTTTCGGCACGCTTGCCGCGGCCCAGCCTGAGTTCGTTCAAGCGTGTCCTGTGGCCGGTATTGCTGGTGGCGCTGGTTGTCGGGGTTTACGAGCTGGGGCAGCGCCTCGCGCCGTATGCCGACCGGCCTATAGCCAAGGTCAGCGTTCGGGGCGAATTGACCTACGTCGACCAACAGGCTGTGCAGGCGCGCATGGCGCCGTTCGTCGAAGCCAGTTTTTTCAAGGTTGATCTCGATGCGTTGCGTCACGACCTTGAGCAGATGCCGTGGATCGCACATGTCGAGGTGCGTCGGATCTGGCCGGATGAGGTCATGGTGCGTCTTGACGAGCAACTGCCGGTGGCTCGCTGGGGCGATGAGTCATTGTTGAACAACAACGGTCAGGCCTTTGCGCCCAATGACCTGACTCAGTATGAACACTTGCCGCAATTGCATGGTCCGAAGCGGGCCCAGCAGCGGGTCATGCAGCAGTATCAGATGCTCAGCCAGATGCTGCGGCCGCTCGGTTTTTCCATCGCCCGCCTGGAGCTGCGGGCGCGGGGCAGCTGGTTCGTGACGACCAAGCAGGGCGTTGAGCTGTTGCTGGGAAGAGACCAGATAATCGAAAAAATGCGGCGCTTCACTGCCATCTACCAGCAAGAGCTGGCGCAGGAGAGCGACAGAATTGCGCGGATCGACCTTCGCTACGCCAACGGACTTGCCGTCGCGTGGCGCGAGCCGAGCCCGACCGCGACGGATGAACCCGTCGTTGCGAAGAATTGAGGAATGAAACACATGTCTAGCGTGCAAAGCGGCAAGATGATCGTCGGTCTCGATATCGGCACCTCCAAGGTGGTGGCGTTGGTGGGCGAAGTGACACCGGACGGCGAAATCGAGATCGTTGGAATCGGTACCCATCCATCGCGCGGGCTGAAAAAAGGCGTGGTGGTCAATATCGAGTCGACCGTTCAATCGATTCAGCGCGCCGTCGAAGAAGCGCAGCTGATGGCCGGCTGCCGCATCCACTCCGCGTTTGTCGGCCTGGCCGGTAACCATATCCGCAGCCTCAACTCGCATGGCATCGTTGCCATTCGTGATCGGGAAGTCAGCAGTGCGGACCTCGAACGCGTGCTCGATGCCGCGCAAGCTGTAGCAATCCCGGCGGACCAACGGGTGCTGCACACCCTGCCGCAGGATTATGTGATCGACAACCAGGAAGGCGTTCGCGAGCCGCTGGGCATGTCGGGCGTGCGCTTGGAAGCCAAGGTCCATGTTGTTACCTGCGCCGTCAATGCGGCACAGAACATCGAGAAATGCGTGCGTCGCTGTGGGCTCGAAGTGGATGACATCATTCTCGAGCAATTGGCTTCGGCACATGCCGTGCTGACTGACGACGAGAAGGAATTGGGCGTCTGCCTGGTGGATATTGGCGGCGGCACGACCGATATCTGCATCTTCACCGAAGGCGCGATCCGGCATACCGCGGTCATCCCGATCGCCGGTGATCAGGTCACCAACGACATCGCCATGGCGCTGCGTACGCCGACTCAGTACGCCGAGGAAATCAAGATCCGGTATGCCTGCGCACTGGCGAAGCTGGCCGGGCCAGGCGAAACCATCAAGGTACCGAGCGTCGGTGATCGTCCGCCTCGGGAACTCTCGCGCCAGGCACTAGCCGAAGTCGTGGAGCCGCGTTACGACGAGCTCTTCACGCTGATTCAGGCCGAACTGCGTCGCAGCGGCTACGAGGATCTGGTCCCGGCAGGGATCGTTCTCACCGGCGGCACAGCGAAGATGGAAGGTGCCGTCGAGCTGGCCGAGGAAATCTTTCACATGCCGGTGCGCCTGGGCGTACCGCATAGCATCAACGGACTCACGGATGTGGTCCGCAACCCCATCTATTCGACGGGCGTGGGCCTGTTGCTATACGGCATGCGCAAGCAGACCGATGGCGTCTCCATGTCCGGTCTCGGCAATTTCGCCGAAGAACCCAAAACATCTGTCGTGGACCGGCTCAAGAGCTGGATCCAGGGCAATTTCTGAGCAGTGCGGCTGTACCTAAAACTAGAAAGCTGGAAGGAGAGAGGGAAATGTTCGAACTCGTAGATCATACCCCGCAAAGTGCAGTGATCAAGGTCATTGGCGTAGGCGGAGGCGGCGGCAACGCCGTCAATCACATGGTGCGCAACAGCGTTGAAGGCGTGGAATTCATCTGCGCCAACACCGATGCCCAGGCGCTGAAGAAAATCGAAGCGCGGACCGTACTGCAGTTGGGCTCCGCGATTACCAAGGGGCTGGGTGCCGGTACCAATCCCGATATCGGTCGTCAGGCCGCGATGGATGACCGCGAGCGCATTGCCGAGGTGCTGCAGGGCGCCGACATGGTGTTCATCACCACCGGCATGGGCGGCGGTACCGGCACTGGAGCCGCACCGGTCATCGCTTCGGTCGCCAAGGAAATGGGCATTCTCACCGTTGCAGTCGTGACCCGTCCGTTCCCGTTCGAAGGCCGTCGCCGTATGCAGGTCGCCGACGAAGGCATACGCCAGCTGTCCGAGTGCGTCGACTCGCTGATAACGATCCCCAACGAAAAGCTGCTGACCATTCTTGGTAAGGATGCGAGCCTGCTGGCTGCATTCGCCAAAGCAGACGACGTGCTCACCGGTGCTGTACGCGGCATCTCCGATATCATGCAGCGCCCTGGCCTGATGAACGTCGACTTCGCTGACGTGAAAACCGTCATGGGCGAGATGGGTATGGCCATGATGGGCACCGGTTGCGCTACCGGCCCGAACCGAGCGCGCGAGGCCACCGAAGCGGCAATTCGCAATCCGCTGCTGGAAGACGTCAACCTGCAGGGCGCCCGTGGCATCCTGGTCAACATCACCGCTGGTCTGGATCTTTCGCTCGGTGAGTACGCTGCAGTGGGCGAGATCATCGAAGCCTTTGCATCCGACGAGGCGACCGTCAAGGTCGGTGCCGTGATCGATCCTGACATGCTCGACGAGTTGCACGTAACCGTGGTCGCGACTGGCCTCGGTCCGCGTCATGAGAAGCCGGTCAAGGTAGTAGACAATACGCTACAGACCGCGGCCGTCGCTCCTCAGGCCGCGCCAGCGCCGCGCCAGGACCAGGCGGCGGTGAACTACCGGGATCTGGATCGCCCAACCGTCATGCGCAATCAGGCCCATGCAGCTGCTACGGCAGCGAAGATGAATCCACAGGAAGACCTGGACTATCTTGATATTCCGGCTTTCCTGCGTCGTCAGGCTGATTGATTGAATGCATCAGGAGTATAGGGGTGATTGGTATTCAGCAAAGTGGGGTTCTGCTATGATCGCCACCTTTGTTGGAAACCATTCGCAACAGCGCAATAGCGAAACCAAGCCATGATCAGACAACGCACCTTGAAGAACATCATTCGCGCCACTGGCGTTGGCCTGCATTCGGGGGAGAAGGTATACCTGACCCTGAAGCCGGCACCCGTGGACACCGGAATCGTGTTCTGTCGCACCGATCTCAACCCGCCGGTACAAATCGCCGCTCGGGCCGAGAACGTTGGTGAAACGACCATGTCGACAACGCTGGTCAGCGGCGACGTCAAGGTCGATACCGTGGAGCATTTGCTGTCGGCGATGGCTGGACTTGGCATCGACAATGCCTTTGTCGAGCTCTCCGCATCGGAAGTGCCGATCATGGACGGTAGCGCTGGCCCCTTCGTATTCTTGATTCAATCGGCCGGCCTGCAGGAGCAGGACGCCCCCAAGAAGTTCATCCGCATCATTCGCGAAGTTTCGGTGGAGGATGGCGACAAACGCGCCACATTCCTGCCATTCGAAGGCTTCAAGGTGAGTTTCGAGATCGATTTTGACCATCCGGTTTTCCGTGGTCGCACCCAGACCGCCAGCGTGGATTTCTCCAGTACTTCCTTCGTCAAGGAAGTTAGTCGTGCGCGAACCTTCGGTTTCATGCGCGACATCGAATTCCTCCGCTCGCACAATCTGGCCCTGGGTGGGAGTGTCGAAAATGCGATCGTGGTCGACGAAGACCATGTGCTCAACGAAGACGGCCTGCGGTATGAGGACGAGTTCGTGAAACACAAGATTCTCGATGCAATCGGTGATCTCTACTTGCTGGGCACCAGTCTGATCGGCGAATTCCGCGGCTTTAAATCCGGACATGCCTTGAACAATCGTTTGCTGCGCACCTTGATGGAACAGAAGGACGCGTGGGAAATGGTGACGTTCACTGATTCCCAGACCGCACCGATCTCCTACATGCGTCCGGCAGCTGCCGGCTGAGCAGTACTCTCTTTCCTTATTTAAGGCCACCTTCGGGTGGCTTTTTTTTTGCTGCGCGCGAAGCGACGGGCAAGGCTGCCCCTCGCTTGCGGATGTGGCTGTCAGTTCATGCCGTCGAGCAGCCCGGCCATGTCGTCGGCGTGCTCTTCCTCTTGGGCGAGGATGTCTTCGAAGATCCGTCGTGTGGTCGGATCCTTGTCGCCGATGTACTGAACGATCTCGCGGTAGCTGTCGATCGCGATGCGTTCGGCGACCAGGTTTTCGAAAACCATATCACGCAGGCCGTTGCCTTCGGCATATTGGGCATGCGCGCGCTCAGTGAGGCTGTCCGGGTTGAAATCGGGTTCGCCGCCGAGCTGTACGATGCGTTCGGCCAGCCGGTCGGCATGTTCCTGCTCTTCGTTGGCGTGTTCGAGAAACTCATCAGCGGCAACGCTCGATTTCAGTCCGGTGGCCATGTAGTAGTGGCGCTTGTAACGCAGATAGCAGACCAGCTCGGTGGCTAATGCCTCATTGAGCAGGTTGATCACAGTGTCGCGATCCGCCGAATAGCTCTCGGTCACCGCGCCGTTTTCGACATGTTGGCGAGCACGCTCGCGCAAGGTCTTTTTGTCGCTCAATTGTACGTAGCTCATCACGGTCTCCTGAGTTCTGTAACTGGCTTATTGTCCAGCCACGCTGGCCGCTGCGCCTGGCGGCGTCTCGCTGGGCCCTAAAGCTGTGATAGGTGGGGAGATAGAAAGTTTAGCCAGTCCCGTCGTTCTCAGGGCGCTCCGGCTTGCCGGGCTCTTCTATGGGAACTGGCTCGCCAGGCTCCTTGCGCTCAGGTTCCGGAATGGGACTTGGCGTCCCATCATCCTGCGGATCGGGGTCGTGCATAGGTGTACTCCTTCAGCTGAGCGCCTTTATTAGCTCATCCTTACGCATTTTCGAGCGACCATGGACATCGCGCTCACGCGCCTTTTGCATCAGCTCGTCGCGAGTGAGGTCGGTGAGCGATGTGCTGCCGCTGCGGTTACTGCGGGCTGAACCCTTATTGGGAGAATCGCCGGAACGAGCCTTGGCTGCCCGATGCGCCGAATCCTTGCGATCGGCACGCTTGGTTGTCTCGCTTTTCTTTTGACCAGAGCCCCCTTTGCGCTCGCCACCGCCTGATTGTTTATTGACCGTGGCCCAGGCTCGGGCTTCGGCCTCTTTTTCCGACACCCCGCGTTCTTCATAGCTCTCTTCGATATGTTCGGCTTTGCGTTGCTGCTTATCGGTGTATTTGGATTTTTCACCTCTGGGCATGATTGCTTTCCTCGTGTCGTTAGAACGATGCGGGACCCGCAAGCCCTGCCGCTGCGTTGGTTTGCGTGACAGCGCCTGTCCTGTTTGGTACTCATGGCGGGCCCTGAGTTTCACGCGTGTTAGGATTGCGCGTCCTGTCTCACACAGGTCCTGTCTGGCATGGCTATGACTATGACTATGACTATGTTGGTAGGTGCCGAGGCTAAACAGGTAGGCGGATATCGCTGCAATAATTCTTATTTCACTTGGGCGGAACGAAAATTCGTTTATGCTGGACTTACCAAGCATGGACCGCGCTATCTCGGTAGTTGTAGCGCGATGTGCTGTATCGAATCTGTTGTACAAATCCATGCTTGCCACTACCGGTGAGCTTTGAATGAGGCGATAACCAGATGCGAATTCTTGTATGCGGAGCCGGTGGCCAGGTTGGCCACGAGTTGGTAGACCGTGCGCATGCGTATGGTCTCGAGGCGCTTGGCATGACTCGTGCGCACCTGGACATCACCGCTGCTGATCAGATTGAGGCTCTTGTCAGCCAGCTCAAGCCGGCGATGATCATCAATGCGGCCGCTTACACGCATGTCGACAACGCCGAGACGCACAGCGAGCAGGCTTACGCGGTCAACCGAGATGGTGCCAAGAGGTTGGCTGAAGCCGCGCGGCGAGCCTCCATTCCGTTGCTGCATATCTCAACCGACTACGTGTTTTCCGGCGAAGCCCGCGCGCCTTATCGCGAGGAAGACCAGGTTTCACCGACTGGTGTTTATGGTGCCAGCAAGCTGGCAGGCGAAGCCGCGATCCAGGCTGTGCTGCCTGAACATCTGATCCTGCGAACCAGTTGGGTATATGGCACGCATGGCCACAACTTCGTCAAAACGATGCTGCGCCTGGCACACCAACGCGACTCGCTATCGGTAGTCGCGGATCAGTTTGGCTGCCCCACACAGGCTGGTAGCATTGCGGATGTCCTTCTGCAGTTGGCCCAGCGTTATGCGCGGGAGGGCACGCTTACATGGGGTCTCTATCATTACAGCGGTCGATCACCCTGCACGTGGTTCGATTTTGCGGTGGAGATTTTCCGACAGGCAGAGGCCAAGGGTCTGCTGGCCAAGCAGCCGCAGGTGTCCTCTATCACGACCGCACAGTACCCGACGCCTGCCCGACGTCCTGCGTGGTCCGTGCTTGATTGTGCCAAGTTCGAAGCGACCTTCGGCATCGATACGCACGATTGGCGTGACGATCTGTCCGTTGTGCTCGATATGCTGAGCACGAAAGCGCCTGATGCCGCAGTAGGCGCCGCGCAGCCTTCTCAAGCCTGATCGCCCTTCGCTGAGGTGGATTGGAGGCGGGGCCGCGCCTAACGAGGTGATCTGGCTCGCGACTCGGAGTATTCTTTGCGGCCTTTTTCGGGGCGACACCAAGTCGCACCGGTTGCTGGAGAAGCCGCGTGGTCGTGTTCCAGGCAATTTTGCCTATCTTTGGCTTGATCATGCTCGGCTATCTGCTGGGCTGGCGACACTGGCTTGCTGGCGAAGCGGCGACCGGACTGGCCAATATCACCTTCAAGCTGTTCATGCCGGCGGTCCTGTTCACCGGTATCGCCCGTGCGCAGCTGAGCGATGGGATGTCGCTCATGCTACTGCTGGGATATTTCGGGCCGGTTCTGGCCGTTTTCGTCTTGGTCGGGCTGGTTGCGCACCGCTTGCTCGGGCGCGCGTCACCGCTCGGACTGACGGCAGCCTATTCGAATAATGTGCTGGTCGGGATTCCGCTGGTGACCACGTTGCTTGGGTCGGGAAGCCTGGTGTACGTATTTGCCATCCTGGTGTTCCACAGTCTGATTCTGTTTTCACTGCAGAGCTTCTACAACGCATTCGGTTCAGAACAAAAGGTCAGAGGCGCGGCGCTGCTGAAAAATCTTGCCAACCCGCTCATCGTGGGCCTGTCGCTGGGTGCCTTGCTGAATCTATCCGGCTTCGATCTGCCACAGCCGATGTGGCGCATCGCTGACTGGCTGGCTCAGGCAGCCCTGCCTTGCGCGTTGATCGTGCTGGGCATCAGTCTGTCGCGTTATCGCTTGCGTCCCAGCGCGACGGCACTGGCGCTCACATTGATCAAGTTAGGCCTGTTTCCGTTGCTGGTGTGGTATCTCGGTGGATTGTTGCCCGGCCTGAGCCACGAAGCGCGCAGCGTGCTGGTTCTGCTCGCGGCCTGCCCAAGTGGCGTCAACGTGCTGGCCTTCGTAATCAATCAGGAAGATACCCGTGCGGTCAGCTCGACCGTGTTCCTCTCTACCTTGTTTGCAGCGATCAGTCTGCCGTTGTGGATGCTGCTGATGTCGACATGACGTCAGGTCTCTTTGTCATGGCGATCGGCATGCTTATGCGAGGCGATGATGTCCTCGAGGCGCAGTCCGGTCAGGCCGTGGATAGTGCGCCAGAGATAGTAGAAGATGCCCATCATCATCGCCATGCTCGGGATCGCGATCATCGGATAGCTGAGTAACGTCATACGTCCCAGTTCGGCATTGAATGCTTCGCTGCCGGCCGGGCTGTTGACGATCCATTTGGCCAGCACGTAGTTCATGAAGGACGAAAAGAAAAAAGTACCGCTAAGGAAATAGGTGGCGCGCAGCAACCGTGTTTCGAAGTGAGCGGTCTGCCCGTTGCGTTCGAGTTGTTCGTGAACCTTCTCGACGTTCAGCACCTTGGGGTTGTAGAGCAGCGTGCGGATCAACGGAAAGCGGGTGCGGGTTGACGACAACACGACGATGCCAATGATGCCGGGAATCGCCGCTTCCTTGATGGCCAGCCATTGAGGGTCGAGCTGCAGCAGGCCAATGCCTCCGGTCAGCAGTACGCTGACCATCCCCAGAAGGGCGATCCAGTTGAACTTGCGATATTTCGCCAGCTCGAACAGCCCCCAGCCGAGTGGAAAGGCCAGCGCCATCAATAGTGCACCGTCTGCGCCGAGGCGATTTTCACCGCTCATTTTCATCAGAATCAACGACGGAATTACGATGCTGATAGCCAGATCGATCAAGGGCCGAGGTTTATGTTCGACTGGCTGCTCGGAGCCGGGTGGGTTGGTACGGATATCGGTCATGTGTTCGGTTTCGTCTCGGAAGAGGCCGAATGATCGCTCGGGAACGCACGCATAGCCATAGTGCAATGGTGGAGTCTATGTCGGCAGATTACTGGCCGGCGGCGCCTTTGCGGCGTCGCTCCGACCATTGTGCCGTTTCGAACACTGCCACCACCAGAATCGCAAGGGCAAATGGCACTAACAGGTAGAACGCTCTGAATACGATCAGCGCCGCCAGGACGTCGGCGGTGGGCAGTTCCGGCAGGGCGGCGAGAAACGTTACCTCGAGCACACCGAGCCCCCCGGGTGCGTGGGATAGCAACGCCAGCGAGAAGGAACCGAGAAACACCCCGAACACCACCAGGTAACCGGGATTCTGCGCCGCGGGAAGGGCGAAATAGATAATGGCCGCTGCACAGGCGAGTTCCAGCGGCGCGGCAATCAACTGGCGGCCAACGATGGGTAGGCGCGGGTAAGTGATTCGCCATTTTCCTACGTGCATCGGCGCGAAATGTCGCCACGCGCCAATCACGTAAAGGCCAACCAGGCACAGCAGCGATGTACCAATCGCGATCGATAGCCATGGATCGGCATCGATGAGCCTGTTCAGCAGATCTGGCCGCAGGATCAGCACGGCTCCGCCGGAAAGCAGGATGCCGAGGAAAAATGTCAGCGAGCAGAACACGATCAGCACGCCGATTTCATGAGGCGTAAGTCCCTTGCTGCGATACGCACGGTAACGCACGACCGCGCCGGAAAAGACTGAGGCCCCTACGTTGTGTGCCAAAGCGTAGGTGGTGAATGAGCACAGCGTGATGAACCACCATGAGATGGTCCTACCGAGATGGGCGATGGCGATGCGGTCGTACCAGGCGAGCGCACTGTAGGCGCCAAGCGTAGCCAGTCCGGCCAACAGCCAGTTGCGGTGACTGATGGCCCCGAGGCTGTCGGTGAGCTCAGCCAGGGAAAGATTACGAATCTCTTGATAGAGCAGATAGCCTGAAAGCAGTACCGCCATGATGCCGACAAGGGTCCAGGCGACATCGCTCCTCTTCATCATTGCATGGGCTCCTTGGCGACAGCATTTGCCTCGAAGCGAAGGTTCGGACAATTGGGTGATACACGCGTCGCGGAATAATTCGGCCGGTCTTTTATCGGCAGCGGACCTCGCAATTTGTTCATTCTCTATAAGTGCGGCGTGTGGAAGGGCACCTGGGTAGCGCTATGAGGTCCACCGGACGATCCCATTCATCGAGGTGTGCTTATGCCGGATATCCCCCACGACTCACAGACGGAAAGCTCGCTTTCGCTGCTTAGCGAAGGTTACTCGTTCATCTCCAGTCGGTGCCAGCGGCTCGGCTCGGACCTGTTTCAAGTTCGCCTGCTGATGCAGAACACCATATGCATGAGCGGCGAGGAGGCGGCAAAGCTGTTCTACGACGAGCAGTTGTTCCAGCGCGAGCACGCGGCGCCACGCATGCTGCAGAAAACACTGTTTGGCCAGGGGGGCGTGCAGGGGCTCGATGGCGAGGCTCATCGGCATCGCAAGCAGCTTTTTCTCTCCCTGCTGACCGAGGCGGCGGTAGCCGAGCTGGTGCGGCTGAGCGAGGCCAATTGGCAGGCAGCTATCGAAACGTGGCAACAGTGCGATCGCGTGGTTTTCATGCCCGAAGTACAGGCGATCCTCACGCGCACTGCATGCGACTGGGCCGGAGTGCCACTTGAGGAGGGAGAGCTGCTCCATCGTCGTGATCAGCTGGCTGCGATGATAGATGGGGCGGGTGGTGTTGGGGCGCGTCACTGGCGCGCGCGCAAGGCCCGTAAGGAGGCGGAAAGCTGGATGATCGAGCTGATCAGCCGGGTGCGCGCCGGAACACTGGTGATTGATGAGTCCCGGCCGCTGGCTGTAGTCGCTCGGCATCTCGATCTGGACGGCGCGGTACTGAAGGAGCGGATCGCTGCCGTGGAAATGCTCAACCTGCTACGACCGACCGTAGCGGTGGCACGATTCGTCACTTATGCCGCGCTGGAATTGCTGGCACACCCTCAATGGCATCAACGGCTCCAGCAAGAGGACGCTGTCCTGGAGCCCTTTGCGCAGGAAGTCCGCCGGCTTCACGCCTTCTTCCCCTTCACTGCGGCGCGTGTGCGCAAGGATTTCGAATGGAGGGGCTATCACTTTCCGAAAGACACACGGGTGCTGCTGGACCTCTACGGTACCAATCGAGACGCACGGCTCTGGGTGCAACCCGAGGCATTTCGGCCCGAGCGCTTTGCCGCCTGGGATGGCGGTGCTTTCAATTTCATTACTCAGGGCGGTGGAGACGCCGCGAGCGGGCATCGCTGCCCTGGAGAGCCTCTGGCGATAGCCCTGCTGAAGAGTGCGCTGTGCATGTTGACCCGTAGAATGAGCTATGCGGTGCCTGCGCAGAGTTTGCATATGGACCCGTCACGAATGCCTGAGCAACCTGAAAGCCTGCTGATCATCTGCGACGTTCGGCCTTTGTCGCCGGCCGGCTAGGACTGCGATCCGGAAGTGCGCGTGTGGCGTGCGGTGATCCGCAGCAAACGAGGTGGTAGGTTTATCGATCTGCTGCGGCCGCTCTGATACGGACCCAGTGCTCAATCAGTTCGCGCAACTGGGACATCTCGACAGGCTTTGCCATGTGCCCGTCCATCCCGGCGTCGCGGGCGCGCTCGCGGTGTTCGCTGAGAATATGGGCAGTCAGGGCCACTACCGGCGTTCGCGGGCGGCCTTCGGACGCTTCCCAGGCACGTAGCCGCGCGGTGGCCTCGAAACCGTCCATGATCGGCATTTCGCAGTCCATCAGCACAAGATCATAGGGTTGAGTTTTGATCGAGGCGAGCGCTTCTTCTCCATTACTAGCCGTATCCGGCTTGAGGTTGAGCTTGCTCAACATGCCTCGAATGACCTTGGTGGAAATGCTGTTGTCTTCTGCCACCAGGATGCGGAAGTCGTCCGGCACGGAAAGCGGTGTGGCGGCTTGGATCGTGGTGGATTGCGCAATGGCGCTGGTGCGACGAGCAAGCTCGTCCGCCAGGGTGGTCTTCAGGGTGTAGCCGGCCACGGGTTTGGCCAGGATGCGTTTGATGCCGGCGTTACGCGCGATGATTTTGCTTGGCGCGTTACTCATGCCGGTCAGCATGATCAGCAGAATGTCGTGATTCAGGCTGAAGTCTTCCTTGATCCGGCTGGCCAGTTGCATGCCTGTCATGCCGGGCATGTCCTGATCGAGCAAAACCACATCGAAATATTCACGCAGGTGCGCCTTTGTACGCAGAAGCGCCAACGCCTCTTTGCCCGAGGCCACCGCACTGACTTCCAGCCCCCAACTGCTGCATTGCTGGCTGAGCACCTTTCGGCAGGTATCGTTGTCATCCACCACTAACAGCCGTGCGCCTTTCAGCTGATCGTCCAGATCACTGCCGGGTTGCTCCGAGATGTCCGCACCCAGCGGCAGGCTGATCCACAACGTATTGCCAGCGATGCCACCGGTCTGAATGCCGAACTCCCCATCCATCAAGTGGACGAGCTGCCTGGCGATGATCAAGCCGAGGCGGCCGCCGTGACGGGTCGCGGCGAGGAAGTCGCGGCTATCCAGGGCGGCATTGAGCAGAGCATCGCGTTCCTGTGCTTCCAGCGGTCGTCCACTGTCCTGCACGGTGATACGCAGCCGTGGTTTCCCCTCATGGTCATCCACCGCCGCGATCAGCAGCACCTCACCTTCCTCGGTCTGTTTGAAGGCGTTTTCGAGCAGGTTCAGCAGGGCCTGACGCAAGCGGGTCGGGTCGCCCGCAACGACATGCGGCATCTGCGGCTGGACAAAGCTGATCAGCTCGACTTTTTGCTGCTCGGCCTTGGCGCGAAAGATGCTCAGGCAGTCTTCAATCAGAGCGTTGAGGTCGAATTGGACATCGTCCAGTTCGATCTGCCCAGACTCCAATTTGGAGATATCGAGAATCTCGTTGATCAGGTTGAGCAGCTCGTTGCCGGAGCTGTGAATCGTCTGCACATAATCGCGCTGCTTGGCCGACAGCGAGGTGCTGAGCAATAGCTCGCTCATGCCAAGCACCCCGTTCATTGGGGTGCGAATTTCATGGCTGATCTTCGCCAGGAAGTCCGCCTTGGTTTTTAGCTCGGCACTGGTGACCGCTTCGGCTGTATGCTGATTGCGGCTGTCCGATTGGATCTGACGCTGCCGCTCGAGCAATGCGAAGCTGAGGATCAGCCCGGAGCACGTGGCCACGCTGAACATAATGCCGGTCAGCCAGTCTGGATCGAACTGGTTGAAGCCCAGCAGGATAGGCAAAACGAAGACGAAACCGCCATCGAACAACATCATGCCGGCGACTAGCAGGCGGGCTGGGTCATAACGCTGCCGCCAATGATAGATGGCCACTGCGGTGACGCTGATGGCTGTGACCAGCACCATGGCGTAAATCAGCCAGCTGAACCAGAGCTGGCCGGTAAACAGTATGATCGCCGCCAGTGCGCTGACTAGGCCCGCTTGCAGTGCAAGGAGCCAGGTTGTCCAGGGCGTTCTGCGGTGATGAAAGAAGCCAAAGGTGAAGGCCAGCAAGGAAATACAAGTCGCCAATGCGGCCATATCGGCAATCAGGGGTTGGCTGTAGATCAGTTTCGGTGACCACACGGCCAGCAGACCGAGGTTCGCCACGGCACAGGTCAGCAGCGCGCCGTGCAGCAAGGCGAGCCATATATGGCTGTAGCTGAAGGTATAGGCGAAGCGCAGCAGGTTGTAGATCATCAGCAAGGCGAGGGCGCCGAACAGTGCCCCGAACAGGTAGGCCGGGCGGGTCTGCTTGACCAGCCCCGCCTCATCCACCGTATGGAACCAGGCCATGATGGGGTGCGACGACTGTAAGCGGATGTAGGCTTCGCGAGGAACGTTGTCGCTGGGTAGGGAAAACAGGTACGCACGGGCAGGTAACGGTCGGGATTCCAGCGGCCGCAGCTCGCCGGTTTCTACATGGCGCTCGACCTTGCCGTCACGCAGCAGATAAAAATCGAGAAATTGTACGCGAGGCGCAAATATCCACAGCCAGTTCGGGTGAGCAAAGGCGGGCAAACTCACCTGTAGCCAGACGGCGCTATCGCTCGCCGGAGCGGCATAGGAGCGTTGGTCTATTCGCTGGAACAGACTGCGTTGTTCCAAGATTTCCGCAAGGGTGAGCCGGTTTGATTGGTCGACGAGCAATCGCCAGTTGGGCTCTGTCGCCTGTGCGGCGTCAATGGCTGCCAAAGGCGAGGGTGGCTCGATGGCCGCGGCGAATGCACTCAGCGCAGCCAGCAATAGACTGAAGGTAAAAGCAATGGCGACCCAGAGTCGACGCACGATTGAAGTCCCTTCATCTGTGTGACGGTGGATTATAGCCATCGCAAAGAAACCCGGTAATGTGCGCAACGAAAGATAAAGCCTGCCGTTGCGCACATTGCAGCGATTTTCTCGCTCAGCTCTCGCCTTGTTCGCGCGAAATGGCACGATAGCCGATGTCGTGGCGATAGAAGTGGCCTTCCCACTCGATGCGAGCGGCCAGTGCGTAGGCATTCTGCTGAGCGGCTGAGACGGTTTCGCCCATGGCCGTTGCGCAAAGCACTCGACCGCCGGAGGTGGTGACCCTTCCGTCCTTCAACGCGGTGCCGGCATGGAACACTTTTCCGTCCAACTGAGCGGCAGCTTCCAGGCCGCGGATCGCTGCGCCTTTGCTGTAGTCGCCGGGATAGCCACCTGCGGCGAGCACAACGCCTAGGCTCGGGCGCGTATCCCACTGCGCTTCGATCTTGTCCAGCGCCTTGGCCAGGGCCGCCTCGACCAGCAGCACCAGGCTGGACTGCAGGCGCAACATGATCGGCTGGGTTTCAGGATCACCGAAACGACAGTTGAATTCGATTACCTTGGGCGCGCCACTGCGGTCAATCATCAGGCCGGCATAGAGGAAGCCCGTGTAGACATTGCCTTCCGCCGCCATACCCTTGACGGTTGGCCAGATGACCTCGTCCATGACGCGCTGATGGACCTCGGCGGTGACCACCGGTGCCGGGGAGTAGGCGCCCATGCCGCCGGTGTTCGGGCCGGTGTCGCCGTCCCCGACGCGTTTGTGATCCTGGCTGGTGGCCATCGGCAACACATTGGCGCCGTCGACCATGACGATGAAGCTGGCTTCCTCGCCGTCTAAATATTCTTCGATCACCACCCGTGCACCCGCATCGCCAAAGGCATTGCCGGAGAGCATGTCACGCACGGCGTCCTCGGCTTCCGCCAGCGTCATGGCGACGATCACACCTTTGCCAGCCGCCAGGCCGTCGGCCTTGATCACGATCGGCGCGCCTTTCTCCTGGAGATAGGCCAGAGCCGGTTCGACGTCGGTGAAATTCCTGTAGTCCGCCGTCGGTATCTTGTGACGGGCCAGGAAATCCTTGGTGAAGGCCTTGGAACCTTCCAGCTGCGCGGCGGCGGCGGTCGGGCCGAAGCAATCGAGACCGCGCGCGCGGAACACGTCCACCACGCCTCTGACCAACGGCGCTTCGGGGCCGACGATGGTCAGCTGTACGTTCTGCTCGGCGAAGTCTGCCAGCTGCTCGATGGCCAGCACGTCGATGGCGACGTTTTCGCACTTCGCTTCGGTAGCGGTGCCTGCATTACCGGGGGCGACGTAAACCTTCTTTATGCGTGGGTCTTGCGCGACCTTCCAGGCCAGTGCGTGCTCGCGGCCGCCGCTGCCGATGATCAATACGTTCATTTCTCTCTCCCAATGGAGGCGGGCCGGTAGCCCGCTTGGTGGATAAGCGAAGCGTTATCCACCCTACGAATACCGAGGTCGCGATCGGGCTGGTAGATGCAAGGCGCCCGATTCTTCACCCAGCGGAGTTGCCTTCTGGCAATGAGCATGGGGGAAGAGTCGGGCAACGCCGCAGATGCCTGTCCGAGTGCGGCCGATTTTAGTGCCTAAAGTGGCGCATGCCGGTGAATACCATTGCAATGCCGGCTTCGTCTGCAGCGGCGATTACCTCGGCGTCGCGCATCGAGCCGCCGGGCTGGATCACCGCGGTGATGCCGGCCTTGGCTGCATTATCGATACCATCGCGGAAGGGGAAAAAGGCATCGCTGGCCATCACGGCGCCCGGAACTGGCAAGCCGGCGTGCTCGGCCTTGATCGCGGCGATACGCGCGGAGTTGACGCGGCTCATCTGGCCTGCGCCAACGCCTACTGTCTGACGGTTCTTGGCGTAGACAATGGCATTGGATTTGACGAATTTCGCCACTTTCCAGGCGAAGATCAGGTCGTGGATTTCCTGTTCGGACGGGGCACGCTGGGTGACGACCTTGAGGTCGGCTTCACCGATCATCGCGATGTCGCGGCTCTGTACCAGCAGGCCGCCGTTGACGCGCTTGAAATCCCAGCCCGGCGCGCGCTCGGTTGGCCACTGGCCGCATTCGAGCAGACGTACATTCGCTTTGCTCGCGACCACCTCACGGGCTTCGGCAGAAACGCTCGGCGCGATGATCACCTCGACGAACTGGCGCTCGACGATGGCTTGTGCGGTGTCGCCGTCCAGCTCGCGGTTGAAGGCGATAATGCCGCCGAATGCCGACTCGCTATCGGTGGCGTACGCCAGTTCATAGGCTTGGCGGATGCCGCCTTCGTCTTCCGGGACCACGGCGACGCCGCAGGGATTGGCGTGCTTGACGATGACGCAGGCCGGCTTGACGAAACTCTTCACGCACTCCAGTGCGGCGTCGGTATCGGCGACGTTGTTGAAGGACAGCTCTTTACCTTGCAACTGACGGGCGGTGGCGATACAGGCTTCGTCGGCGGTTTCGACGTAGAACGCCGCGATCTGGTGCGGGTTCTCGCCGTAGCGCATGTCCTGCGCCTTGACGAACTGGGTGGTGAAGGTGCGGGGCAGCAGACTGCGGCCTTCGGTTGATAGGGCTTCGGCGCTCTGGTCGACCGTACCCAGATAGTTGGCAATCATGCCGTCATAGGACGCGGTGTGCTCGAAGGCCTTGAGCGCCAGGTCGAAACGCTGGGCATAGGTTAGACCGCCGTTCTGCAGGTTCTCGATGACGCTGGCGTAGTCGTCGGCATTGACCACGATGGCGACGTCCTTGTGGTTCTTAGCGGCGCTGCGGACCATGGTCGGGCCGCCGATATCGATGTTTTCAATGGCATCCGGCAGGGAGCAGCCGGGCTTGGCGACAGTGGCGGCAAAGGGATAGAGATTGACCGCGACCAGGTCGATCGGGTTGATGCCATGTTCAGCCATGACCGCCCCGTCAAGATCGCGACGGCCGAGAATGCCACCGTGGATCTTTGGATGCAGCGTTTTCACCCGGCCGTCCATCATTTCCGGAAAGCCGGTGTAATCGGCGACCTCTACCGCAGCAATATCGTTTTCGCGCAGCAATTTGAAGGTGCCGCCGGTGGATAGAATCTCGACGCCGAGCGCGACGAGCTCGCGGGCGAAATCAATCACGCCTGTCTTGTCGGACACACTGATCAGCGCGCGGCGGACGGGAAGGCGAGTGCTTTGGTCGGTCATAGACATTTCCTAGGGCTACAGGCTACTGCGGGACGCCCCAGGCGAAACGGCTTGCTACCGTTCCCTCGGAGCTCGCCGCTGTGTCAGAGAAGGTCGTACTGCTTGAGTTTCTTGCGCAAGGTGCCGCGATTCAGGCCCAGCAGCTCGGAGGCCTTGGTCTGGTTGCCCTTGACGTAATTCATCACGGTTTCGAGCAGCGGCGCCTCCACTTCGGAAAGCACCAGGTTGTAAACGTCCGTGACGTCTGCGCCTTCGAGATGGGCGAAATAGTTGTGCAACGCCTTTTCCACACTGCCGCGCAGGGTCTGGCCTGCTTCGCTCGGTGTGTTGAGGTGTTGCTTGAGGTTCACGTTGTCGCTCACGGATGTTATTCCAGTTGCCAGTGTTTCGTTCAACAGCGTCATGCAGCCACCCCTTTTCCATCCCCTGAATCAGGGCCTGTTCGGCGTTCGGCCAGAAATGCCCGAACACTGGCGCATTGCGCGTCCCTGTCTTCCAAACCATTGAACCGGGCACGGTATTCGCGCGCGCCGGGTAGTGTTGCGAGATACCAACTGACATGCTTGCGAGCTATCCGCACGCCCATGACATCGCCGTAGAAGGCATGAAGCGCACCCAAGTGCTCCAGCAGGATGCGTTCGATCTCGGTCAGATCTGGCGGAGCCAGCAGCTCGCCGGTAGCGAGGTAGTGATTGATCTCGCGGAAGATCCAAGGTCTACCCTGGGCCGCGCGGCCAATGAGCAGTGCATCGGCACCTGTCGCCTTCAGAACCTGACTTGCCTTTAATGGCGTATCGATATCGCCATTGGCAAATACCGGAATCGATACCGCCTGTTTGATCGCTGCGATGGTGTCGTACTCCGCGTCGCCGGTATAAAGGTCGGCACGTGTACGCCCATGCACCGCCAACGCTGCGATTCCGGATTGCTCGGCGATCTTCGCCACCGTGAGTCCGTTCTTGTTTTGCCTGTCCCACCCGGTGCGGATCTTCAGCGTCACCGGTACATCAACCGCTTCGATCACGGCCTCGAGTATCTCGCGGACCAGTCGTTCATCTTTCATCAGCGCCGATCCGGCGGCCTTGTTGCAGACCTTCTTCGCCGGACATCCCATGTTGATGTCGATAATCTGCGCACCCATCTCGACGTTACGAGCGGCAGCCTCGGCCAGCATCTGCGGATCACCCCCGGCGATCTGCACGGAGCGCGGCTCCGGGTCACCCTCATGCAACAGGCGCAGACGCGACTTGCGACTGTTCCACAGGCGTACGTCACTGGTCACCATCTCCGAAACCACCAGGCCCGCGCCGAGGCGCCGGCATAACTGGCGGAACGGCTGATCGGTCACGCCAGCCATGGGCGCGAGGATCAATCGATTCGGAAGGACGTAAGGACCGATGCGTACCGCTGACATGAAGATTCCCTGCTTGGAGCCTGCTTGTTAGGTCGATCGGGACAGCAAAAAAGGGTGTGCATAATACCCGCTCCGGATGACGGGTTAAAGGCTGTTCTGAACAAATTCTGAACAGTTTCGAGCTTATAATCAGCAGCGCAATGGGCGCCTATGCGACGAATGGCAGCGTGCGGCGTGACGTTTCTGGCGGTAGCTGATTAGTCGGGGGAGCGGAAACTCAGGCTGTAATTCACCGCTTTGGTGCCTGGGTCGAGAATGTCCAGCGCGATATGAATGGGAATCTGCGAGGGCATCTCACGCTGACCGGCGAGCTCTCCGGAGAGATACTCGCCAGGTTTGAAGGTGCGCTGTGCCAGCGTCTGTCCCTGGATATCGGCGAAGCGGACTTCCAGCAGCGGGAACGGCTGAGCGAAAGCCGCGCGGTTGTAGATGATCGCATCCACAACCAGCGCTCCAGAGAAGTCCGGATGGCTGCGTACCACCAGATTGCTGCTCTTGATCTGGCTGATATCAACCCTGGGCGGCAGCTCGCAACCCAGAGCAGGGCAGAGGCGCTCGAGCCACGGGCGGTATTCGTTCTGCCGGGCTATCTCGTCGAAGTTGTACGCCACATACTGGCTCGCTAGTGCAAGTAGGGCGATCAGATTCAAAAGCCCCCACCCCAGCCAGCGGCCCCAGGGACGCTGGCGCGCTTCCCAGTCTAGCTGCAAAGGCTCGTCGTCGAGCTCGAATAACGGGTCCTCGCGCTCTTGGCGTCCCGAATGTCCCGGTTCGTACTCGTTTTCAGCTCCGGTACGTTTCGCAAGAGCGGGACGCGGCGGCTCCTCGTTGGGCTCGATAAGACTGTCGAGGACCGGCTCTACGCGCTCTTGTGAATCAAGCTGCGTGCTCAGCGGGCCGCGTGGGACAGCGAGCGGGCTTGGCAGAGCAGGTCGCTCATCGCTAACGGGGGTGAACTGTAAATCCACCGCAGAAGGGCTCGGTTTGGCGATGGAGGGTGGCTCCGCTTGCGTCCGGTGCTTCATGGCTGGCGTGTCGGTTTCCGCCCTCAGCAGTTGCTCAGTCCAGACCTCGTCATCGGCGGTCGATTGGTCCTCCAGGTGTGGCTGCAAGCCTTCGCTGGATTGCGGTTGTAGCTCGAGAAACTCGCGCGACAGCTCCAGTTCCTGTCGTTCGAGCTTCGCCAATTCCTCATCCAGATCCAGGCTGTCCAGGTCCAGATCATCGTGGATCCACAGCGTGCTCTCGTCTGCCGTGGATCTCGCCAGTGGCGTGTGGGCTTGCACCTGCTGGCGGTCGACCATCGCCGAATCCGCATCGAGCTCGTTGGCCGTATCGTTCCCTTGCAGGTGGCGAGCAGCATTGAACAGCTCCACGCAGGCTCCACAACGCACCACGCCACGGGCGGCGGCAAGCTGGGCGCGGGTGACGCGGAAGCTGGTGCGACAATGCGGGCATTGGGTGACGAAGCTGGTCATGCGTTGGTCCGGCGGAAATGCCCGTAGTCTAGCGCATGCGCAGCGATGAGCGGCAGTGGCGACTTGCGGCGGATATCGAGATAACGCGGTATTACAAGCGCGCTATCTGCTTGGCTCAGGGCCGGCGGATGCCGCTAATGCGTACCCAGCCGTCTTTCTCTGCGGTCGGGTCAAGATCGAATTGGTCCGCGTAGGCGCTCCGAACCTCTTCGGCCTGTTCGCCCAGAACCCCGGACAGGGCTAGACGGCCGCCAGGTTTGACCCGTTCGATGATCCGTGGCGCCAATGCCACCAAGGGGCCAGCGAGGATATTGGCGACAACCACGTCGGCCTGGCCCTCCGGTAACTGCTCGGGTAGATATAGCGGGAAGCGTGCTGGATCGATACCGTTACGCCCGGCGTTGTCGCGCGATGCCTCGATGGCCTGCACGTCGATGTCGGTACCCACCGCCTGCTTGGCGCCCAGGAGCAGCGCGGCGATGGCAAGAATGCCCGAGCCGCAGCCAAAATCCAGCACTTGCATGCCCTCCAGCGATTGTGCATCCAGCCACTCCAGGCACAGCGCAGTGGTGGGGTGGGTGCCGGTGCCGAAGGCAAGACCGGGATCGAGCAGCAGGTTCACCGCGTTCGGCTCGGGTGCGGCGTGCCAGCTGGGCACGATCCACAGGCGGCGGCCAAAACGCATCGGCTGGAAGTTGTCCATCCAGCTGCGCTCCCAGTCTTGGTCCTCGATGTGCTCCAGCTGATATGTGGGTAAGTCACCGCCGATCAGGAGTTGCAGATGGGCGAGCAGGTTGATTTCGTCCACATCTCCTTCGAACAAAGCCAGCAGGTGCGTGTGTGACCACAGCGGCGTGGTGCCGAGATCGGGCTCGAATATCGGCTGGTCTTCGGCGTCCATGAAGGTTACCGATACCGCGCCGACGCCCAGCAGCGCGTCTTCAAGGGCTTGTGCCTGTTCTGGGGCAATGGCGAGACGAAGTTGTAACCAGGACATGAAGGCCTCATGGAGTAGGCGACCGCGGGCGCTGGCGGTCCGAAAAGTGGGCAAGCTTACTGCGCTGCAGCACCGGCTTCCAACATTTGCGGCGCGTCAGAAACGACAAAGGCCGCCATTGGCGGCCTTTGTCAGTTCAGCACTGGATCAGTGCTTGTCCATACCTAGCTTCTTCTCCAGGTAGTGGATGTTCACGCCGCCCTTGCAGAAACCCTCGTCGCGAACCAGATCCCGATGCAGTGGGATATTGGTCTTGATGCCATCGACGACAATTTCGTCCAGCGCATTGCGCATGCGCACCATGGCTTCTTCACGCGTGGCGCCGTAGGTGATCAACTTGCCAATCAGCGAGTCGTAGTTCGGTGGTACCGAATAGCCGCTGTACAGATGCGAGTCGACTCGCACACCATTGCCGCCTGGTGCGTGGAAGTGCTTGACCTTGCCCGGGCTTGGCAGGAAGTTCGACGGATCTTCAGCGTTGATTCGGCATTCCAGCGAATGACCGCGAATGACAACGTCTTCCTGCTTGATGGACAGCTTGTTGCCGGCGGCAATGCTGAGCATTTCCTTGACGATGTCCACGCCAGTGACCATTTCGGTTACCGGGTGTTCGACCTGCACTCGAGTGTTCATCTCGATGAAGTAAAACCGGCCATCCTCATAGAGAAATTCGAAGGTGCCAGCTCCGCGATAACCGATCTCGACGCACGCATCGGTACAACGCTTGAGCACTTCGGCGCGGGCGTTTTCGTCGATATAAGGGGCTGGTGCCTCCTCCAGGACCTTCTGATGGCGACGCTGAAGCGAACAGTCACGGTCGCCCAGGTGAATGGCGTTACCTTGGCCGTCGGAGAGTACTTGGACTTCCACGTGACGTGGATTGCCAAGGAATTTCTCCAAATAGACCATTGGATTGCCGAACGCTGCGCCCGCCTCAGTGCGGGTCAGCTTAGCCGACTTAATCAGTTCTTCTTCTTCGTAGACCACGCGCATGCCGCGCCCGCCGCCGCCTCCGGCTGCTTTGATAATGACCGGATAACCCACCTCACGGGCGATGGCCAGTGCTGTTTGCTCGTCTTCCGGCAGCGGGCCGTCGGAGCCGGGCACCACGGGCACGCCTGCTTTGATCATGGCGTTCTTGGCTGAAACCTTGTCGCCCATCAGGCGAATGGTTTCGGCTTTCGGTCCGACGAAGGCAAAGCCGGAATTTTCCACTTGTTCGGCGAAGTCGGCGTTCTCAGCGAGGAAGCCATAGCCTGGATGGATTGCCGTCGCGCCGGTCACTTCCGCCGCGGCAATGATCGCTGGAATGTGCAGATAGGAATTGGTCGCAATGGCCGGGCCGATGCAAACGGACTCATCCGCCAGGGCCAGGTGCATCAGCTCGCGATCGGCGGTGGAGTGCACCGCGACAGTCTTGATTCCCAGCTCCTTGCAGGCTCGCAAAATCCGCAGGGCGATTTCACCGCGGTTGGCGATCAGTACTTTTTCCAACATCGCTGGTTCTCCGCGGTTCAAACGATGGTGAAC
Source organism: Stutzerimonas stutzeri (assembly GCF_000590475.1). NCBI lineage: Bacteria > Pseudomonadati > Pseudomonadota > Gammaproteobacteria > Pseudomonadales > Pseudomonadaceae > Stutzerimonas > Stutzerimonas stutzeri. The sequence goes on along the minus strand of NZ_CP007441.1, from coordinate 3,616,510 downwards.
AGCGGCTGGTCGTATTCGACCGGCTGCCCATTCTCCACCAGGATGGATTCGATGGTGCCGCTGGTTTCGGCCTCGATGTGGTTCATCATCTTCATGGCTTCGACAATGCAGAGGATGTCGCCCTTCTTGACGCTCTGGCCCACTTCAACAAAGTTGGCCGACTCCGGCGAGGAGGCGCGGTAGAAGGTGCCGACCATCGGCGAGCGAACCACGGTGCCGTTGAGCTTAGGCTGCGCCGGTGCCACGTCGGCGGCTGCTGGGGCTGCGGCCGGAGCGGCGGCGGGGGCGGCCATCGGTGCCTGAGCGTAATAGGGCTGCTGCATCGCCACTTGCTTGCTGTGGCGGCTGATGCGGACAGATTCTTCGCCCTCGTGAATTTCCAGCTCATCGATACCGGACTCTTCCAGCAGCTCGATCAGTTTCTTGACTTTGCGAATATCCATGAAGCGTTGACTCCCAAGTAAGTTCAAAGGGCATTGCTGCTCGCTTCTTCGAGGCCGGGCGCGTGTCGCGCGCGGTCCTGTCAGGAAGCAGCGAGTTGTTCCAGGGCGGCCTCCAATGCCAGGCGGTAGCCGCTGGCGCCAAGACCGCAGATCACCCCTACCGCGACGTCCGAAAAGTAGGAGTGATGGCGGAAAGGTTCACGCTTGTGCACGTTTGAAAGGTGCACTTCGATGAATGGGATGCTCACCGCCAGCAGCGCGTCACGTAACGCGACGCTGGTATGCGTAAAAGCGGCGGGATTGAACAGTATGAAGTCCACACCTTCGCTGCGTGCGGCATGGATACGCTCGATGAGCTCGTACTCGGCATTGGACTGCAGATGCAATAGGTGATGGCCAGCATCGCGGGCCCGCTGTTCCAGATCCTGGTTGATCTGCGCCAGCGTGACTGCGCCATAGACGCCGGGTTCGCGAGTGCCGAGCATATTCAGATTCGGGCCGTGGAGGACCAGAAACGTTGCCATGAGTATTCCTTGTTGTTCTGTCCGATCCGCGCCCCGGCGGCCGCAGATGGGTGAAGGGAAAAACTATGCACGAAGCGGGGGCTGACTGTCCAGTCATGTCTTGATCGGCGTAAATGCCGACATTATGGCTGGAGATTGCCGCAAGGATCCCTTGCTAGAGAAGTGTCTCGGCGCGATTCAACCGTTCAGCGAACTGCCTTGCGTCGATTTCGCCGACGACACGTACTTCAGCCAGTTCCGTTCCGTCACGACCGAAGAACAGGATTGCAGGGGGGCCGAAAAGTTTGTAGCGGTCGAGTAGCGCGCGCTGTTCCGGATTGCTGTCGGTGATATCGAAGCGAATCAGGCGGTAGTCGGCCAGGCGGGGAACGATCTGCGGATCGGCGAATACCTCACGCTCGATCACTTTGCAGCTGATACACCAATCGGCGTACCAGTCGAGCATCAACGGTTGGCCGGCTGCACGCGCCGCGTCGAGCTGGAAGTCGAGCTCAGCAGGCGTGGAGACGGTGTGCCAGCCTTCGGTCGCGCGGGTCACGCTGCCATCGACAATCGAAGGCGTGCGTGGCAGCGGACGCAGAGGGTCGGAGCCGCCTTGCAACGCGCCGACCCAGGCGGCCAGTGCATAGACCAGTAACGCCAGGCCTAGCAGCTGAGCAAGTTTTTGCCACGGCGTCTTTGCGGAGAATTCCAGCGTACCGAGAAACACTGCTGTACCGGCTGCCAGCAAGCCCCACAGAGCCAGAGACATGGGGCCCGGCAAAACCCGCTCGAGCATCCACACCGCAACCGCCAGCAGCAGTACGCCAAAGGTGTTTCGCACTGAGACCATCCATGGACCACTCTTTGGTAGCAATGCACCGCCGCCAGTCGCAAACAGGATCAGTGGCGCGCCCATGCCGAGCCCGAGGGCGAACAGCTTCAAGCCGCCCCCCAGGGCGTCGCCGCTGGCACTGATGTACAGCAGCGCGCCTGCTAGAGGTGCGGAGACGCACGGCGAGACCAGCAAGCTGGACACGGCACCCAGCAGCGCGGCACCGATGAGCGAACCGCCTTTTGCATTGCCCGCGAGGCGATCGAGGCGGCGGGTCAGTAGCTGAGGCAAGCGCAATTCGAACAGGCCGAACATGGCCAAGGCAAACGCAACGAAGAAAAGCGCGAATGGGACGAGAATCCAAGGTGATTGCAAGCGTGCCTGCAAATTCAGCTCGGCACCGAACACGCCCATCAACGCGCCCAAGAGTGCGAAGCCGCCTGCCATCGGCAGTACGTAAGCCAGCGACAACAAGAAGCTACGCGCACCCCCGGTCTGTCCCCGCAGGACCACGCCGGACAGAATTGGCAGCATCGGTAACACGCAAGGGGTGAACGTCAGGCCCAGCCCGGCGAGAAAAAACAGCGCGACCGAGCGCCAGGACAATTCGGCAGCGTGATCGGTCGAGCTGTTGGAATCGACGAGTGCGGTGTTCGATGCGGACGTGTCGCCTATCTCAAGTGACTCCGTCTCCGGTGGGTAGCAGAGGCCCTTGTCGGCGCAACCCTGGTAGGTGACCTGTAGCGTAAAGGGAAGATCGTTGGGGTTCTGCACCGGCAGCTCGACATCGAGCACGCCGTAGAAGACCTCGACTTCGCCAAAATAGTCGTCTGTCTTCCGCTCCCCTGCTGGTAGCTTCGCCTCTCCGATGGTTACGCTGGCCTCATTGGTTTTGAATTGAAAGCGGTGCCGGTAAAGGTAATAGCCCTCCGCGGAGACGAAGCGAAGCTTGACCTGCTCAGGCGTTGCTTCCACCAGGCTCAGGCGGAAGGCCTCGCGTACTGGAAGAAAGTCTGCACTGTTGTTCAGTCCGCCCAGAGTGGAGCTGGGACGACTATCGAACAGGCCCGCGGTGGCAGGAAGGGCGAAGAGCAGGATCAGCAGACTCAGCAAACGGCGCATGGTCATCTCACATATAGCAGTGGCGTCATGATACCCAACGCGGCGGATCGTCGCTCGGGCGCAACGTCGCACTAGTCCGCGTTTTGCAACCAGATAATGCCGTCGCGTTCAACGCTCGGCAGCGCTCTCAGGGCTTGCCCGGCGCAGGGGCCGGCCACACATTCGCCGCTATCGATGAGAAACAGCGCGCCGTGAGTGGCGCATTGGATCAGGCTCCCGCTGCTGTCCAGAAACTGATCCGGAAGCCATTCCAGAGGAATGCCGCGGTGCGGGCAACGATTCTCGTAGAGATACAAGGTGCCCTCCTTGCGTACGGCGAGCAGGCGCTGGCCCTTTATTTCGATGCCCTTGCTCTGGCCTTCCGCAACATCGCTCATGGCACATAATCGAATCATATTCCCCCCTTGATCGAGCGGATTATCGCCGAGGTTTCCTTTTTGGCGTAGGGCATGGGCTGATATCGCTGGCGGACCGGTTGGCGGGCTTTTTCGTTGCATCGAACATCGGCTGGTGGCATTTCCATGAGCACGCTGGCTTGATCGGTGTTTTCCAGCACAGCCGTACTGGGCGCTGACTTAACAATCATTGGCGGCGAATTGGAGCGGCGTCCCGCTATTGTTTGAGCCCCATCTGTTGTCACTGAGCGCATTCATCGGCGCCTCAGTGACACCGCTGGCTCCGGGTGAGGTGCTCGGCGTGCTAGGCCCCGACGGAGCCGGTAAAAGCATCTTGCTGGGGCGCTGAGTGACGCTATCGGGAGCCGAACAGCAGCGCGTGTATCTGGCTCGGGTACTTGTGCAGTTGTGGCCGGGCAGCGCCAAGCAAGTATTGCATCTCGATGAGCCCGCGGCGATGCTCGATCCCTCGCATCAGCACAGCATCTTTTGATCGGTCCGGCAGTTCTTGAATCAGGGCGGCGTGATGCTGGTGAGCCTTCATGATCTGAATCTTGCGGCACGCTATTGGGATCGCCTGCTATTGCTTGCTGACGGCCGTCCCCGCCTGACCGGCACGCCGGAGCAAGTACTCCTGTGCCGAACCGCTGAAAAGCGTGTTCGGCCTCATGTAATGATTCAGCAATACCTGGACCGGGGACATTCGCTGGTCTTGCCCACTGAGGAATTGCCGATGCGATGTTTGCTACTTGTCACCGCGGTCCTGCTTGTTGCGTGTCAAACGGTGCCTCCACTCCCACAATGGCAAAGTTCAGAGGGGCTGGATCATCCTGATCTTGGCCAGATCATCGACCTTCGTCACAGGACGAGGATTTCGGCTCAGCAACTGATCAACGAGCTGGCCGACGCGGACGAAGTGCTGGTGGGCGAACGCCATGACAATCCCGACCATCATGCTCTGGAGCGTTGGCTTCTCGAGGCGCTGGCGCAGCGACGAGAGCAGGGCAGCCTGCTCCTCGAGATGCTCAATCCCGATCAGCAGGAAAAGGTGGACGGCGCGCAGGCTTCGATCAAGCGCGGGGAATGGCCAGCGGATCTCCCGGCTGCGCTGGAGTGGCAGCAGGGATGGGATTGGAGGCTGTATGCGCCGCTGGTCGAGTATGCGCTGGCACAGCCCTACCCATTGCTTTCGGCAAATCTCAATCGTGCCGAGATCAGAGACATCTATCGTCGCGTGCCGGTGATAACCGGTGCCGCGTCTGCGGAGTATGTACGCAGCGAGTTGTTGAAGCAGATTCGCGGTGCTCACTGCAACTTGCTGCCAGAGGCGCAACTGCCCGCAATGCTTGCCGTGCAGCAGCAACGTGACCGGCGAATGGCCGAGCGGCTGAATGCGGCGCCGAAGCCGGCGATATTAGTGGCAGGTGCTTTTCACGTGCGGCGTGACCTCGGGGTCCCCCTGTATCTGGCAGACCAGGGCGATACCCGCATCACCCGTGTGCTGATACTTGCGGAAGTGGAAGAGCCCCTGCAGGCGGAGCAAGCCGATTTCGTCTGGCTTACTCCAGCCCGGCTGCAAAGAGACTATTGCGCTGGGCTCCACGAAACGACCCAGCCGTTGCCCAAATAACGCGTAGGCGGAATGGAAAGCTGATGTGCTCGGTCACACGGCGTTTTTATACGGCCTGACCCGCTAGCCCTTTATGCGGTCAAAAAAAGACCCGGCAAGAGCCGGGTCAAAACCGTGATTAGCCTGATGAGGAGATAACCTGAAAGTCCGACTGCCTGGTCTTCCAGCTTACCAACTGATCTCGCGACCAGTGGTGCTAATAATAACAATTCTCATTCAGTCGTCAATAGCTGATCGTGAAATAAATTTCTTATCGCTCAAACATTGGCCTTGGCTGGGTTATGCGGAGAGGGGCAGGCGCAGCTGGGTGACTTCCTTGTTGAGCAGGTCGATGCGTCTGGCCATGCTTTCTATCAGGCTATGAGCGATTTTTGGATTGCTCTGCATCAGGCTGAGGAATTGGTCTTTGGGAATCAGCATGACGGTGCAGGCGGAGGTGGCGACAACGGTGGCGCTGCGCTTTTCCTGGGTGAATACGGCCATAGCGCCGAAGATTTCATCGCGCTGAACATCGCCGACTTTCTGTCCGTCAACAATCGCTTCGGCGTGCCCTTCAATGATGATGAAGACGTTGTCCGCGTCATCGCCTTGATGAATCAATTCTTCGCCTGCGGCGAAATGCTGGAATCCGGTGGTTGGATGAATTTCAGGTTGCTTCAGTCGTGCCAGCGCATCGGATAGCAGAGCCGTCTGGCCAATCAGGTACTGGGTAAAGAGTTCCTGGCGGCGTTGATCAATATGGATATGTTGGAATACTGCGCTGCGCGAATAGGGAATCAGGCGAATCGACTCGTCGCTGCGATAGCGACAGATCGGCAATTCGATGCCCTGGCGCAGCCCGAGGAGGTCCCCTTCCTGCATGTAGAACAATGGCTTTTCATCTACCAGCGCATGCAGCAGGCCGCTCTCGATGATGAACAGGTGCTGCTCGGGTAGCGCCGCTGTCAGATCATCGGAGCCTTTGATTTCGATAGGGGGAGCGGAAGGCGCCAAGCCTTCCAGGAGTTGCGCGGGGATCCCCTGCAGACGATTGATCAGCTGATCGGCGTAGGCCGGTTGTTCCCCGAGTAGATACATGACGGCAATCCTTGGACAAGCGAGCTCACAAAGGTAGAGCGATGCGCGCGCTCACAATAAGATTGCAGTGGGCTAGAGTAAATCACGCCACGCAGAGGTTGTGAGCTAGCTCTTGTCTCTGTGATCGCAACTTGCCAGATGCTGGTTCAGCTCGCTCTTGAGTGCATCTGGCAGTTCCTTCCAGTTGATGTCCCGCAGTGCGCCTTCAATGGCATACAACAGGACCCTCGATGCGCTGAATCCTCGCAACTTGACCGCCTGGTAAGCGCTGACCGCGCCGAGCCGGCGTAGGTCGTCGGCCGTGTGGATGCCGGAGGCGTGCAGCCATTGTGCGGATGTCTTGCCGAGATTTCTCAAGGCCAGCAACTCGTCGTGCATATTTGCTCCTATCGGCCCGGGTAGCCGGCGACAAAATGAAGCGGCCAGCAAATCTTGCGCTGACGTTCCGGGTCGCCCCATAACTGCGCAAGTTCGGGTTCCAACTGAGCTACCGGATCCCTGTCATGGGTTTGCTGCCATTGCTTGACGGCCGACCAGGTGCGTAGATAGCCGAGCAGTTGCGGGAGATCCCAGTGGACCTCGATGGCGAAGTCAGGGGGCTCAATCGTCTCGAACGGCGCCTGGATATCCCTATAGCCTGCATCGACGCTGGCACGGCCTCGTGGCCAATACCCTCGTAACGTTTCGCTGTGCAGACGGGAAATAACCTCATCCAGTGCGGGTTCGATGCAAAGCAGGCTGTAGCACCATGCGCAGAACAGGCCATTCGGGGCGAGCACTCGCTTCGCCTCGGCAAAGAATGCAGGGGTGGCGAACCAGTGCAGCGCCTGCGCGACGATCATCAGGTCGATTCGCCCCTCGCGCAGCGGCAGCCGCTCAGCCTGAGCTGCGAAACGTTGCGTGGATTGCCAGCCAGCGCTGCCATACAACTGATCAGTGCTGGCATCGCAGGCAAGAATACGGTCGAAACGCCCCAACAGCGGAAGCGTCGCCTGACCGCTGCCGGCGGCTACGTCGAGAGCACATCGAGTATGCACGCACTGCTCGGCGAGCCAGCTGAACAGGCAGTCCGGATAAGAAGGGCGGAATTGAGCGTAATCGTCGGAGCGAATCGAGAAGAGCCGGACGCTGTCACTCATGGTGATGCTCCGGCAAAACGAATGGCAGAACGCGATGCGACATGGTCAACTTCCATAGACAGACCTGTCGAAGTATAGAAGCACCGCCGGGTTCTGCCCTCGGCGGCGCTTGGGTACACCAGTCACACCCGGCGCAATCGCTTCGACCCCAGGTGTTAGAGCCCGGGTAAGCGTTGGCGAATGGCACTGACCAGCGCGTCGAGACTACCGGCCTCGGGTGTATCGATCTGCCGGTTGAGCAGTTGCTCGCTTTCGCTCAGCGGCTCGCGTGAGGCTTGCTGTGCCTTGATCACCGCCATGGTCGCGTCGGACGGGTCGCCGCCTTCGGCGCTTCGCTGGGCAAGCCACTGCCAAATGACGGCATCCGGCGCCTCGCAGGTCAGAATCATGAAAGGCACACCGGTCGACTCAGCGGCCTGCCAGGCTGCCTGGCGCTGTTGTTGCTTGAGGTAGGTAGCATCGATGACCACCGAAAAGCCGGCGTTCAATGCGGTCTCGGCCAGCGAGTGCAGTCGCCGATAGGTGGCGCCGCCAGCTTCGGCGCTGTAGATGCCAGAATCCAGTTCGGCTGCGAGGGCCTGTGGTTGCTCGCCATGCAATCGCTTGCGTTCAACATCCGAGCGCAGCCTGATCGCACCCAGGGCCTCGACCAGACGCAGCGCGACCCGGCTTTTGCCTACCGCCGATACGCCGTGGGTGATAGCGAGGAAGCGAGACGGGATGGCGCTGTAGCTTTCAGCCAGATTGGCGTAGCCACGATACTGACGCAGGATCACTCGGCGCTGCACCGCGTCTTCTTCCTGATGCAGTCGGAACAGGTTGACCTTGGCGCGAACCATTGCCCGATAGGCTTTGTAGAGGTTGAGCAGCTCGAGCGCGGCGTAGTCACCGGTGCGCTCCAGCCAGCCGTTAATAAAGCGCCGCGACTGACATTTTAGTTCGCGATCTTCCAGGTCCATCGCCAGGAAGGCCGTATCGCAGGCGATATCGATCAGGCGGAAGGGTTCGTTGAACTCGATGCAGTCGAACAGCACCACCTGGTCATCGATGAGCGTGGCGTTGCCCAGATGCAGGTCGCCGTGGCATTCGCGGATAAAGCCCTGCTGGGCGCGCTGTGCCAGTAGTGGCTGCAGACGGGCAATGCTCGTTTCGGTCCAGTCGAACAGCGCGTCGAGCTGCTGTAGATCGGCTTGCTCGGTCAGCAGCGGACGGATCTGCTCGAAGTTCTGTCGCATCGGCGCCACGATCGCCTCGGCACTGTTCAGCGGGTGCTCGGCCGGAGCCTGGGGGATGCTCAGGTGAAAGCGGGCGATTTGTTCAGCAAGGGCGTCGATATGGGCGTCGGTTAGCTCGCCGCGCGCTTGAACTTCGGCCATCAACTGTGTTTGTGGGAATTCACGCATTTGCAGCAGGTATTCGATCGGCTCGCCGCCACCGTCGATTACCGGAGCGTCAACACTGCCAGAAACCGGCAGCACGCGCAGGTACAGGTCCGGCGCCATGCGCTGATTCAGGCGCAGCTCCTCTTCGCAGAAGTGCTTACGATCCGCCAGTTCGGTGAAGTTGAGGAAGCCGAAGTCGACCGGCTTCTTCATCTTGTAGGCGTAGGGTCCGGTGAGGATGACCCAGGATATGTGGGTCTCGATGACCCTGAAACCGTCGACCGGGTGGGGATAGAGGGCCGGATTTTGCAACGCGGCGATCAATGCTTGGCTCACGGTCATTCCTTGCAGTTATTGGGCGGGGGGATGTGAGCCAATCGGGACGCGGATCACATACTCGGAAAGCGCTTCATTATGTCTTTCTGAGCATGGCCTGCAAACCCGCCAAGAGGCCGTCTTCCGAGCAAATCAAAGTGCGTATAATGCGCCGCCATGACTAAAGCACGCTCCTCTCGTTCCCGCTCCAAGCGCCGTTCCGGTGGCTCCCGTCCCTGGCTGGGTTGGGTGGTCAAACTATCCATTGTGGCCCTCGTGGTATTAGCCGGGGTGGCCGTTTACCTCGACGCCGTGGTGCAGGAGAAGTTTTCCGGCAAGCGCTGGACTATTCCCGCTACGGTTTATGCGCGCCCCCTTGAGCTGTTCGTTGGGCAGAAGCTCGCGAAGGAGGATTTCCTGACTGAGCTCGACGCGCTGGGTTATCGCCGCGAAAAAGCTGTCAATGGTCCTGGCAGCATGTCGGTGGCCGCCAACGCTGTAGAGATGTATACCCGCGGGTTCCGGTTTTACGAAGGGGCCGAAGAGTCGCAGCGCATTCGGGTGCGTTTTTCCGGCGATTTCGTCGCCGGTCTGACGCGGGCCGATGGTGGCGAACTTCCGGTGGCGCGTTTGGAGCCCGTCATCATCGGCGGGCTGTATCCCGCGCACAACGAGGACCGAATTCTCATCAGGCTCGACCAGGCGCCGCCTTATCTTGCCGAAACGCTGGTTGCGGTTGAGGACAGGGAATTTTTCGATCACTTCGGTGTGTCGCCCAAGTCCATCGCACGGGCTGTCTGGGTCAATCTGACCGCCGGCGAAGTGCGTCAGGGTGGAAGCACACTGACCCAGCAGCTGGTCAAGAATTTCTATTTGACCAATGAGCGCAGCCTCAGTCGCAAAGCCACCGAGGCGATGATGGCAGTGCTACTGGAGTTGCATTACGACAAGAAGGAAATTCTCGAGGCCTACCTCAATGAGGTGTTTCTCGGGCAAGACGGTCGCCGGTCCATTCATGGGTTCGGCTTGGCCAGTCAATATTTCTTCGGTCGTCCGCTCGCCGAATTGAAAGTGCAGCACATCGCGCTGCTGGTCGGCATGGTAAAGGGGCCCACCTACTACAACCCGCGACGTCATCCGGAACGAGCATTGGAGCGTCGAAATCTTGTACTCGACCTCTTGGCGGAGCAGCAGGTCTTGACGCCCGAAGAGGCAGCTGCGGCACGGCAGACTCCGCTTGGGGTCACGCAGCGGGGCAGCCTTGCCGACAGCTCTTATCCGGCCTTCCTTGATCTGGTTAAACGCCAGCTGCGCGAGGATTACCGCGACGAGGATTTGACCGAGGAAGGTTTGAGGGTCTTCACCAGCTTTGATCCGATCCTCCAACGCAAGGCCGAACAGGCCATGACGGAAACGCTGAAGCGACTTGGCAAGGCGGCGGAGGGTGTCGAGGGGGCGATGCTGGTCACCAATCCAGAAACCGGAGAGCTTCAGGCGATGCTCGGTAGTCGTCGACCGGGCTTTGCCGGGTTCAACCGGGCACTGGATGCTTCGCGACCCATCGGGTCGCTGATCAAACCGGCCATCTATCTCGCGGCGCTGGAAAAGCCTAGCCAGTACACCCTGACCAGTCTGTTGGACGATGAACCGTTCTCGGTCAAAGGTGCCGATGGCCAGGTATGGAAACCGCAGAATTATGGGCGCACCGCGCACGGTACGGTTTATCTCTATCAGGCGCTGGCCAATTCTTACAATCTGTCCACCGCGCGCTTGGGCCTGGATCTCGGGGTCCCGCATGTGCTGAAAACCCTAGAGCGATTGGGGGCTTCGCCGCAGTGGCCGGCTTATCCCTCAATGCTGCTGGGGGCGGGTGGTCTGCGGCCGATCGAAGTCGCCGGCATATACCAGACGCTCGCTAATGGCGGTTTCAATACGCCGCTGCGCGGTATTCGCAGCGTTGTGGCTGCTGACGGTGAGCCGCTCAGTCGCTATCCGTTCAAGATCGAGCAGCGTTTCGATGCTGGCGCGATCTACCTGACTCAGTACGCCATGCGGCGTGTCATGCTCGAAGGTACGGGTCGCTCAGCCTACAATTACGTGCCGAAATCGTTGGCGCTGGCGGGCAAGACCGGTACCACCAACGACTCACGCGATAGCTGGTTCGCCGGGTTCAGTCAGGACCTGTTGGCAGTGGTTTGGCTGGGTCGTGACGATAACGGTAAGACGTCGCTGACCGGTGCGACTGGAGCATTGCAGATTTGGGCGGATTTCATGCGCCGAGCCGATCCATTGCCACTACAAATGCAACTGCCCGAGAATGTCGAGCTTGCCTGGGTGGATGCGCAAACTGGGCAAGGGACGTTGGAAAATTGCCCTGACGCCGTGCAGATTCCCTACATTCGCGGCAGCGAGCCCGCGCCGGGACCCGGTTGCGGTATCCGGGCGCCAGCTGAGTCGGTCATGGATTGGGTTCGCGGTTGGCTGCCCTGAGTGTTCTCAGCTGAATGGAATTTCAAGAGGTTCGAATTTTGAGCAAGCAATGGATGATGGTTGTGGCGATCGCTGCGCTGGTGCAGGGGTGTGCAACGGTAAAGCGAGGGGCGATACCCGTCGTCGATTCGGGTGCGCCGGTGTCCGAGGAGGTCTCGGCGCGGCAGCCTTATCGAGCTACTGGTCCTTCTCTTTCCACCGCGCAGCCTGCACAAGATGCAAGCGTCATGGTCATGGTGCCGCAGCAGAATTCGGAGCCATTACAGACCTTCGCAGCGCCGGATGCTGCGTTCTCCGGGACTTCGGATCCGGTGCCGGGCGCGCCTGGGCAGTGGAGTGCTCCTCAACCGGCTCCAGCGCCGGCATCAGCACCAAGCCAGTCCATGCCGAGCGGCATTCCGTCGAATAGCGGAACGCTGTCGGCTGACGAGCGGCTTGATGGGCCGGTATTGGCGTTACTCACTACGGCTCAACAACAACAAGGCGGAGGCGACCTGAACGGTGCGGCGTCCAGTCTTGAACGCGCCCAGCGGATTGCGCCTCGGGAGCCCCAGGTGCTTTATCGCCTGGCCCAGGTGCGCCTGGCTCAAGGCGATGCCGTGCAGGCCGAGCAGCTATCTCGCCGAGGTTTGAGTTATGCCAGCGGCCGTCCTGCGCTGCAAGCGAGTCTGTGGGAGCTGATCGCTCAAGCGCGTGAGCGCCAGGGTAATGCAGCGGGCGCTGCACAGGCTCGCGAGCGGGCCAAGGTGGCTATGTGATGGACTGTCGCATCGCCGAGTTGGCTGACCAGTTATTGCTTATAGAACGTGAGTTGCGGGTGCATGACCTATGGGCTTCGTCGCCTCCGGATGCTCAGGCGCTCGCCAGCCAAGAGCCGTTCTGCGTCGATACGCTATCGTTCGAGCAGTGGCTACAATGGATTTTTCTGCCGCGGATGAAGACCATCCTGGAGCGCGGCGAGGCGCTTCCCACCGTTTCCGGTATTCTGGCGATGGCCGAGGTGGTCTATCGGGGGCGGTCACAGCAAATGGCCGGTCTGCTGCGGGCGCTGGAAACCTTCGATGTGCTGATCAGCCGCGGCGAAGAGTAATGCACGCCTGCCGGGAGGCTGACGTTGAATCCGTTTCCCTCAGTCGCAGGTGTCAGTGATTTTCTGTTGGGTCTCGCTGATGCGCGCCTGACGTTCTTCTTCGTTTAGCCGGCGCATTTCACCTTTCTCTTCCATGCGCACTCGTGGATTGTTCTGCAGTTGCGCCAGATTGGTCCGCAGCGTCGTACAGTAGCGTTGCCGTTCTGTTTCCTGCTCAGCCACCTGTTGCTTCACCTGGCGATCAATCTTGCGTTGTTCGGATTCTCCCGACGGCTCGGGCTCTTCAGGCGTTGCTGTCGTTGCTGCGGCAGGCCTGGGTGGTGGAGTCGCGGTATTGAGCGTTTCGACGGATTGGCCCTGTGGCGGCTGAGCGCCGAAATGGGTAACACCTTGGGCATCCACCCACTTGTAAACCTGGCTGGCCATGACACTGCTGCTCAATGCAAGCAGCAGACCGCCCGCGAGAATCGTCAAACGCATGCTAATCCCTTCTATGGATGCAGAACCAAGCCATTACTATACGCAAAAGCTGAGCAACTCCATTCTGCGCTGGATCACAGCTGAAACAGCCGGAAGACCAACAGTGGGCTTGACTTGGCCGAGTCTAATCCGAACAATTCCATGCTTGCTGTTCTGATCGACCGGTTAAACGATCCGTTCAGTCATTCATGAGGTGCACACCCGCGCCGACTTGTAACACCCGCAACGCGTTACCTCGCGCTGGGAGGAGCGCCCCGCAACACTTTGGGGCTTTCCTAGTACTTGCTAGTCAGCAGCTGACGTAGTCGGCGATCACCGTCGCCCATGCGCTGTCTCGCAGTAAACCTATTTCTGGCCGGTCCGACGCGGAGCGGCTATCTGGCGTTTTAGAGGTGAACAACGTGGAACTTTTATCCGGCGCTGAAATGGTCGTCCGCTTCTTGCGTGACGAAGGCGTTAAGTACATCTACGGTTATCCGGGCGGCGCCTTGCTGCACATCTATGATGCGCTGTTCAAGGAAAAGGAAGTCACGCACATCCTCGTTCGCCATGAGCAAGCCGCTACTCACATGGCAGACGGCTATGCGCGCGCTACCGGCAAGGCGGGTGTTGTCCTGGTGACCTCCGGTCCGGGCGCAACCAATGCCATCACCGGCATCGCTACCGCCTACATGGACTCGATTCCAATGGTAGTGATCTCCGGTCAGGTCGCCAGCAACATGGTCGGCACCGACGCCTTCCAGGAAACTGACATGATCGGCATCTCCCGACCGATCGTTAAGCACAGCTTCATGATCAAGCATCCTTCGGAGATTCCCGAAGTGATGAAGAAGGCGTTTTACCTGGCTCAGTCTGGCCGCCCTGGCCCGGTTGTCGTTGACATTCCGAAGGACATGACCAATCCCGCCGATAAGTTCGAATACGTCTATCCGAAAAAGGCCAAGCTGCGCTCCTACAGCCCAGCGGTACGCGGCCATTCGGGACAGATCCGCAAAGCAGCGGAATTGCTGTTGGCGGCCAAGCGCCCGATCATCTACGCCGGTGGTGGTGTGGTCATGGGGGGCGCATCGCCACAGCTCACCGAGCTGGCGAAAATGCTCAACCTGCCGGTGACGAACACGCTGATGGGGCTCGGCTGCTATCCGGGCAGTGATCGTCAGTTCGTCGGCATGCTCGGCATGCATGGTAGCTACACCGCGAACCTGGCGATGCATCATTCCGATGTGATTCTGGCGGTGGGCGCGCGCTTCGATGATCGAGTGATCAATGGGGCAACTAAGTTCTGCCCGAATGCCAAGATCATCCATATCGATATCGATCCGGCCTCGATTTCCAAGACCATCAAAGCTGACATCCCGATTGTTGGCCCGGTGGATAGCGTCCTCACAGAGATGGTTGCGATCGTCAAGGAGATCGGTCAGACGCCAAACGCCGATACCGTTGCCAGCTGGTGGAAGCAGATCGAGGAGTGGCGCGGCAACCGCGGCCTGTTCCCTTATGACAAGGGCGACGGCACCATCATCAAGCCGCAGGCAGTCATCGAAACCCTTTGCGACGTGACCAACGGCGAGGCTTACGTCGCCTCAGATGTTGGCCAGCATCAGATGTTCGCAGCGCAGTATTACCGATACGACAAACCCAACCGCTGGCTCAACTCAGGCGGTCTCGGCACGATGGGGTTCGGCTTTCCTGCTGCCATGGGTGCCAAGCTCAACTTCCCCGAGGCTGATGTTGCTTGCGTAACTGGTGAAGGCAGCATCCAGATGAACATCCAGGAGCTGTCGACCTGCCTGCAGTACGACCTGCCGGTCAAGATCATCAATCTCAACAACGGTGCGCTGGGAATGGTCCGCCAGTGGCAGGACATGATGTATGACAGCCGCTACTCGCATTCCTACATGGAGTCCTTGCCTGACTTCGTCAAGCTGGTCGAGGCCTATGGGCATGTGGGAATGCGCATCACCGACCTGAAAGATCTCAAGCCGAAGATGGAAGAGGCGTTCGCCATGAAGGATCGCCTGGTCTTCCTCGATATCGCCGTCGATACCAGCGAGCACGTATATCCGATGCAGATCAAAGACGGCGCGATGCGCGACATGTGGCTCAGCAAGACGGAGCGGACCTGATCATGAGACACATCATTTCCCTGCTGATGGAAAACGAACCAGGTGCCCTGTCCCGTGTGGTTGGTCTGTTCTCCCAGCGCAACTACAACATCGAAAGCCTGACCGTCGCACCGACCGAAGATCCGACCCTGTCGCGCCTGACGCTGACCACCGTTGGCCACGAGGAGGTGATCGAGCAGATCACCAAGAATCTCAACAAGCTGATCGAGGTGGTCAAGCTGGTGGATCTGTCGGAAAGCGCGCACATCGAGCGCGAGCTGATGCTGATAAAGGTGAAGGCCACCGGGGCGCAGCGCGCGGAGGTCAAGCGCACCACGGACATCTTCCGAGGCCAGATCGTCGATGTGACGGCCAACGTGTACACCATCCAGTTGGCCGGTACGACCGACAAGCTGGACAGTTTCATCCAGGCCGTCGGTACCGCGTCGATCCTGGAAGTCGTGCGCAGCGGTGTCACCGGAATTTCCCGTGGCGACAAAGTGCTGAGCATCTGAACCTATTTAATGAATGGCCCGAGCGGCCAGTAACAGGGGTAATTCCATGAAAGTTTTCTACGATAAAGATTGCGACCTCTCCATCATCCAGGGCAAAAAGGTTGCGGTCATTGGCTACGGCTCCCAGGGCCATGCTCACGCTTGCAACCTGAAGGATTCCGGCGTCGACGTGACTGTCGGTCTGCGCGCAGGCTCCCCGTCGGTGGCTAAGGCCGAAGCCCACGGCCTGAAGGTCGATAACGTTGCTGCTGCCGTTGCTGCTGCCGATGTGGTGATGATCCTCACCCCCGATGAATTCCAGGGCAGCCTGTATCGTGACGAGATCGAGCCGAACCTGAAGAAGGGCGCCACCCTGGCGTTCGCTCATGGCTTCTCGATCCATTACAACCAAGTCGTGCCGCGTGCTGATCTCGACGTGATCATGATCGCGCCGAAGGCTCCAGGCCACACCGTACGCTCCGAGTTCGTCAAAGGTGGCGGCATCCCCGACCTGATCGCCATTTACCAGGATGCATCGGGTAACGCCAAGAACGTCGCGCTTTCTTACGCCTCGGGTGTCGGCGGTGGCCGTACCGGGATCATCGAAACCACCTTCAAGGATGAGACCGAAACTGACCTGTTCGGCGAGCAGGCCGTTCTGTGTGGTGGTTGCGTGGAGTTGGTCAAAGCCGGTTTCGAAACGCTGGTCGAAGCAGGCTACGCGCCGGAAATGGCTTACTTCGAGTGCCTGCACGAGCTGAAGTTGATCGTCGACCTGATGTTCGAAGGCGGCATCGCCAACATGAACTACTCGATCTCCAACAACGCCGAGTACGGTGAGTACGTGACTGGCCCGGAGATCATCAACGCTGAATCTCGCGCCGCAATGCGCAATGCACTCAAGCGTATTCAGGACGGCGAGTACGCCAAGATGTTCATCACCGAAGGCGCTTCCAACTATCCATCGATGACGGCCTATCGCCGCAACGATGCCGCTCACGGCATCGAAGTGGTCGGTGAGAAGCTGCGTTCCATGATGCCTTGGATCGCTGCTAACAAGATCGTGGACAAGAGCAAGAACTGATATAGGTTCTGCTAAAAAAAACGCGGCCTCGGCCGCGTTTTTTCGTTAGGTCTGTCCGCTTCTGGTATAAACCGCTGCTGACGCCTGGCTGAACCCGTGGTGCCAGGGTCTGTCGAAATTATTCACACCTGCTGTAAGGTAAGAGCCGAATGAGTGAGCATCCTGAAGAGCCGAACAAGCCAGTCGAGCCGGAGAGCTTGCTGCCGATTGATGAGCATGTCGAAGAAATCCAGGATTCCGAAGGGCGCAAAGTGCGCCATCGCGGCATCTATTTGCTCCCAAACCTGTTCACCACTGCCAATTTGTTCGCCGGCTTTTTTTGCATCATTACGGCGATCAACGGTAATTTTTACGTCGCCGCCGCCACGGTGTTCGTGGCGATGGTGCTGGACAGCCTAGATGGCCGGGTTGCGCGCCTGACCAATACCCAGAGTGCTTTCGGTGCCGAGTACGACTCGCTGTCCGACATGGTCGCCTTCGGTCTGGCGCCTGCGGTGCTAGCCTACGAGTGGGCGTTATCGGGGCTGGGCAACGTAGGTCTCACCGTCGCGTTCATTTACGTGGCCTGCGCCGCGCTGCGTCTTGCGCGCTTCAATACGCAGATCGGTAAAGTCGACAAGCGCTGGTTTATCGGTCTAGCCAGCCCGGCGGCCGCCGGTGTGGTCGCCGGCTCGGTGTGGGCGGTGTGGGCGTTAGACGAGCCCGGCATCCGCGGGGTGGATTTGCCAATCGCCGTGGTAATGCTGTTTGCGTTGCTGGTCGCGGTGGCCGGCTTGCTGATGGTCAGTAATATCAAGTACTACAGCTTCAAGGATCTCGATCTCAAAGGCCGGGTGCCCTTCGTAGCGATCTTGGTAGTGGTGCTGGTCTTCGCGGTCGTGTTCAGCGATCCGCCGCGCATTCTGTTGTTGATCTTCCTTGCGTATGCCGTGTCCGGGCCAGTGCAGTTTTTGATGCGTCGCCGCAAGCGCGCCGAAAGTTGATTTCTTGGGTGATCCGCTGTCTATTGAAGGCCCAGCCATTAGGCAGCGGAGCACATCATGTTTATCAAGATCCCTCGTCGCAGCGACTGCCGTGAATCCGAGGTAACTCCTGAATCCCTCTATCTGAATCGCCGGCAAATGCTGCAAGGCGCTGCATTGTCTGTTGCCGTTACCGGCTTTCCACCGTTGGCGTTTGCAGCAGGCGGGCGCTACGAGGGTGTCGACGCTGCCGATGCACCTACGTGGTTCGATGACAAGCTCGGCGACACGAACTGGGAGGCATCCGTTGTGGAAGGGGAGTCCATCACCCCCTATCGCGATGCTACGCACTACAACAACTTCTATGAATTCGGCCCGGACAAAGGGGACCCAGCGGCTCATGCCCCCGAGCTCGTGACCGAGCCCTGGACAATCGTGGTTGATGGTGAAGTGGCGAACCCACGGACCTACTCCGTCGAAGATCTGTTTGCGACGCCCCGGCTTGAGGAGCGTATCTATCGCTTGCGCTGCGTCGAGGCGTGGTCGATGGTCATTCCCTGGTTGGGCTTTCCTTTAGCTGAGCTGATCCGGCGACTGGAACCAACCTCAAATGCGAAGTTCGTACGCTTCGAGACTTTGTCTCGACCCGGCCAAATGCCAGGTATGCGTACTGGCTTTTCTCTGATCGACTGGCCCTATGTTGAGGGCTTGCGGATGGACGAAGCGACGCATCCACTGGCTTTGATGGCCGTCGGTATGTATGGCCGGGTGCTGCCAAACCAGAACGGTGCGCCTCTTCGCTTGATCGTCCCGTGGAAGTATGGGTTCAAAAGCATCAAGTCCATCGTGCGCATCAGCTTCGTTCGAGAACAGCCAGCAACTACCTGGCAGACCATGGCGCCTCAAGAGTACGGTTTCTACGCCAACGTCAATCCCGACGTATCCCATCCTCGGTGGTCCCAGGCGAGGGAGCGACGCCTGCCTGGCAGCCTGTTTAGCCCCAACGTCAGACCGACGCTTCCATTCAATGGTTACGCCGAGGAAGTTTCGAGCCTGTATGCCGGAATGGATTTGAGTGAGGACTATTGATGCGCTACCCATGGTGGCGACTGTTGTTGTTTCTAGCCGCCGCGAGCGTGCCGTGCTACTGGCTGTACCTGGGCGCTACTGCTGCGCTGGGACCCGACCCTGGCAAAGTGCTGGTGGATAACCTTGGGCAGGGCGCATTGGTTTTGCTGTTGTGCTCGCTCACTATGACCCCATTGCAGCGGTTAACCCATTGGTCAGGTTGGATTGCGTTCCGCCGCCAGTTGGGATTGTGGTCGTTCGCTTATGCACTCTTGCATCTCTCGGCCTATCTCTATTTCTTGCTAGGCCTCGATTTCACGGGCTTTATGGATGAGCTTGTCGAGCGTCCCTATATCGCAGTGGGTGCGATTGCCTGGCTGGGGTTGTCGGCGCTGGCTGCGACATCTACGCGATGGAGCATGCGCAGGCTAGGCAAGCGCTGGAAGAAACTGCATCGGCTCGTTTATCCGATTGTCCTGATCGTACTGCTGCACATGCTGTGGGTCGTGCGGGCCGACGCTGGGCGATGGGCACTTTATGCCACGGTTGCTGCTGCCTTGCTGCTAGCGCGGTTGCCATTGGTAGAAAGGGAGCTCGCTAGCCGCGGCAAGGCAAGGCAAAGCGAGTGATCCATTGATTGAAACAAAACTGAAAACAACCGTTGACGTGAGATTCTGAGTGCCTATAATGCGCACCTTCTCCGGCGCAGGCTGTTGGCAAAACCTCTTGTAAATCAAGAAGTTAGCTAAATAAAAGGCTTGCACGGACGGCGAATTCGAGTAGAATGCGCCGGGCTGACAGGGTGGTGGTTGAGGCCTGTTGGCAGCTTCGGTCAGGTTGATCGGAAGCGGTGAAAGAGGTGGTTGACAGCGCTTTTGGACGCTGTATGATTCGCCTCCCGCTGACGAGAGACGCTAGGTTGATCGGAAGCGCAAGCGGTTGAGAAGAAAGAAAAACTTCTTCAAAAACAGCTTGACGAGACAAAAGGCTGCTGTAGAATGCGCGGCCTCGGTTGAGACGAAAGGCTTGATCGAAACGCTCTTTAACAACTGAATCAAGCAATTCGTGTGGGTGCTTGTGAGGTAAGACTGGTGGTCAGCAAGATTATCAGCATCACAAATACTCAACGAGAAATCATTGAGTGCTCTTCTTTTAGGAGAAGAGATTGCGATTGCTGAGCCAAGTTTAGGGTTTTCTCAAAACCCAAGCAGTATTGAACTGAAGAGTTTGATCATGGCTCAGATTGAACGCTGGCGGCAGGCCTAACACATGCAAGTCGAGCGGATGAAGGGAGCTTGCTTCCTGATTCAGCGGCGGACGGGTGAGTAATGCCTAGGAATCTGCCTGGTAGTGGGGGACAACGTTTCGAAAGGAACGCTAATACCGCATACGTCCTACGGGAGAAAGCAGGGGACCTTCGGGCCTTGCGCTATCAGATGAGCCTAGGTCGGATTAGCTAGTTGGTGAGGTAATGGCTCACCAAGGCGACGATCCGTAACTGGTCTGAGAGGATGATCAGTCACACTGGAACTGAGACACGGTCCAGACTCCTACGGGAGGCAGCAGTGGGGAATATTGGACAATGGGCGAAAGCCTGATCCAGCCATGCCGCGTGTGTGAAGAAGGTCTTCGGATTGTAAAGCACTTTAAGTTGGGAGGAAGGGCATTAACCTAATACGTTAGTGTTTTGACGTTACCGACAGAATAAGCACCGGCTAACTTCGTGCCAGCAGCCGCGGTAATACGAAGGGTGCAAGCGTTAATCGGAATTACTGGGCGTAAAGCGCGCGTAGGTGGTTTGTTAAGTTGGATGTGAAAGCCCCGGGCTCAACCTGGGAACTGCATCCAAAACTGGCAAGCTAGAGTATGGCAGAGGGTGGTGGAATTTCCTGTGTAGCGGTGAAATGCGTAGATATAGGAAGGAACACCAGTGGCGAAGGCGACCACCTGGGCTAATACTGACACTGAGGTGCGAAAGCGTGGGGAGCAAACAGGATTAGATACCCTGGTAGTCCACGCCGTAAACGATGTCGACTAGCCGTTGGGATCCTTGAGATCTTAGTGGCGCAGCTAACGCATTAAGTCGACCGCCTGGGGAGTACGGCCGCAAGGTTAAAACTCAAATGAATTGACGGGGGCCCGCACAAGCGGTGGAGCATGTGGTTTAATTCGAAGCAACGCGAAGAACCTTACCAGGCCTTGACATGCAGAGAACTTTCCAGAGATGGATGGGTGCCTTCGGGAACTCTGACACAGGTGCTGCATGGCTGTCGTCAGCTCGTGTCGTGAGATGTTGGGTTAAGTCCCGTAACGAGCGCAACCCTTGTCCTTAGTTACCAGCACGTTATGGTGGGCACTCTAAGGAGACTGCCGGTGACAAACCGGAGGAAGGTGGGGATGACGTCAAGTCATCATGGCCCTTACGGCCTGGGCTACACACGTGCTACAATGGTCGGTACAAAGGGTTGCCAAGCCGCGAGGTGGAGCTAATCCCATAAAACCGATCGTAGTCCGGATCGCAGTCTGCAACTCGACTGCGTGAAGTCGGAATCGCTAGTAATCGTGAATCAGAATGTCACGGTGAATACGTTCCCGGGCCTTGTACACACCGCCCGTCACACCATGGGAGTGGGTTGCTCCAGAAGTAGCTAGTCTAACCTTCGGGAGGACGGTTACCACGGAGTGATTCATGACTGGGGTGAAGTCGTAACAAGGTAGCCGTAGGGGAACCTGCGGCTGGATCACCTCCTTAATCGAAGACTTCAGCTTCTTCATAAGTTCCCACACGAATTGCTTGATTCACTAGCGAAAAGCGATTGGGTTTCGACCCGAGAGAGACGATTGGGTCTGTAGCTCAGTTGGTTAGAGCGCACCCCTGATAAGGGTGAGGTCGGCAGTTCGAATCTGCCCAGACCCACCAATTGTCATGGGATGTGGCCGATCTGTAGATGGGGCCATAGCTCAGCTGGGAGAGCGCCTGCTTTGCACGCAGGAGGTCAGCGGTTCGATCCCGCTTGGCTCCACCATTAACTCGATAATCGCTGAAAGCACAGAAATGAATCCGTTCCGGATGGAGCGTATTGATTTCTGGTCTTTGCGCCAGTAACTGTTCTTTAAAAATTTGGGTATGTGATAGAAGTAGATTTGGGTAATTACTTTCACTGGTAGTTATTCAAGTCAAGGTAAAATTTGCGAGTTGCTCGAAAGAGTGAAATGCGGATTTTCGGCGAATGTCGTCTTCACGTTATTAGACAGTAACCAGATTGCTTGGGGTTATATGGTCAAGTGAAGAAGCGCATACGGTGGATGCCTTGGCAGTCAGAGGCGATGAAAGACGTGGTAGCCTGCGAAAAGCTTCGGGGAGTCGGCAAGCAGACTGTGATCCGGAGATGTCTGAATGGGGGAACCCAGCCATCATAAGATGGTTATCACACACTGAATACATAGGTGTGTGAGGCGAACCAGGGGAACTGAAACATCTAAGTACCCTGAGGAAAAGAAATCAACCGAGATTCCCTTAGTAGTGGCGAGCGAACGGGGACTAGCCCTTAAGCTTCTTTGATTTTAGCGGAACGCTCTGGAAAGTGCGGCCATAGTGGGTGATAGCCCTGTACGCGAAAAGGTCTTAGAAGTGAAATCGAGTAGGACGGAGCACGAGAAACTTTGTCTGAATATGGGGGGACCATCCTCCAAGGCTAAATACTACTGACTGACCGATAGTGAACTAGTACCGTGAGGGAAAGGCGAAAAGAACCCCGGAGAGGGGAGTGAAATAGATCCTGAAACCGTATGCGTACAAGCAGTGGGAGCCTACTTTGTTAGGTGACTGCGTACCTTTTGTATAATGGGTCAGCGACTTATTTTCAGTGGCGAGCTTAACCGAATAGGGGAGGCGTAGCGAAAGCGAGTCTTAATAGGGCGTCTAGTCGCTGGGAATAGACCCGAAACCGGGCGATCTATCCATGGGCAGGTTGAAGGTTGGGTAACACTAACTGGAGGACCGAACCGACTACCGTTGAAAAGTTAGCGGATGACCTGTGGATCGGAGTGAAAGGCTAATCAAGCTCGGAGATAGCTGGTTCTCCTCGAAAGCTATTTAGGTAGCGCCTCGTGTATCACTGCTGGGGGTAGAGCACTGTTTCGGCTAGGGGGTCATCCCGACTTACCAAACCGATGCAAACTCCGAATACCAGCAAGTGTCAGCACGGGAGACACACGGCGGGTGCTAACGTCCGTCGTGAAAAGGGAAACAACCCAGACCGTCAGCTAAGGTCCCAAAATCCTGGTTAAGTGGGAAACGATGTGGGAAGGCTCAGACAGCTAGGAGGTTGGCTTAGAAGCAGCCACCCTTTAAAGAAAGCGTAATAGCTCACTAGTCGAGTCGGCCTGCGCGGAAGATGTAACGGGGCTCAAACCAGGTACCGAAGCTACGGGTTCAACGTAAGTTGAGCGGTAGAGGAGCGTTCTGTAAGCCTGTGAAGGTGAGTTGAGAAGCTTGCTGGAGGTATCAGAAGTGCGAATGCTGACATGAGTAACGACAATGCGAGTGAAAAACTCGCACGCCGAAAGACCAAGGGTTCCTGCGCAACGTTAATCGACGCAGGGTGAGTCGGTCCCTAAGGCGAGGCTGAAGAGCGTAGTCGATGGGAAACGGGTTAATATTCCCGTACTTCTAGTTACTGCGATGGGGGGACGGAGAAGGCTAGGCCAGCTTGGCGTTGGTTGTCCAAGTTTAAGGTGGTAGGCAGAGATCTTAGGTAAATCCGGGATCTTAATGCCGAGAACTGATGACGATCCTTCTTTTAGAAGGAGAAGTGGTTGATGCCATGCTTCCAGGAAAAGCCTCTAAGCTTCAGGTAACTAGGAACCGTACCCCAAACCGACACAGGTGGTTGGGTAGAGAATACCAAGGCGCTTGAGAGAACTCGGGTGAAGGAACTAGGCAAAATGGCACCGTAACTTCGGGAGAAGGTGCGCCGGTGAGGGTGAAGGGTTTACCCCGTAAGCTCATGCCGGTCGAAGATACCAGGCCGCTGCGACTGTTTATTAAAAACACAGCACTCTGCAAACACGAAAGTGGACGTATAGGGTGTGACGCCTGCCCGGTGCCGGAAGGTTAATTGATGGGGTTAGCGCAAGCGAAGCTCTTGATCGAAGCCCCGGTAAACGGCGGCCGTAACTATAACGGTCCTAAGGTAGCGAAATTCCTTGTCGGGTAAGTTCCGACCTGCACGAATGGCGTAACGATGGCGGCGCTGTCTCCACCCGAGACTCAGTGAAATTGAAATCGCTGTGAAGATGCAGTGTATCCGCGGCTAGACGGAAAGACCCCGTGAACCTTTACTATAGCTTTGCACTGGACTTTGAATTTGCTTGTGTAGGATAGGTGGGAGGCTTTGAAGCGTGGACGCCAGTTCGCGTGGAGCCAACCTTGAAATACCACCCTGGCAACTTTGAGGTTCTAACTCTGGTCCGTTATCCGGATCGAGGACAGTGTATGGTGGGTAGTTTGACTGGGGCGGTCTCCTCCTAAAGAGTAACGGAGGAGTACGAAGGTGCGCTCAGACCGGTCGGAAATCGGTCGTAGAGTATAAAGGCAAAAGCGCGCTTGACTGCGAGACAGACACGTCGAGCAGGTACGAAAGTAGGTCTTAGTGATCCGGTGGTTCTGTATGGAAGGGCCATCGCTCAACGGATAAAAGGTACTCCGGGGATAACAGGCTGATACCGCCCAAGAGTTCATATCGACGGCGGTGTTTGGCACCTCGATGTCGGCTCATCACATCCTGGGGCTGAAGCCGGTCCCAAGGGTATGGCTGTTCGCCATTTAAAGTGGTACGCGAGCTGGGTTTAGAACGTCGTGAGACAGTTCGGTCCCTATCTGCCGTGGACGTTTGAGATTTGAGAGGGGCTGCTCCTAGTACGAGAGGACCGGAGTGGACGAACCTCTGGTGTTCCGGTTGTCACGCCAGTGGCATTGCCGGGTAGCTATGTTCGGAAGAGATAACCGCTGAAAGCATCTAAGCGGGAAACTTGCCTCAAGATGAGATCTCACTGGAGCCTTGAGCTCCCTGAAGGGCCGTCGAAGACTACGACGTTGATAGGTGGGGTGTGTAAGCGCTGTGAGGCGTTGAGCTAACCCATACTAATTGCCCGTGAGGCTTGACCATATAACACCCAAACAATTTGATGTTTGCGTGTCAGACGGTTGAAGTCGACAAACAAACCGAAAAGACGCATCGCTCGCAAAGCGAAAGCCACATCGAAGCACCATCACATACCCAATTAGGGGAAGCGACTCAACACCGACTCCCCAACCGAATTGCTTGACGACCATAGAGCGTTGGAACCACCTGATCCCATCCCGAACTCAGAAGTGAAACGACGCATCGCCGATGGTAGTGTGGGGTCTCCCCATGTGAGAGTAGGTCATCGTCAAGCTTCTACACCAAACCCCTGATCATCGTAAGATGGCCGGGGGTTTGTCTTTGGGCAGCCGAAAAAAGGAGCTTGGCTTTGGGCCGCCTGCAATGGTCGAGCAGAGCCCAGCTCCGGTCAGCAACCCGGAAGGCGCTCGGCCCAGCTTCAGAGCCCGCTCTAGGCTAAATCCGCGCCGAGCTTTGCGATGTCTTCAAATGATTACACCGCGAGCAGGGCAAGCCGCGTCCGTGGTACCTAAGCGCACCCTATCCGCTTTGATTCGTCCGAAAGCCTACATAGGCAGCGTATCCGAGGGCATTAATACATCGAAGCATCGCGCCCAAGGCAGGCATCGTCATGCTACTGAAGCGTGGTTTTGGATTTTGGCAGGAGCTGACATGGTCCCAGCGAAGCACTCGCTCCCGTCCAGTGTGTGCAGGTCTGCGAATGGCCGATTTGGGGGAAGGTTAAAGAGGCAGCTGCTAAAAATAGACGCGCTTGAAGACATCCAATGCGTAGCGGAGCTGCGATCAGTGCGGCCAGGTCCTTGGGATGAAACTCACCAGTATGGAAAATAGCCCGCCCTAGGGCCGAGAATACATATTCGAGCTGCTCGCAATCTTTTGGACAACGTCTGCAAGCTCGCCCGTTTGGAGGTGCAGCTGAGCATCGATTACTTGTCCGACGGTTACACATTCGGGTCGTTCAGCTCAATGCGGAGCCGCCTGACCTGAGAGTCGATAGCCGAAAGAAGGAGGAGGCGTTTGAAACTGAACCAGCCCACGCCACCGGTAGACTGGTCCGCTCTCAACGGCGATGGTCAGCTGACCAGTTCGGCGTCTTCCACACGCCTTTGATCGCCTGCGACGTTCGATGGCTCGGCCTGTTCGCGACGCTTGATGAACTTCCAGTCCGCTTCGTCAATATAGATTCCGCTCGGGCTGCTGCCACCTTCCAGATCAATCGCTACATGTGCCGAGACCTGCGGCTTTACCGAGGCGAGGATCGGCACAAAGCCCAATTGCAGGCTGGTTTCGATCAGAGCCTGCTGGTTGCGCTCATCAATGTCTGCGGCTTCGTCCAAGTAGTAAGGCAGACGAATGCGACCGGCCTGCTCGCGGTCCATCAGATGCAGCAACAGGTACATATTGGTCAGCGCCTTGATGGTCATCGTGGTGCCGTTGGACGCCGCCCCGTCGATGTCGGTATGGATCACTGGCTGGCTGCCGACCTTGGTAATTTCAAAAGCCAGCTCGAACAAGTCTCTCAGGCCCAACTGGTTATTGTTAGCCGCAACTAGGCGCGCCAGGTATTCCTTGGCTTCCTCGTTCTTGCTGTCCTGCTCGCTGTTTTGCTGAAGGTCGAACACCGACAACGTCTCGCCTTGTTCGTACTGCCCGGCGCTGTGAATGATCTGATCGATGTGCTTGAGCGCGTCCTTATTTGGTGCCAGGACGATACGGAAGCTTTCGAGGTTCGAAACCTGGCGTTTGTTGATCTCGCGATTGAAGAGCGCTAGCTGATGCTCGAGGCTGTCGTAATCGCTGCGGATATTGCGCAGTGTCCGGGCGATGTCGGTTACCGCCGCGCGACGTGCCTTGGCGAGGGTCAAGGCTTCGTCCTGGCGATGCGCGTAGGCGTTCACCAGTAGCTGCAAGCGGCGCTCCGGATCTTCTTCGCTATCAAACTTGGCGACGCCTTTTAGGCGCACCTGCGCGTACAGCGCTTCGATTTGCCCATCGACGCGCTGCAATGCTTGCCAGCTGTCCTGATAGTCATTGAGCAATGGTTGGAGGTTGTCCAGCGAGTCGTCCACCGGGTCCATGAAAGGCGTGCCGAATGGCAGATCTGCTGGAAGCAGCTGGCGGCGACGTAGGGCGTCCTCCAGCGTGCGTTCCTTGGCTTCGAGATCGGCCAGCTGACGCCCGACCAGTTGCAGTTTCGCCGAGAGGTGTTGCACTCGCTCGGTGAAGGCGTCGCTGGTCCGCTTGAGTTCGTCCTGCGCCGCTTCGGCTTGGGCCAGTTGCTCAAGCTTGTTCTCCTCTTCGGCTGAGAGCGTCTGGCAGCGGCGGAAATCCTCTAGCGCTTTTTGGGCGTCCAGTACTTGCTGATAGAGATGTTCGGCCTGTGCTTTGCTCGCGGCTCGGTCAATCGCCACGGAATGCTGTGCCTTCAACTGCTTGAGCTCACGCTCCAGTCGATCTTTCTGGTCGCGCAGGGCGGCGCGATCAGCCAGTGCCTGCAGGGCTGGTGGTTCGATATGGGACAGGTCGATGGACAGCCCGGGGGCTTCGAAGCGCTCCCCCTTAAAGCCGTCGAGTACCGCTTCAAGCGATTTGACCCAGCTATCGGCGTCATCCACGGTAATGCCTTTTTCGCTCAAGGGCAGGCTGAACAGCTGGCCGTTAAATAATCGCATCAGGCGATCAACGTCAGGCTGTGAAAATTCTTCGCGTAGACGGGAATAACTGTTGTTGTCCGCATGGTCCAGCTGTTGGCGGACCGACTTGAGACGCTTCTCCAGGTCGCGCAGGCGCTCGTCCAAGTCCTCACTGGAGAACTGTCGCGATTGCGACAGCGCGCCCGCCAGTTCGTCATGGGCGTCTTTGGCGGCGAGCAGCTGCTGCTCCAGCACGTGGGCATCATCGACCAGCGCGAAGCGATTCTTCAGTACGGCAAGCTCGCCCAGCCAGCGCTGGATTTCGCTGATTTCACGCTCCAGACGCATCAGTTCGGCGGTGCCGCCACGCTGTTCGTTCTGCAGGCCATCTTGCTCGCGACGATAGTGTTCGGCCTGGATGACCAGCTCTTCCTTGCGTGCGCCGGCGTAGTCCTGCCAACTGCCGAGCAGCGAGTCGAGTAATGGGGACAACCGATGCAGCTTGCCCCGTAGCAGTTCGCGTTGGGCAACGCCGGCGGCAAGGGCTTCGACCAGCGGGCCGGCAGCAACCAGGGCTTGATAGTCCTGCTCCATGCGGCGCACGTCGCGGAACGCTTCCTCAGTTGCAGCAATGTAGTCGACGCTGCCCGAGCGAAGGCTGTGTTCGAACGCGTCGAGAAACAGCTGTTTGAGCTTGGCAGCGGTGATCTCGCGCATGTGCAGCAGGTTGATGAACAGTGCGCGGAAGGTCTTGAGGCTCTGCTCGCTGGTCGAACGCAACGGGATCAGTGTCATGTCCAGTGGGATTGCGGTATGGCCGCCGACCAGTAGCCGCCGCAGTTCGTCCGGCTTTGCCTCGTAGGCCTTGATACCGGCGCGCTCGAGGTTGGCGAACAGTTCGCGTTGGCGCAGGCATGTGCCGTTCTGCTGGTAGTGATCGAGATCCAGTGAGCCCTGGTAGACAAAGAACTGGTGACCGAACCCGCCACCCGGCCCACGACCGGATACACCAATCACATGAGGGCCATGAGGGAGGGCGACTTCGACGAGGATGTAGCTGGTGTCACTGGCGAAGTAAAACTTTCGCGACTGCTCCAGGCTGTACTTGCCGAAACTCATGTCCGACATACGCGCCAGAATCGGAAACTGCAGCGCATTGATCGACGCGGACTTGCCCAGGTTGTTCGCGCCGTAGACAGACAACGGCGTTTCCAGCGGGAAGATGCCGAGGCTGTAACCCGCGGTGTTCAATAGGGCGAAGCGGCGGATACCGTAGCGTTCCTGGCTCATGCCTCAAGCTCCTTTTCTGCTGCGATGGCACGCGCCAGCGCTTCTTCTTCGGATTCATCCTCTGGGTGGTCCAGAATGATGATCTCGTCCTCTTCCTCATCGGCGATCAGCTGCGGCGCTGGCAGCGAGAGGTCAGTGCTGTGCAGGCTTGCTGCCAGATCGCGGTCTTGCTGCACGGACAAGCAAACGTCAAGGAAGCGATGCATGGGCGGCAGGAAACGGTAGATGCCGTTGCTGTCTTCGGCAAAACCCAGCTGAGTCAGGCGGCGGATAATCTTCTCTTCCAGCTCGTCCTGGGTGGTCACCTCGGCCTGCAGGAGCAGGTCGCGGTATTTGTCTAATAGCGCCGGGAGTTCATCACGGCCCAGGGTGCCCCCGTCAAGCACCGCGAGCGGATCGCGGCCCTGATCGGCGAGATGCTCGACCAGAATGAAAGTGAACAACGCCAGCCGCTGGGCCGTCTTGTTGACCTGCGCGCCCATCTGCTCGGGGACGAAGTAGTAAAAGCCACGCGGGTCGCAGACCAGTTCATAGCCAAGCGCCTTGAACAGCGCACGGTACGGGTCCTGCATATTCGATAGTTGGGAGTAGCACTCCGGCTCGCTGCGAGACAGGTGATAGCCCTTGAACAGCTCGCGGAATATCGGCGCCAGCTGGGTCATTTCTTTCAGATCGATGTTCATTCAGGTTGCTCTGATATCGCCGAAGTGATGGTGGACAAGCTGCGCGTTGTCCACCCTACGTAAGGGGCCGCGAGGTATTGGACGTAGGAAGGAAAACTGCGAAGCATTTCCCACCGGACCACCCAATTGCCGGTCGATTCGTTCAGCCATCTTGCGGCGCCAGTAGGGCAAACGAGCTGAGACTGACCTGATGCTCGCGCGTCAGGTACTCGCGGCGTTCCAGACGGTCACGCTGGAAACGGGCGTCGCGGGAGAGGCGAGAAAACCAGTAGAGCAGCTCATCGGTCGCGCCTTCCGGCTCTTGTTCGAGCAACCACTGCATCAGGTCGGGCAGCGGCAACGCCTGTTCACAGCGGTCTAACATTTCACGCGCCGTCAGCGGTGAGCGCGGTGCATCGGTCTTGCGCTTGCTTGCGCCTCGGGGGAATTGTGCAGGCTTCGGTTCGAAGCGGGCCAAGGCGTAGACATAGGCTTCGACCTGGCTGGCCGTGCCGAGAAAAGTGCTCTGCGGGCGGGTGAACAGCGGCAGCGAGGCCTGCGGCACCGCATCGAGTCCCTTCTTGCGAATGGCTGACAGGGCAAGCGCGGCGCCACGGGTCACCGCATTGTGCCGGCGTGCCTCTTCGCGCAGCGGCAGCAACAGCTCCCGCGCGTGGCGCAGGGTCAGCTGAGCGGTGCTTTGCATTTCGAGAATGCGCGCATGGGTGCGCAACAGCAGGTCGTCGTCGACCAGCTGTCCCAGCCGTTGCTGCTCACCAAGCAGCTTCATCAAAACCTGTTCGACGCGATACACGCCCTGCTCGAATGCACCATCGGCAGCGACCAGCTGGATCATCGGTTCGACGTATTCATCCCAGGTCGCCAGAACTTCCGCATAACGCTGCCGCAGCGGAATCTGACGGTCGCTGGTCTTGGCCCGGTCGGCCACGCCGATCAGTGCCTGCTCGTCGTTAGCGAGTTTCTTCAATACGTCGCGCACGCGCATGTCCAGCAGGCGAAGCTGGCGGGCGAGGTCCTGACCGTCACGGATTTCGAAGGCGTCCTGGATGTGGCCCGCCAACCGTTCCAAGTGGCGCAGGTAGGCTTCGATCTCCAGGCACAGACCGAGTCGATGTTCGCGCCGCAGGTAGGCGAGAAAGTCATGGATCTGCGCGTTCAGCTCGAAGCGATTCGGGCTTTTAGCCACCGGGACAAGGATGTCCAAACGAATCCACTGATCGAGCAGGGCGGTGATGTCGGTGGGTGTCCCTTCCGGCAGTTGCGCGGCAAGCTGATGACGAAGCTCGATCAGGCTCAGCGTGCCGGCATCGAAGCGTTCGCACAGCGGCTCGAGTAACGTCCAGTGTTCGGCGAGGGCACGCAGTACGCGCTTGGGTTCGATCATCTGAATCGGTTCTGTCGGCTGCAAAAATAGTCGGCAATTGTACTGCCTGACCTCGATGCAAATCAGCCCAAACCGATCGCTGGATAAGCACAATGAGGCGCTCGGCCTTCCCGCTTTGCTGGTTTCCGGCCACAATTCACACTTGAGGCGCCACCTGAGTCCGCACGGCTGGCCAAGAGGAATTCGATATGAGCAGCAACGACCGCGTCATTATCTTCGACACCACCCTGCGAGACGGCGAACAGAGCCCTGGCGCCTCCATGACCGGTGAAGAAAAGCTGCGCATCGCCAAGGCTCTTGAGCGGCTGAAGGTGGACGTAATCGAAGCCGGCTTCGCCATCGCCAGTCCAGGTGATTTCGCCGCCGTCAAAGCGGTGGCCGACCATATCAAGGACAGCACCGTATGCAGCCTGGCCCGCGCAGTCGATGCTGATATCGAGCGTGCCGCCGAAGCGCTGGCCGGTGCCAACTCCGGGCGCATCCATACCTTCATTGCCACCAGCCCGATCCACATGCAATACAAGCTGCGTATGCAGCCGGATCAGGTCATCGAGCAGGCTGTGCGTGCAGTGACCAAGGCGCGCAATCTATGCGCCGATGTGGAATTCTCCTGCGAGGATGCAGGCCGCTCCGAGATCGACTTTCTCTGCCGCATCATCGAAGCGGCCATCGACGCCGGCGCGCGCACGATCAACATTCCCGATACCGTCGGCTACGCCATCCCGCATCAATATGGTGCCATGATCGGCACGCTGCTCGAGCGCATTCCCAACGCCGACAAGGCGGTGTTTTCGGTGCACTGCCACAACGATCTGGGGCTGGCCGTCGCCAACTCGCTGGCCGCGGTCGTCGCCGGCGCTCGGCAGGTCGAGTGCACCATCAACGGCCTGGGCGAACGCGCCGGTAACGCCGCGCTGGAAGAAATCGTCATGGCCATCAAGACCCGTCAGGATCTGCTCGATGTACATACCCGCATCGAGACCGAACACATTCTCAGCGCCTCACGCCTGGTCTCCGGCATCACTGGCTTTCCGGTGCAGCCGAACAAGGCCATCGTCGGCGCCAACGCCTTCGCGCACGAGTCGGGCATCCACCAGGATGGCGTGCTCAAGCATCGCGAGACCTACGAGATCATGTCTGCGCAATCGGTGGGCTGGAATGCCAACCGGATGGTCATGGGCAAGCATTCAGGGCGTGCTGCATTCCGTTCGCGACTCGACGAACTGGGCATTGTCCTGCAGGGTGAAGGCGAGCTGAATGCTGCGTTTGCGCGCTTCAAGGAGTTGGCGGACAAGAAGCACGAGATATTCGACGAGGATCTGCAGGCGCTCGTCTCCGACACGCTCGCCGAGGATATGCAGGAACATTTCAAGCTGGTGACGCTGGAAGTGGCGAGCAAGACCGGCGAGGTGCCGGACGCCAAGCTCGTGTTGAACGTGGACGGCAATGAGCAAGTTGCCTCAGGGCAGGGCTCGGGGCCGGTTGATGCGACGTTCAAAGCCATCGAGTCCGTGGCTAACTCTGGCGCCACGCTGCAGCTGTACTCCGTCAATGCCATCACCAAGGGCACCGACTCGCAAGGCGAGGTCACGGTGCGGTTGGAGAAAGGGGGGCGCATCGTCAATGGCAATGGCGCCGATACCGATATCGTCGTGGCGTCAGCCAAGGCCTATCTGAACGCGCTGAACCTGATGCAGGTCGGCGCTAAAGCGCATCCGCAGGTGGCCGGGGTTTGATTACTGAAAGTCGGCGTCGGGCCTTTCTCGACGCCATGCAGATCACCACTTGGCTACCACGGGCCGAACTACCCTTTGCCGCGCCGTCGCGCCCGGAGTTGCTGCAATTCGACGAGCCCGAATTCGAGCCTGCGCCGGTTCTCGAACTCGAGCGGCCAGTTGCGCAGCCCGCCCCGTCGGCGCCTGCGCCGATGACAGCCACAAAAGTCACCGCGAGCCCGGCGGCAGATGCGGTGCGTGCGGCCATGCCCCGCATTGCCATGCCCGACTCGAAAAAGCCGGACGTGAAATCCCCTGACGCCGAGCCTGCGGCCGCCGAGCAAAAGACTGCTGTACCGCCGCCACGTTTCGCCCTGCAATTGCTGCGCGCGGGCAATTGCCTGCTGCTGGTGGAGTTGCCCACTGGCGAGTCATTTCAGAGCCGTGATCCCGCCTATCTGCTACTCAAGGATATGCTTCGCGCCGCTAGGCTGCCGGACAAGCCCCAACAGGTTGGGGACGGCGAGCCGATCCGCTGGCCACTCCTGCACCGCGGCAGCCTCGAACAGGGCGCCGAAGCCGCACGTGATTACGTGCAAGGCGTAGTGGCTGCTGAACTGGAAGGAATGGGCTGTGCCTGCCTTTGGTTGGTGGGTTTGCCTGCGCTGCGCTTTGCCGGTGAGGTCGAGGCAGACGCCTGCTATCGCGAGTTGCATATCGAAGGCATCGGTCACGCCCTGGCCATGCCCGGACTCGAGCAGTTGATGGAGCAGCCCGGCAGCAAGGCCGAGTTGTGGAAGGCGATGCGGCGTAGCATGCCGCGTTGGGTTACCGGTTTATGAGCAGTGCTTCATGAGTGATGCAGTCAGTTTTCGCCCCATGACGGCGGCGGATATCGAAACAGTCCTGAAAATCGAATACGCCGCCTTCAGCCACCCTTGGACTCGCGGGATCTTCACCGACGCGTTGAGCGCTTATGAATGTTGGATCATGTTCGAAGGCGAGCAGCAGGTCGGCCATGGCGTGATCAATGTCATCATCGACGAAGCGCACCTGCTCAATATTACGGTCAAACCGCAGAGCCAGGGCCGCGGCCTGGGCTTGCGGCTGCTCGAGCATCTGATGCAAAGAGCCGCCGAGCGGGGCGGGCGTGAATGCTTCCTCGAAGTCAGAGCCAGCAATACCTCGGCCTATCGGCTATACGAGCGCTACGGCTTCAACGAAGTAGGACGGCGCCGTGCCTATTACCCTTCCGCTGACGGGCGCGAAGATGCGCTGGTGATGGCCTGTACATTGTTCGATTGAATTGATCAGTCAACGACACATCACGCCAAGCCCAACTCCGAACAGTTGGGCTTGGTGGCCGCCAGTTGATCCGTCCGTCGCACGGACCCGTACGACGCGGCAAAGGCTTATCGCCCCGGCGCCTTGTCCCGCCCGGAGTCCAGCGGCGCGTCTCCTTCGAGTTCGTTGTCGTCCATCAGGCCATCGTTTTCGTGCAGTACGGCATCGCCGCCACCGAGTCCGGTATCCGGGTCGCCTTTCGCCGGTCCGTCCCATGGCTTGCCATCCAGGGGGGCATATCGAGCCTCCTCCGCCTCGTCGAGATCTACATCGGCACCGATGCGATGTTCGGAGACTTCGCTCAAGTCCTGATCGGCTGGGCCGCCATGGCCGCGCTCGTTTGGCGAGCGTGAACCGTCTTCGCGAATCAGCGTTTCCGGTGCCATGTCGTCCATGGTCGTGCCGCCATCCGGCACTTCACCCGCAGTCATGCCGGCTTCGGCAACCCGTTCCGGGGGGAACTCGTCTTCGACTTCATCGGCCGGCACCTCGTCACCGATACGGCCCTTGCGATCGTCGCGATGCTGGTCGAAATCGAGCTGCTCCATCGAACCCATGCGGTCCTCGGTATCGTCTATTTCCTTGGGCGTGTAGGGCTTTTGATCGTTCATGACAACCTCCTGCGTGAGCTGCGGTCTTGCAGGTTGTGACCCGGCGTCGGTGCGAAGATTCAGGCTGGCCGCTGGCCGGTTCGGGGTTTATGAACCAAGCTGCAAGAGCGGTTTGTTAGTGCCTAAGCGCTTGTGGCGACACAAAAAGCGCGAACCACCATCGACGATCCGGAGTCTCAGGGAGCATGAACAAACCAAATGACCGACCCGGGCTAGAGGTCCGGCGCTGCGCTTTCTTTTTCGACGTCGACGGCACGCTGGCAGAAATACAGCCTCGTCCGGAACTCGTGACGATTCCACCTCGCTCGCTGGTTGCCCTGGAGCACCTGCATCTAAGCGAGATTCCCTTGGCGGTCATCTCCGGGCGTCCTCTCAGCCAGCTCGATGATCTGCTCTCGCCATTGCGTCTACCGGCTGCCGGCGTGCACGGTGCCGAGCGCCGTACCGCAGAAGGCGAAATGTGCAAGTTGGCGCTCGACAATGATGTGTTCGAAGCCATCCAACGGGAACTTGCGCACGCCTGCGCCCAGCACCCCGGCCTGTCGCTGGAAAACAAAACCATCGCATTCGCCCTGCATTTCCGCCTGGCCCCCGAACTGGAAGGCACTGCCCGTGCGCTGGCTGAAGAGTTCGTCGAGCGCTACGGCGATGTGCTGACATTACAGCCGGGCAAGTGCGTGTTCGAGC
Source organism: Stutzerimonas stutzeri (assembly GCF_000590475.1). NCBI lineage: Bacteria > Pseudomonadati > Pseudomonadota > Gammaproteobacteria > Pseudomonadales > Pseudomonadaceae > Stutzerimonas > Stutzerimonas stutzeri. Next base: position 3,581,382 of record NZ_CP007441.1, on the reverse strand, counting down.
TCAAACCTCGCGGCGCCAGTAAGGGCGAGGTGATTCGCACCTTTATGCAGGAGGCTCCATTCAAAGGACGAACGCCTGTGTTCATAGGTGACGATCTGACCGACGAGGCGGGCTTCCAGGTCGTCAACGAGTTGGGCGGGTTGAGCATCAAGGTCGGCACCGGCCCGACCGAAGCCACGCAGCGCCTGGACTCGGTAGAAGCTGTTGGCGCCTGGCTCGAACGCTTGCTCGATGCACTCTCAGAGCAGCCGGATAAACCAATAAAACCAGACTGAAGCGAGAACGACCCCATGAGTCGACTAGTAGTGGTTTCTAACCGAGTAGCGCCGATCAAGGCGGGGAAGGTCGCTGCTGGCGGGCTTGCAGTTGGCGTTTATGACGCACTACGCCAGGCCGGAGGTATCTGGTTCGGCTGGAGCGGCGACGTAAGCAGCACCCCGCAGACCCATAGCGAGACCATCGGCAATATCACCTACGTGACGATGGGTCTGACCAAGCAGGATTACGATCAGTACTACCGTGGGTTTTCCAACGCCACGCTTTGGCCGATCTTCCATTACCGCATCGACCTGGCACGCTACAACCGCCAGGAATATGAAGGATACCGCCGGGTCAATGCGATGCTGGCGGAGAAACTCAAGCCGCTGCTCAAACCCGACGACATCATCTGGATCCATGACTACCATCTGATTCCCTTCGCCGAGGCCTGCCGGCAGCTGGGCATTCGCAACCGCATCGGGTTTTTTCTGCATATCCCGTTTCCGCCGCCGGAAATCCTTACCGTCATCCCGCCGCACAACGAATTGCTCAAGACACTCTGCTTCTACGACCTTATCGGCTTCCAGACCGAAACCGACCGCTTGGCGTTCCAGGATTACATGACCCGTGAAGTTCGCGGCATTCTTGAGTCCGACGGCAGCCTGACGGCGTACGGACAGAACTTCAGAGCCGGGGTCTATCCGATCGGCGTGGTTCCCGACGAGATCCAGGACCTGGCCGAATCTTATAAAACCCGCCGCAAGCCCATGCGGCGTACTACCGACGTGGCACGCAAGAAGATCATCAGCGTCGATCGGTTGGATTATTCCAAGGGGTTGGTGGAGCGCTTCAGAGCGTACGAGGCGTTTCTCGAACGCTACCCGGAGCACCGTCGCGCGGTCGAGTTCGTACAGATCGCACCGACTTCCCGCTCCGATGTAAAAACCTACCAGAACATACGCCAGCAGCTCGAAAGCGCGGCGGGGCACATCAATGGCTGGCTGTCTGATCTGGACTGGACGCCGCTGCACTACCTCAATAAAAGCCATGATCGACGCGTGCTGATGGGGTTGTTCCGCAGCGCCGACATCGGCTTCGTCACACCGCTGCGCGACGGCATGAACCTCGTCGCCAAGGAATATGTCGCCTCCCAAGACCCGGAAGACCCCGGTGTCTTGGTGCTTTCACGTTTCGCCGGCGCTGCCCGTGAGCTGACATCCGCGCTGATCATCAATCCCTACGACTGCATCGGCATGGCCGAGGCCCTCGACCGCGCCATGCGCATGTCCCTCACCGAACGTAAGGACCGCTACGAACATATGATGCGTGCGATTCGCGCCGCGGACCTCGACGCCTGGCGCGACAACTTCCTGCGCGACCTGCGTGCCTTCTCCTCCCGGCCCAGAGCCGAGGTGCAATCGAACCCGCTATTCACCGTCTAGGCTGTGACGTCCCGGTCTGTGCTCTTGTCAAAACGCGGACCGGTTCGTAACGTGCGCGTCGGAATGAAAGGGGCAATCGATGAGCAACGATCTTCAACAGTTAATCGAAAACAACGCGCGCTGGGCAGAAGCCATCCTCGAGGAGGACCCGGACTTCTTTACCAAACTGGCCAAGCAGCAGGTGCCGGAATACCTCTGGATCGGTTGTTCGGATGCGCGCGTGCCCGCCAATGAGATCGTCGGTATGCTGCCGGGCGACCTGTTCGTGCACCGCAACGTCGCCAATGTGGTGCTGCATACGGACCTCAACTGCCTGTCGGTCATCCAGTACGCGGTCGACGTGCTCAAGGTGAAGCATATCCTCGTCACCGGCCACTATGGCTGCGGTGGCGTACGCGCTTCCATGCGCGATGATCAGCTTGGCCTCATTGACGGCTGGCTGCGTACCATCCGCGACCTCTACTACGAACACCGCGACCACATCGCCAGCTTCCCGACCGAAGAAGCGCAGGTCGATCGCCTCTGCGAGCTCAACGTCATCCAGCAGGTCGCCAACGTCAGCCATACCACTATCGTCCAGAACGCCTGGCACCGCGGCCAACCGCTGTCCGTGCATGGCTGCATCTACGGCATCAAGGACGGTATCTGGAAAGACCTCAATGTCACCATCAGTGGCCTGGATCAATTGCCGCCGCAATACCGCCTACGCCCGTTCCGGCCGGTCTGATGGCGACTCGTAACGCTTGGGCCTTCGCCGGCCTGCTGCTCGCTGTGCTCTGCTGGAGCGGTAACGCGTTGGTGGCGCGCGCCTTTCATGAAGCCATCCCGCCGCTTACCCTGGCATTCTGGCGCTGGCTGTTGGCGACCTGCCTGCTGCTGCCGTTTGTCGTGCGTTCAATCTGGGCTCATCGCGCGGCCCTGCGGGCTGCCAGCTGGCGCTTGCTGATCATCGCGGCGCTGGGCGTCAGCAGCTATAACTCGCTGCTGTATTCCGCCGCGCAAAGCACCGAAGCCATCAACCTGACGCTGGTGAATACCTGCCTACCGCTGTTCACTTTTATCGGTGGCGGATTATTGCTAGGTGAATGGCCGGCACGGCGCGCATGGTTCGGTATGGCCATCGCGGCGGGCGGTTTGATCTACCTGATCAGCCGCGGCAGTTGGGCGGCGTTCAGCAGCCTGTCGTTCCAGACGGGAGATCTGATCATGCTGGTGGCGGTGCTGGTCTGGGCGCTTTACACCCTGTCTCTGCGGCGTTGGGCCAAATTTCTTCAAGTGCCGCCACTGACGCTGCTGGGTGTGCTGATGTTGCTGGGCACACCGCTGATCCTGCCGTTCTACCTGTTCGAATTCAGTCACGTCGGCGGCTTCACGCCAAACCTGACCAACCTCAGCGTTATCGCCTACACCGCCATTTTTGCCTCGCTGGTCGCCTATCTATCCTGGAACCACGGCGTCAAAACCGTTGGCGCGGCGAAAGCGGCGATGGCGACCTATATGATGCCGGTCTTCACCGCGATTCTCGGCTGGCTGCTGCTGGGCGAGGGCCTGCAGACGTTCCACTGGATCGGCGGTGGCCTGATCTTCGCCGGCCTGCTGTTGGCGACACGGCCTGCAACGCGTCTGGCAGTTCGCTAGGGCACGCCAATGAAAAGCCCCGCATCGTGCGGGGCTTTGTTCATTTGCGCTTGTGATTGTCCGGATTGTCCTCGTCACTGCCGTTCATGCGCGTATGCGTGGGCTCCAGGCTGTGCCCGACAGGCTGCGTGCGCGTCGTATGGGCGGTATTGCCGATCTCGACCTCATCGGCCGTGTTCGCCAGCTCGTGGTCGCTCTTCTCGTGCGGCGTCGTCTTGTCGTCTTTGGCCATGTTGCACCTCGTCAGTTGTGAAGGGCTCACAAAGCTTTGAAACAGAGGGCAGGGCGATGTTCGCACCAGTGATCAGGTAATGGAGATTATTCTCAAAGCGCCTGGGCTCGGTATCCCTTGGCAAGCTGCCGCGCCAGAGCGATGAAATTCTGCAGCGCCGGCGACTGATTGAATTCGCGGCAAACCAACGTAAGCGGTGCGACCAGACGCGGACGAGCGCCGACGATGCGTCGGTAGACCACGCTTTCCCGATGGATGTCGCGCATGGAGGCCGGCACCACCGAGATGCCTTCACCGGCGGCGACTAGGCTGACATTTGTCAGCATGCGCTCCACCTCGAACGCCACCCTCGGCTCGAAGCCAGCCGCTTGGCAGGCATGCAACAGGTTGGCGTACATGCCTGGCGCGCCGGGGCGGCGAACGAGTATGAAGGGCTCGTCCCGTATCGCCAGCAATTCCACGGCCTGAGGGCGGTTAGCCAGCACGGGATGCCCGATCGGGACTACTAACAGCAGCTCTTCCACCAGCAGACGATGGAACTCGATTCCGGCGGGTCGGCTGACAGGTGCACGGAGGATTCCGACCTCCAATTGACCGGCACTGGCACGCTCGGTCAGGCGGCCGGCATTGCCCTCGTCCAGGGTGATCGCTACCGCCGGATACTGCTCGCGGTAGGCGCGGATGATCCGAGGAATCAGCGGATGCGCCGCCGCCGACGAGGTGAAGCCGATATTCAGCGTGCCCTCTACGCCCGTGGCGACGCGAGCGGCTCGGCGCGCGCCATCCTGCACCCGCGCCAGGATGGCCTTGGCTTCTTCGAGAAATACCGTGCCCCCGGTCGTCAGGTCCACGCCCTTGGGGTGGCGCTTGAACAGCTCGAAGCCGAGCTCGGTCTCCAGCGCGCGAATCTGCTGACTCAACGGCGGCTGCTGCATGTTCAAGCGTGCAGCGGCGCGGGTGAAGTGCCTCTCCTCGGCGACCATGACGAAATAACGGAGATGGCGAAGTTCCATATGACTTGAGTCCTGCTCGGTGCCCGTCAGTGCGTTTGAGTGACGGATCGCCTTGATGGGGTAGGATACGGGTTCTGAAGCGACTAACAGCCTGTTGAAAAACTGCCTACGTTGGCAATTCGTCGTTAAAAGCAGCCTCGGTTGCGAGCTCAGTCAGAATGCTGATTTAGGACACCAAACTCGTTCGCGAGCCCGGTCCGCTTCTTCGGCTGCTTTGACTCGTTGCACTCGCCCTTCGGGCCAGCCTTCGGCTGTTACTTCCGGTGGTCGTTGCGCCTCGTCTTGCCTGCCTCGTCTACGTTTTTCAACGGCCTGCTAAAACAACAACATCGCTCGGCGGCCCATGATTCTAGCCAAGCTGTACCGCAACGACACCGTACTCATCCTGATCGCGATTGCCCTCGGCCTGTCGCTTGGGATCGCTCGGCCGGAACTGGCCATCCAGATGAAGCCGCTCAGCGATGCCTTTCTCGGCGTGATCGGCCATGCGGTGCCGCTGGTGATGTTCGTGCTGGTCTCCTCTGCGGTGGCCGGCTTTGGTGAACGAGGCCAGAAAACCCACTGCGCCGGGCGCGTCCTGGTGTATTTCCTGCTGATGGCGGTGCTGTCGCTGGTCACCGGCGCGGTGGTGGCGATGCTGCTGACGCTCGGTCTTGATGCCGTGTCGTTTGCGGCATCGACGCCCCAACCGATGCGTGACCTGCCAACGGCGGTCCTGACCAGCCTGGCGCAAATCATCGGGCATACGGTCATTCTTCCCGTATTGCTGGCGGCTTTGCTGTTCGGCCTCGGACTTGGCTGGGCAGGCGATGCGGGTGAGGGATTGCGACACCGGTTGGAGCTGCTGGTGGGCTGGCTGCTTAAAGCATTGCGCATGGTGCTCCGGTTCGCGCCGCTGGCGGCGTTCGGCGCCATGGCATACACCGTCGGGCGGTACGGGCCGGCATCGGCCTGGCCGCTGCTCAAGTTCATCGGCACTGTTTATTTCGCCTGTTTGCTCTTTATCGTCGTTGCCCTGGGCTCAGTGGCTCGGCTTGCCGGCTTCGGGCTGTTTCGTCTTATCGCGTACATCAAGGCCGAACTCCTTCTGGTGGCGTTCACCGGGGCCTCGGTGGCGGCTGTACCGGGCCTGATCGAAAGGCTCGAACGCGCCGGATGTGATCGCCGCGTGGTACGACTGGTGCTCAGCACTGGCTACACCTTCAATCTCGCCGGTTCGAATATCTACGTGACGTGCGCCGCGGTATTTCTTGCCCAGCTCGCGGGGGTGGCTATGGACGGGACGCAGGTATTGATTCTGCTATTGATCGCCCTGCTGACTTCGCTGGGTTCGACCAGCGCGGCGGGCTCGGCCTTCCTGACTCTGACGGCCACGGTCGCGGGTCTGAATCTGGTGCCGCTGGAAGCGCTCGGGCTGTTGCTCGGCGTCGAGCGGCTGATGAAGTGTCGGTCCCTGACCAACGTGATCGGCAATGCGCTGGCGTGCGTGGTGATTTCGGCCTGGAGCGGAGCGCTGGATCGCAACGCATTGCGCGAGGCGCTGGTGCCTCGCCGGCAGGCAGCGTTTCCCGACACGGTGGCCGGGAAACGCTGAGGCGTGCAGCCCTTAGTTCTTCAACAGGGCGTTGAAGGCCTTGTCCAGCTCGGTTTCAGCCTTGGCAACCCGATCACGGCGCACCTTGGTCCAGTGCTGGTCGCCAGCTAGCGCCTGGTTGGCTTCATCAAGCATGCGCTTGACCTCCGCTGGCTGCGGCCCGCCGGTGCCGACACGGGTCTTGACCATGTTCTGCGGCGACAGCGTCGCGCGGAAGGCCGACTCGCTCAGCGGCAACGCGCGGGTTTTCCATTGGTACTTCTCCGCCGCCTTGGTGAACAACCGCTGCGCCTCGGCGTAGGGGAAGTTGGCCGGCACGAAGCCTTCCTTGCGCGCATGGCCTACCACCGCCGAGGCGAAGCTGTGACCGATACGGAAGGGCACCTTGTGCTCGCGCTCCAGGGTATCGGCCAGCTCCATCGAAGTGGTCCATTCCGCTTCCAGTTCTTCCAGCGCACGCTCCGGATTGATCACCAACGCGTCCACCACCTTGCCCGTGCGGACGAACATTTCGTGCGCACTATCGAACAGCCCGAGCCCGTCGAAGGCGAACTTGTAGTCCGTCATCCCTGTAGTCACGTTGTGCGCGCGCAGCGTGACGGTATGCGCGAGACCAACCACGTCCGAGGCCGACTCCCGCGCCCGCATGATCAAGCCGGGATTACGTTTCTGCGGCATGGCACTGCTGGTGTAGGTCGAACCCTCTTCGAGCAACATCCACGGGCGGATCTGGTGATACTGCGTATGGATGTCGCCCAGCATCGCGCCGATGCGGATCGCCGATGAAGAGGCAATTCCGGCGGCTTCAATGGGGATGTCATAGGTCGAAACCTGCCCGGCATCCAGCGAGTTTTCCCGCACGTCATCGAAGCCGAGCAGCTCGGACAGCCGCTCGCGGTTCAGCGGCCAACCGGAATTCGCCAGCACCGCCGTGCCCATGGGGCTGCGATTCAGGCGTTCGTACAGCTCGCGGATGCGCTGGGCGTCGCGTTCGAAAGCCGCCTCGTAAGCCAAAAGATAATGCGCATAGGTGATCGGCTGCGCCTGCACGCCATTGGTGTAGGCCGGGATCAGGGTGTCGACATTGTCTTTCGCCAGTTCCAGCAGCTTCGCGCGGGTATCGTTCATTGCATCGGTGTAATCCAACAACTGGCTGCGCAGCGTGGCGAGGCGATAGGTGGCGTACATGTCCTGACGGCTTCGGCCGGAGTGGATCAGCGAAGCTTGCGGGCCTATCTCGTCGATCATGATTCGCTCGATCTGCAGCACGTCACTGGGCTTCTTGCCGTCGGGTTTGCCGGCCTGATCGATGACGTGTTTAACGCCGCGGGCAATCTCACGGCCTTGCTGACGGCTGATGATTTTTTCTTCGGTCAACATGACGACAGAGGCCTTGTTGATACGGTTGACCCAGGTGAACTGGTCGTCGTGCTTACCTTGCTTGGCGCCGGAGCGATCGACCGTGGCGCCGATTTTTGCCGCCTCGGCCGCGCATTCGGCCGTGGTGCGGCAGGGCAGGTCGGACGTGTCCGCAGCCTGTACGGACAGGTGGCTGGCGCTCAGCGCGAACGCGACGGCCAGGGAAAGCAGCGTTTTTTGCGTGATCATGTTCATCTCCTGTTTAGCGACACCGTCACCCGTGCGAGTGACGGGATGGCATGGGGCGGGTTCGTTACAGCAGTGGCAGCGTGTAGCTGAGAATGAAGCGCGTCTGATCGATGTCGTTGCCCGTGCTCCGGTAGGTTCCGTTGCGCAACTTCACACCGAAGTTCTTCAGCGCGCCTTGTTGGAACACGTAGCCGATATCGGTATCGCGTTCCCACTCGCGGCCGTCGCGTCCGCCAGGGCCGTCGAAATCATCGCCACGCAGATAGCGCGTCATGAAGCTCAGCCCAGGAATGCCGATGGCGCCGAAGTCATAGTCGTAACGCACCTGCCAGGACTTCTCGCCAGGGCTGGCAAAGTCCGGCGAGATCATCACGTAGTTGACCAGATAGGAGTTGGTGCCATTGATGTGCGGGAAGCCCGTCTCGCCGTTCATCTTCTGAAACGCCGCACCGAACGCATGGCCGCCGAGCTGATAAGTGAACTTGGCGCCGAAGGCATCGTTGTCGACATTGGTGTTACCCGCCTCGGTGGAGCGGGCGAAGCGCAGATCACTCTTGATCGCCTGATCCTCGCCCAGCGGCAAGACGTGCACCAGGTTGAAGATGTGCTGCTTGTAGTTCTGATCCAGATGGCCGTAGTGGTAGCCCGTGGTCAGGTTCTTGTTCCAGCGGTAGCTGGCGCTGGCGAAATCGAACTTGTCGCTGGCCTGCCCGCCGCTTATGCCTTTACCTGATACCAGCATGTCGTCGTTGGCAGCGGAGTTGCGCAGACTGTTCTGGGTCAAACGGCCCGCGCTGAGCGTCAGCCCGTCGATCTCCTTTGAAGTCAGCATCCCGCCCCGGAAGGTCTGGGGCAGTAGGCGTGAATCGTTAGGTAGCACCGTCGGTAGCTTTGGCATCAGGGTGCCGACACGGACGATGGTCTTTGAATAGCGCAGCTTGGCCGCCGCGCCGAGCTGGCTGTATTCGTCCGGCGCCTTGTCGTCGCCCACCGGCAACAGCCCGGTGTTCTGCCGTTCCGGCCCTGAGTCGAGTTTTACGCCGAGCAGCCCGATCGCATCGATCCCGAACCCCACCGGACCCTCGGTGAAACCGGACTCGTAATTGAGCAGGAACCCCTGCGCCCACTCGTCGCGCTTCGACTGATTGGCGCCGTCCTGCCGGTAATCGGCGTTGTGGTAAAAGTTGCGCAGCTCCAGCGTTGCCTTGCTGTCCGCCAGAAACTCCGCCATGACCACACCCGGCAATCCCGCACCCAGCGCAGCAACCGCTATCGCCGCAGCGAGCGGCTTCGGTGACTTGAGCATCACTGTCTCCTGTTTATTCTTATTGGAGGTAGACGCTGCCGGTACAGGACCGGCAGCGTCTGAGCGATGCTAATTACCAACGCGTGGGATTAAAAATATATAGATCGTCTGATATGGATATCTATCAAGTATGGACGCGTGGATCGGACGATGCGGTTCCCTGTACTAAGTGAAGCACTCCCACATCTGAGATCCGAATAACTCAGCGCTTGCTATTGGCGCTGACCATGCGGCCCTTCATGGCCTCTTGCTTGACGATGTATTCGCCTACCAGCGGACGGCTCTTTAAGAAGTGCTCGGTGGTCTTGTGGTAAACGAAGGCCGATTCGTCGCGGTACAGCTCGTAGAGATACACCAGATCCGGGTCATTCAGATCCTGCACGACATCGAACACCAGGCAATCCGGCTCGTTCTGCACCGAAGCAGTGGCATTGACGCGCATAGCCTCCATGAAGTGAGCGAACGAGCCAGGCTTGAGCTGAGTTTTCAAAATGAGACAGTACATAAGCATCCTGTTTTGTTTTATGGTTGTGGCTTGATTGTATACAAAAAAGGATCAAGCCATGCCAACCCGTCCCGGCCGCCTGAATGGCCTGCGTCACCTGGCGCTTACTGCCCCGAACCTTGAAGAATGCGAACGTTTCTACGTCGACGTGCTGGGTATGGAAATCCTCAACCGTGCCAGCAAGGATCTTGTCTACCTGACCTGCGGCAACGACAACCTCTCTCTCGGCCGCGCACGGGAAAAAAGCAGCGGCATCCAGGCAATGGATCACTACGGCTTTATCGTCGATAGCCTCGACGAGCTACATGCTTGGTACGAATACCTGAAAGCGCAAGGCGTAACGCTGTTGGATCGCCCCTTCGCTCATAGCGACGGGGCGCATAGTTTTCATATGCTCGACCCGGCTGGGAATACCGTGCAGCCGCTTTATCATCCGGCGATATCGGGGCAGCGGCTGCGTTGAGGTGAAGCGCGAGCAGGGCTTGTAGCGGCGTTGGGCCGGGTGGCTATAGGCGATCAAACACTCCTGGCGAGATCGAACTGCGCCGCTGATGTGTTCGCCGCTACCAACACGGGGTGATTGACAGCGGAGTTGCGCGAGGTAGCGTGGGGCTTGGCAGCGGACAACAGCGGGATATTACAGAGGCAGCTTCCGGGGGCAGGTACAGGCGTTCTACCTTACTGTCTTGAGTAGATAGGCCTCTAGAAAAACCGAGGCCAAAGCACGTGCATCCAACCCAGCGACTTAACTCAGTGCCGTAGCTTGCTCCGATTGCTGAACTACGACGTTGGGCATTTCCATTCGCACGCTCTCGCGATATTGCTCAGCTGGCGCTTCGTGACTGACCTCGACGGCGGCGTCGTAATTCTCCCGAATGACAGCCTCGATCTCGGCAATATTTGCGCGGAAGAATTCTTTTCTCCCGTTGACCTTGTTGAGCCGGCCTGCGGCAAAGCGCTCGTGCAGTTTCGCTTCCAATGCAGGTGCGTTATCTGAGAAGACCATCGCATGCACGTCAAACCAGAACGGCACTGATGCGTCGCCCAGCTCATCGACGCGGGCCATCGGCTCGAGACGGCGAGTCATACCGATTTTGTATATACCCTCCCCGAATGCCCCTATGTTAGATATCACGTATACATACCCCGCCTTCGCATTTTGTTCACGATAGTCAATGAGCTTCTCTTCGCCTTCTAGCGCCGCTCGTCCCGCTTCAACTTCAACCAGCTTCGCCAAGATAGTTGTGCGTTCCTCCTCGGATTCTGCTTTGTCCAGGCGAGCCTGGAGATCACGAATAGCGGCTGCAAAATGTTTGTGCTCCTTAGCGATCTTCTCCCGGGCTGCGCGAATCTCCTGCTCTAATTTTTGCTGTTCCCGCAGCTCCTCTCGGGCTCGCTTGGCCTCTTCCTTTTCCTCTTGCTTCTTGATTTGAAACTCTTGGGCAAGGTGCAGCTCATCGATTTTGAGGTTCAGGTATTTGCGTGATATCTCCACGTCCATAATCTTGCCTAGGCGGTTGCAGGCTTCGAACGACTTGAGGATTCGCTTTTTGCCCAGTTCAACATTGTCGAACTTAACGTTATCCACGCAGTAATCTGCTTCGTTGTTGAACGACCGGATCACCAATCTAATCATGTCGGTTACGAGCTTACGTCCCTGAGCCTGACTACCATTGACCGTCCAGGCCATGTTCCCGGTGGCAGCTGCGCCGGCTTTGATCATTGCCTTCTGGTGTTCACGGACACCGTCCAGCCGGGACTTGTATTCATGGCTGGCGTTCAGCTTGAACTTAGGTTCATAGAGCGCGAAGCTCTCCAGAAGAAGCGTTTCCTCCCATACAAGGATCTGCCCTTGTAAATAGGAGGAGCGTTGCGCCAGCGCTACCACCTCTTGCTCGGCGCTTTGAATCTCCTGGCGTACCGCGGCAAGCTTCGCTTTCTCTTGCTCAATCAGAGCCCGGACTTCTAGCACGTCCATGGCGCCGATCTTCCTGTTAAGCGCTTGCAGTTGCGCATAGCGCGCCTGCAGGTCCGTAAGTTGGATATCTAGATCATCCGCGCGCTGACGATGTGCCGGTCCGTTCCAATAGTCACTAAGGGACATAGGTTCCTTCCTCGTTGCTGAATCGAAAAGATGCTTAGTCTTGAGCGCCAATCTGGAGCCTTTATAGCGCAACCGAGCGGCGAGAGTTGCCCCGCAATTGTCTATAGCCGGAAGCAGAATGACACCCACCCAGGCGACTCAGGGATAAGGTAAAGTCGACCCAATGTCGCAGTGCCACTATCTATGACGAGATAGGTTTAGCAATCTGATTTAGTGGGCAACTGTGAAATCAGAAAGATCAAGACGTTGAGGGCAAGGAGGTTGGAGTGAGCGAATACCAGGGCATGCGCTGGTTCAAAATGGACTTCCAGGTCCAGACGCCGGAGGACAATCGACACTGGGCTGATGATGATATGCGCCTGTTAAGCCCACGCAGGCCAATGCAAGACGGCGAGCCCAACGAGAACGATATCCAATGCAAGGCCAAGCGCTTTTTGCATCGGTGCCACGCGTTGGAGCTCGAGGCAATCGGTATCACCGATCACAATTTTTCCGAGAAGACAGAGCCGCGCGATTGGTTTCTTACCCACCTTATCGAGCAGAACAAGACTGTTGCCAGGGAGCTGGGTCGTCCGCCGCTCTGCATTCTGCCGGGCTTTGAGGTAGATATCGGCTACCACGTGCTGTGTCTGTTTGAGCCTGCCACCAAGGTGAGTCACCTGCGGCGGGTAAACATGATTCTGATCAAATTGGGGCTGGCGGAGAATCAGCGCTTTCGTGCTGGTATGCCCACTGCATTGCGGCGGGGGGACGAGGCAATTAGCCTGAAGACCTTGCTGGACATAGTGCAGAAGGATCATGGCGGCATAGTGATTGCCGCGCACGCTGATCAGCAAGATGGCTTGCTTTCAGCCGCCCGTAATATCGATGACTACAAGCTGCCAGGGCTTTTGGCTCTTGAGGTGACAGGTTATCCAATGTCCGAGAAATACCGCTCGATATTGGAGGGGCGTAACAAGGACTGGTCGCGTGTTGGACGGCAACCCGCATACGTACGGTCGTCGGATGCAAAGTCGCTGAAAGTAGATGTTGAAGGTAATCCTTTCCAAAATGCTTTGGGCTACCGCCACACTTGGGTCAAGTCTTCAAAGCCCTCGATCAGCTCGCTCCGTCAGGCTTTTCTCGACGGTAAATCGCGGCTTCGCCTACAAGAAGCCCGCCCCTCAGACGAGCAAACGCACCCGCGAATCGTTTTTCTGAGATGCCGTGGTTTCAAGTTTCTCGCTGATCAGGAGATTTATTTTTCACCGAATCTCAATACGTTGATTGGCGGGCGGGGCACGGGCAAGTCTACTGCGCTTGAGCTATTGCGGTTCACGTTCGGCCGCGATCAAGGGGATTCCTTTTCTGCTTCTACCCGGGCGAAATTCGAGCGGGTGAAAGCGACCTTTACAGATGATGCGGAAGTTCAGGTGGGTTGGGAGAGCATTCCAGGCCAAGTGGATGTCATCTCACTGAAGCCGCGAGAAGGGCATGTGTTAGTTCAGGGAGAGGCGCATGACCTCGGGATATTTCTCCGGCAGCTTCCCGTGCAGTTTTATAGCCAACAGCAACTCAGTGAGCTCACGGGTATAAATGGCGGGGACAGCCTACTGGAAATGATCGATGAAGCTTGCTCCGTTGAACTCCAAGGGCTGAAAGGCCAGGAGGACACGCTGCGAGCGGAGATCCAGCAGCTTTTTGCGGGTATGGATCAGATTGGTGCTTTGACCGAAGAGATCAGGGTCCTCAAGCAGGAGGTCCAGGAGCTTAATCGACAATGGAAAGCCCGGAGTGAGGTTCAAGAGGAAGCGCAGCAGTATCAATACGCAGAATCAGCTCGGCGTTACGTCGAACAAGTTCGTACTCAGATCAATGAGGACATTCAGCGGTTTGCGCTGCTAGCTGAAGATCTGTCTTCTCGGGGAGTGCTCAATAACAGTCAAGTGCAGGTCTGGCCCAAACCGGAGTGGTTTAATGAGTTCACCCGCGAGGCTGTCAAAATACGGGAGGGATACCAAGCGCAGGTAGCCGCGTTGGCCGCTCAGCTTCGGCAAGATGCGACCAAGCTCTTTAACTACGGCGATGGTTGGGATCTGGTTTCGCGGGAGCTGGAGGGCACCAAGGGGGCGTTTCTTCTGGCTTGTCGCGAGCGAGGGCTGCAGCCACAGGATGTGGCGCGGCTGCAGGAGATCGATAAAACTCGTCAGGCCAAGCTGCAGTCACTGCAGAAGAAGGAGGAGCGTCTCGGTGCGCTTGCTCCGCAACGCGACCGTTTAGATAACGCCCTGGAGGAAATGAGCGCACTGTGGGGCCGGCAGTTTGCCGTTCGAGAGAGAACGGCCCTTGAGATCAACGAAAGGGCTCAAGGCTCTATTCGTGTGGTCATCCAGCAAATGGCAGACGCCGTGGGATTTCTCCAGGCTTGGGGTCTCATGGCGCCCGATGGCCGCAGCCGCTTGGGACGAGCTTGGGAGTACATTGGCAAGATATTGTTTGAAAGCTTCTCACAGCATCAGCAGGCGACGCAGCAGGCAGCAGACTCGCCTTGGCTGCATATTCGTGAGGTGATGGCTGAGCGACGCGAGTTGCCGCTGGCCCTGCTGGAATACAAAGACGAGCTAAAGAGCTACGTGAAAGGTCAGACAGAGTTTTGGCGAATCGCTCGACTGACACGGGTCGAGGAGCGCGTCGATATTGAACTGTATCGGGCTGACAAAACGTTTGTTGGCAGCGTGCAGAGCCAGGCTTTGTCAGAGGGGCAGCGAAACACGGCGGTATTGAACTTGCTGCTGGCAAAGGGGGAGGGACCGATTGTTATCGACCAGCCAGAGGATGAGCTGGATTCCAACTTCATTTATCGCGAATTGGTGCCTTTGCTACGCAAAGTAAAGAACCAGCGCCAGCTGATCCTGGCCACGCACAACGCCAACCTTCCCGTGAATGCTGACACCGACCTGGTGTATGCCTTAGAGGTAACCAAAGGAAGGGGCACGAAGTTGGCAGCAGGTGGTTTGGATCGGGCTGATACGGCCACAGCGGTGCTGGACATTATGGAAGGATCTGCAGAGGCTTTTAAGCGCCGATTCGACAAGTACCATTTCTAGGGACAACGCGTAACTACGTGATAGCGCCATCAGACTTCATGTGGTTCGGTACTCCTTGGCAAGTTTTGGTCGCTTTGTCGGCACGGTTGCACCTTCGTCCGCTGCTCCTGCACATAATCAGGTGCCTGCATTTGGCCTCCACGGTGCATTGATCTGCAAATCCCCAACAAGCACCTGCGCCGCAACCATCCAAACCACCGCACCCATCAACCCCAACGACAGATGCCCAACCACGATGCCAATGGCAATCTGTTTCCAGAGCCCGGCGTGTTGATTGGATGAAGGATTAGCGGCGGTGCGATAGGGCGTTTCGCGCTCGGCTCGGATGTTGTCGAAGTCGTCTCTCATGGTGCGCTCTCGATGCTGTTTGGCTAAACGGCGGGCACAAAAAAGGGCTCAGCTTTCGCTGAACCCTTTTTAAATTTGGTGGCTACGCAGGGACTTGAACCCCGGACCCCAGCATTATGAATGCTATGCTCTAACCAACTGAGCTACGTAGCCAAGTGGCGCGCATTATTCGCGTCGCGCCTGTGGCTGTCAACCCTCCTTCCGTGATTTTTCGTCCGTCTATCAAATGCTTATGCTGCGCCACCGGTTGGCCCTTGGCGCATGCGTGGTGGCGCATCCGTTTTGCTGCCGATCAGTCCCACTTGGGCGCGAAGCCGGGGTTGGCCAGGCGTTCGTTGCGATCCAGCGTGGCGATCTGCTGCATTTCTTCATCGGTCAAGCGCAGCGCCTGAGCCGCAAGGTTGGCGACGAGGTTTTCGCGTTTAGTGGAGGAGGGGATGACGGCGAAGCCTTGTTGCAGCAGCCAGGCGAGGGCGACTTGCGCGGGGCTGGCGTTGTGGCTTTCGCCGATGCGTTGCAGTACCTCGTCCTGCATCACCTTGCCGTAGGCCAGCGGCATATAAGCAGTGATGTGGATGCCATGGCTGCGGGCGAAGTCGACCACCTTGCGGTTCTGCAGGAAGGGATGTGCCTCGACCTGATGGGTGGCGATGTTCTCGGCGCCGATGGCATCGATGGCCTGCTGCATATGGGCGATGGTGAAGTTGGAGATGCCGATGGCGCGGGTCAGACCGCGCTCTTTGGCTTCCATCATGCGGGCCAGATAGTCGGCGACCGCCAGTTCATCGTTCGGCGAGGGCCAGTGCACCAGGGTAAGGTCGACCTGCTGTAGGCGCAGTTTGCTCAGGCTTTCCTCAAGGCTGGGAATCAACCGATCGGCGCCGAAGTTGGCGGTCCAGACCTTGGTGGTGACGAACAGCTCCTCACGCGGCACACCGCTCTCGGCAATGGCCTGGCCGACTTCAGCTTCGTTCTCGTAGATCTGCGCGGTGTCGATGTGGCGATAGCCGAGCTCGAGGCCCATTTTCACAGAATCGATAACTTGCTGGCCCTTGAGGCGGAAGGTGCCGAGGCCGAAAGCGGGAATGGTCATTAAATTCTCCTGTGTGATTGATCAATGCGAGGCGGCGAAGGCCGAGTCTTGCGTGTCGCTGCCGGGGCTCGTGTCGAGGCTATCCAGCCGGCCGCTCCAATACGTGAGGGCCAGGGCGATCAGTACGACCAGCGAGCCGATCCAGGCGGTATGGATCAGCCCGATGGACGCGACGATATGTCCGCCGAGCCATGCGCCACCGGCGATGCCAAGGTTGAATGCAGCGATGTTCAGGCCCGAGGCGACGTCCACGGCGTTCGGCGTGTAGTGCTCGGCCTGGCGTACCACATAGACCTGCAGGCCAGGGACGTTGCCAAACGCGACCGCGCCCCAGAACAAAACCGTCGCCAGCGCCAGCCAGGGGTTGGCCGCAGTAAAGGTGAGCGTGAAGAGCACGGCGGCCAGCAGCGCAAAAATCAACTTCAGGGCGCTGATCGGCCCGCGACGGTCGGCCAGTTTGCCGCCCCAGATATTGCCCACCGCCACCGAGACGCCATAAACCAACAGCACCAGGCTCACCGCGCCATCACCGAAGCCGCTGATCTCCTGCAGGATCGGCGCGAGGAAGGTGAAGGCGATAAAGGTGCCGCCGTAGCCGACCGCAGTCATCGCGTAGACCAACAGCAGACGCGGCTGTTTCAGGACGGCCAGTTGCTGGACGATGGAGGCGGGTTTGCTGTGCTGAATGGTGCGTGGCACGAAGATCAGGCTGCCGATAAAAGCGATCACACCAAGCAGCGACACGGCGAGAAAGGTCTCGCGCCAGCCGAACTGCTGGCCGATAAAGGTGCCCAGCGGCACGCCAGTGACCAGGGCGACGGTGAGCCCGGTGAACATGATGGCGATGGCGCTCGCGGCTTTCTCTTTCGAGACCAGGCTGGTGGCGATGGTCGAGCCGATGGAGAAGAACACGCCGTGTGCGAGGCCGGTGACGATGCGCGCCAGAATCAATGACTCATAACCCGGCGCCTGCCAGGCCAGTAGATTGCCGGCGGTGAACAGCACCATCAACGACAGCAACAACAGCTTGCGCGGCACCTTACCGGTCAAGGCGGTGAGCAGCGGGGCGCCGACCGCGACGCCAAGTGCGTAGAGACTGACCAGCAGCCCAGCGGAGGGCAGGCTGACGCCGAGGTCACCGGCGATGGTGGGGATGAGGCCGACGATGACGAACTCCGTCGTGCCGATGGCGAATGCGCTGAGGGTTAGCGCGAGCAGAGCGATGGGCATGAGATGAAACTCCGGTTGGATTGCATGCCGCGCAGTGTGTACTGCAGACTCATGCGGAAAAACCGGGTCTCAGGCCAAACATAATTGACTGCGAGTCACAGATGAAAACCACGCTCGACGAGTTGCAGGCCTTCACGGCGGTCATTGATACCGGCTCGATATCCAGCGCCGCGGTGCAGTTGGGGCAAACCGCTTCGGGCGTCAGCCGTGCATTGAGTCGGCTCGAAACAAAACTTGCGACCACATTGCTGCGCAGGACGACGCGGCGTTTGGAGCTGACCGAGGAGGGCGCGGCCTTTCTGGCCCAGGCGAAACGGATTCTTGAAGCGGTGGAAGAAGCCGAGGAGCAGATGTCGCGGCGCCTGCAGCGCCCGGCTGGGCGGCTACGGGTCAATGCCTCCGCTCCGTTCATGCTGCATGTGCTGGTGCCGCTGATTGGCGGGTTTCGTGATCGTTATCAGGACATTGAACTGGAACTGCACAGCAGCGACCAGATTATCGACCTGCTGGAACATCGCACCGACCTGGCGCTGCGCCATGGCCCGCTGCGTGATTCCACCCTGCATGCTCGGCCGCTGGGGCGCAGTCGGATTCGTGCCGTGGCCAGCCCGGACTATCTGGCGCAGCGCGGCATGCCGCAGCAGGTCGAGGACCTGGCGAAGCACAGTCTGATCGGCTTCACCCAGCCGGAAAGCCTCAACCATTGGCCGCTGCGTCATCCGCTCGGCGAAGCCTGGCCCATCGTGCCGAGCGTCTGGGCATCGAGCGGTGAAACCGTGAGGCATCTGGCGCTCGCCGGCCAGGGCATTGCCTGTTTGTCGGACTTCATGACTGCGCGCGATCGCGCCGAAGGCGCGTTGGTCGAGGTGCTGGCCGAGGCGAACGTCAGGGTGCTTCAGCCGATCCATGCGGTGTACTACCGCAATACAGCGCTCGCCGCGCGCATCACCTGTTTCCTTGACTACCTGAGCGAGTGCTTGGGCGAGCAGGAGTGGACACGCTAGGGACGACCGGGCCGAACCATGCCAGCCCGGGCCTGCCTAACGCAGCAGGCACACCTGCGAGGAGATCCTCATGATCAGCACTATCCTTCCAAGCGATCCGCCGCTGTATCCCTGGCTAGCGGACGAATCGCCTCTGAACGACCTCGACGACGCCGAAAGTGACACCGAGCTGGACGACGGCGGCGTTTTGCCGGACGAAGTGCTCGAACAGCTGGAGAAAGAGCCGCCGCCACCGGACCCGATGCCGGATCCGGGCGTGATGTAACCGTTGGACGCTTGGTGGCTCATCGATGTCAGTGATTCGATCTGTCCTAACGCGGGATCGTCCGATAGTTCGTGACCGCGACAGTTAGGCACCATCAAGCGCAGCGCACGTCAGTATCTGTGCCGCGCTCTGATGCTTGGGTTTCACGTATTCGCCGTTTCTCACCTGCCAGGCAGCGCTGCGGCGCTTGCCGACGCGACGTTATATAGAGCGCCTTGTGGATCGCCCCAGGATTTTATATAGGCATGCTGTCGAGAGGCTTTGCGGCGAGCATACTGATGACGCTTCTGTCAGGCGTGGCGGTCATTTTATTTCAGGAAGGCCGGCCTTCGCATTCATGCCAGCGTGACGGGATTCTATGCGGCGAATACTGCGTCCGCCTTAGGCGGTGCAGGCGCCGTCGTGAGCAAGCACACCAACTTCTTTCCGAATCGATACGCAGCCTTCCGGCTGTCTGCGTAACAATGCCCTTCCTTCTCAAGAGACGTAACGCATGAACAGGCGGTTATTGGTTGGCGTGCTGCTGATTGGCTTGCATGTGTTTGTCGGCGTCACGCTGATTCCGGATTTATCGCTTGGACTGCCCGGCAGTGTTTTGGCGTGGGCCTATCTCGCGCTTTCGGCCGTGCTGATGCGCTATGGCGTGCTGGTACGAGGTTCGGGCAGTGCGTTGTTGGCGTGGTCCGGGTTGCTGGCCATGGGGATCTTCTCCAGCCTGGCGGTATTCTCGCTGCTGCGTGCGTTCGCGTTGGCGCTGGCATCGTTGTTGGGCTGGGAGCCGGCTGGCTTCGCGCATGGCTCGGCACTGGCTGTAATGGTTGCGGTTGTGGCGGTGACGCTGTTCGGCGTGCTGAATGCGCGGCGCACGGCCCGGGTGGTCGAGCGAGACATCGTCTTGCGAGATCTGCCCGCCGCGCTGGAGGGGTTCAGCATCGTGCAGCTCAGCGATATCCATGTCGGTCCGACGATCAAGCAGGGGTATATCGATGCGATCGTGAAACGGGTCAACGGACTCTCGCCTGATCTGATCGTCATCACGGGCGACCTGGTAGACGGCAGCGTTGCCGACCTGGCCGACGACATCGCCCCGCTGGCTCAGCTAAGCGCGCGTCACGGCGTCTACGTGGTGACCGGCAATCACGAGTATTACTCCGGTGCAGACAGTTGGATCGCCGAATTCAAACGGTTGGGTATGTTGGTGCTGCTCAATCGTCATGTTCAGCTCGAGCACGACGACGCCAGACTTGTGTTAGCGGGCATCGCTGACTATTCGGCCGAACTGTTCCGGCCTAGCCACCGGAGCGATCCGGTCGCGGCGTTCGCCGGTGCGCCCAGCGATGTGCCGCGCATTCTGCTGGCACATCAACCGCGCTCGGCCAAGGCCGCGCTGGAGGTGGGCTGCGACCTGCAGCTTTCCGGCCATACGCACGGCGGGCAGTTTTGGCCGTGGATGCACTTCGTACGTTGGCAACAGCCGTGGGTAGCAGGCCTGCAGCGCGTCGAGGAGATGCAGATCTATATCAGCCGCGGCACCGGTTACTGGGGGCCGCCGCTGCGCTTTGGCGCCCCATCAGAGATCACTCGGATCAGCCTGGTTAGCGCCACATAGCGGGCTGACATCGCATCAACTGGCCAGCAACTCGCGGTGCAGCAGGACGTAATCCTGGCCTTCCTGTTGTCCGCGGCGTAAGGGATTGCGCGTGCAGTGCGCGGCAAAGCCCGCATCGACGAAACGGTACGGGAGGTGCTCGTCGCGACCGGTTGGAATGCCCAGGCGCGTGGTCTGGACGATGTCCGGACGGGCGCCGATGTCGTCCACCCGCAAGCGGGTCGGGTCCATGCGTTGGGCGTTCCATTGCGTGACAGTCAGGCCCAGCGCCTTGCACAGCAGTGTCTGGCCGGAGCAGAGGCGGGTGAGCGGACGAGGTCCGCCGGCAGCGGCTGGGCTGTTGCTGCGCATACGCTCGATGGATTCCTCGCAGGACAGCGAATCGACCCAGGGGTAGCCGGCCTTGATGCACACCGCGTTGCCTTCGCCTTGCACGCTGAAGTTCAGCGAATCGCCACCGCGCGAATAATAGAGGTAGAGGTGCCCGGCGGGCATGAACATCGCCCGCCGCGACGGACTGTAGCCGAGCGAGGAATGGCTGGCCTTTTCGTCGACGTAGTAGGCCTCGGTCTCGATGATGCGAGCCGACAACCAGAGCCCATCGACGCAATGCCGAATCACGGTGCCCAGCAGATCCTGAGCGACGATCTGCGCGTCCCGGTTGAAAAAGGCGTCGTCGAGATGCTGTATCGGTGGTTCGGTGAGGCTGTTCATCGCTACTCCGGCTTCGGCAAGTCTGCCTGTTCCGACCGCGTAAACGGGGCGAATATTCCCCAACCGATGAATGGTTCCCGTGCCGGTCGTCAGACAGATGTTGAAGTCAGGCCCCTCGAGGCCCGCCCGAGCCGCTCTGATCCGGTTGAGGCATGGTTGAGGCATGGTTGAGGCATGGCTGCACTGTTGCGCTTAGGAAGGTCATGCGGGTGCTTGGCGTAGATCACATCATCGCCCTTGCATTTCCTCCACTACGGGGGCTGCGTTATCGAGTGGATGGCAGGCTCTAGGTTCTAGACGGCGGCAAAAAACCGTAAGCGTGTTTGCAATCGTTTATCGGGCAGCAGGGCAATTTCGGGTAGATGCTGAAACGCAGAGGCCGCGCTAGTGCGCGGCCTCTCTGATGCTCGTGACTTTCGGGTGGTTCACGAAACGCTCGTAAAATAATGGTTCCGCTTAGACGTTGAAGCGGAAGTGCATCACGTCGCCATCCTTGATGATGTACTCCTTGCCTTCCAGACGCCATTTGCCCGCTTCTTTAGCCCCGGCTTCGCCCTTGTACTGTATGAAGTCGTTGTAGGCGACCACTTCAGCGCGGATGAAGCCTTTCTCGAAGTCGGTGTGGATCACGCCTGCGCCTTGAGGGGCAGTAGCGCCAACTTTCACGGTCCAGGCGCGGACTTCCTTCACCCCGGCGGTGAAGTAGGTTTGCAGGTTGAGCAATTCGTAACCCGCACGGATCACCCGGTTCAGGCCCGGCTCATCGAGGCCGAGGGATTCGAGGAACATGTCCTTTTCTTCGCCATCGTCCAGTTCGGCGATTTCCGCTTCGATCTTGTTGCACACCGGGACCACGACAGCGCCTTCTTCGGCGGCGATAGCGTTCACTACGTCCAGGTGCGGGTTGTTCTCGAAGCCGTCCTCGGCGACGTTGGCGATGTACATGACCGGCTTGCTGGTCAGCAGATGGAAGCCCTTGGCCAGCTGAATCTCGTCGTCACCTAGCTTCTTCAGCAGGGTGCGTGCCGGCTTGCCTTCAGTGAAGTGGGGGATCAGCTTTTCCAGCAGCGCCTTCTGCGCCACGGCTTCCTTATCGCCGCCTTTGGCATTGCGCGTCACGCGCTGCAGCTGCTTTTCGCAGCTGTCGAGGTCGGCAAAGATCAGCTCGAGCTCGATGATTTCGATGTCGCGCTTGGGGTCGACCGAGTTGGAAACGTGAATGACGTTCTCGTCTTCGAAGCAACGCACCACGTGAGCGATGGCATCGGTCTCACGGATGTTGGCCAGGAACTTGTTACCCAGGCCTTCACCCTTGGAGGCGCCTTCAACCAGCCCCGCGATGTCGACGAACTCCATGGTGGTCGGCAGGATCTTCTCGGGCTTGACGATATCAGCCAGGGCCTGCAGGCGCGGATCGGGCATCGGGACGATGCCGCTGTTCGGCTCGATGGTGCAGAAAGGGAAGTTTTCCGCAGCGATACCGGATTTGGTCAGCGCGTTGAACAGGGTGGACTTGCCGACGTTGGGCAGGCCGACGATGCCGCAATTGAATCCCATGGTGTCTTGCCTCGGTATTGGCTGGAAGCTGATGCGCTACCGGCGTTGCCAAACTGCGTTAAACGGCTTCGTAATGCGCTGTAATGCAGACCTTCCACGCTGCCGTTGCCTTGTCTTGCTTTCCTGCGTCGAGTTCGATCAGGCCTTCTGGCTGTGCAGGCGCTGCATCGCTCGCGTCCAGTCGCCCGCCAGAATTTCGGGCAGTACGTCGAGCGTGAAATCGATGCTGGCGTCCAGCTTCTCGCGCTCGGCCTGAGGTGCTCGGCCCAGCACATAGCCGGTCACCAAGCTGCTGTGCCCGGGATGGCCGATGCCTAGACGCAGGCGATAAAAACTGTTCTGGTTGCCGAGCCTGGCGATGATGTCGCGAAGCCCGTTGTGCCCGCCATGGCCGCCGCCCTGTTTGAGCTTGGCAACGCCTGGAGGCATGTCGAGTTCATCATGGGCAACCAGGATGGACTCGGGGGGAATTCGGAAAAATCCGGCGAGTGCCGCCACCGCCTGACCGCTGCGGTTCATGAAGGTGGTGGGAATCAACAGGCGGATGTCTTCGTCCTGATGGCGAAACTTGCCGACCAGGCCAAAATATTTGCGATCGACGCTGAGATCGACGCCCTTGAGGGCAGCCAGACGCTCAACGAAAAGGGCCCCTGCGTTATGCCGGGTCTGGTCGTATTCAGGGCCTGGATTACCCAGGCCGACGATCAGTTTAACGGCAGTCACGACAGAGGCCCTTCCTCAGGTGATGACGAGTGGATTACTCGGCAGCGCCTTCTTCTTTCGGAGTGTCTTCCTTGCTCACGCGCGGCGCGTGAACGTTGGCAACTGGCAGGTCGCTGCCATGAGCCAGGGCGACCAACTCAACGCCTTTCGGCAGCTTGAGGTCGGTCATGTGCAGAACCTGACCGACTTCAACGTTGGCCATGTCGACTTCGATGAACTCCGGCAGATCCTGCGGCATGCAGGAAACTTCAACTTCGTTGATGTTGTGCAGGATTTCGCCACCTTGCTGCTTCACGCCAACCGAGGACTCCTGGTTGATGAAGTGCAACGGAACGGTAGCAGTCAGCTTGTGACCCGCAACAACGCGGACGAAGTCAGCGTGCAGAACGAAACCTTTGGCCGGATGACGCTGCAGCGCCTTGATCAGAACGGACTCGTTCTGGCCATCGACGTTCAGGGTCAGCACGTGGCTGAAAGAGGCTTCGGTTTCGAGCAGCTTAGTGACGTCTTTCAGCAGCAGGCTGATGGACTGCGGAGCTTTGTCGCCACCGTAGATCACGGCAGGAACGAGGTTGGCATTACGACGCAGGCGGCGGCTCGCACCTTTCCCCAGGTCGGAACGCACTTGGGCATTCAGAGTGAAATCAGTCATTGTGTTTCTCCAGGATAACAACGCACCCGAAGTGCTTGCGACCAGCACTACCGGGTGGTTGGGCAAAAAGCCCCGCACGGGGCGGGGCACATTTTCGTCTGCGCGAAGGGCTGAGCTTTTAAGGCTTAGCGGAACATCGCGCTGATCGATTCAGCATTGCTGATGCGGCGAACCGCCTCAGCGACCATTGGCGCGATGTCCAATTGGCGAATACGGGTACAGGCTTGCGCCGCTGCGGACAGCGGAATGGTATTGGTCACCACCAGTTCGTCGAGAACCGAGCCTTCGATGTTCTCGATGGCGCGACCGGACAGAATTGGATGAGTGCAATACGCGAAGACCTTGGCAGCACCATGATCTTTCAGAGCAGTAGCGGCGTGGCACAGAGTGCCGGCGGTATCGACCATGTCATCGACGAGGATGCAGGTACGGCCTTCGATATCACCGATGATGTGCATCACTTCGGACTGGTTAGCCTTTGGGCGGCGCTTGTCGATGATCGCCAGATCCACACCCAGCGACTTGGCGACGGCGCGAGCACGCACCACACCACCAATGTCAGGGGAAACGATCATCAGGTTCTCGAAGCGCTGAGCCTGGATGTCATCGACCAGGACCGGCGAGCCGTAGATGTTGTCCACGGGTAGGTCGAAAAAACCTTGGATCTGATCAGCATGCAGATCAACCGTAAGCACACGGTTGACGCCCACTACATCGAGCATGTCGGCCACGACCTTGGCGCTGATCGGCACACGTGCGGAACGCGGACGGCGGTCCTGACGGGCATAACCAAAGTAGGGAATGACGGCTGTAATGCGGGTAGCGGAGGACCGGCGGAAGGCATCTGCCATCACGACCAGTTCCATCAGGTTGTCATTGGTGGGGGCACAGGTCGGTTGAATCAGAAAGACGTCCTTACCACGAACGTTCTCATTGATTTCGACACTGATTTCGCCGTCGGAGAATTTACCGACGTAGGCGTCACCGAGAGGGATATGCAGCTGACGTACAACACGCCGGGCCAGGTCGGGGTTGGCGTTCCCCGTGAAGACCATCATCTTGGACACGCGCAGTACCTGCCTGAGGGTGGATCCGATGAAACAAAAAGCTGTTCAAAAGGCCAGGCGTTTTGAACAGCTCTCGTGATGTTTGGCAGGGGCGGCTGGATTCGAACCAACGCATGCCAGGATCAAAACCTGGTGCCTTACCGCTTGGCGACGCCCCTGTAGATGTAACCCTGAAAGTGATCGTCTGGCTGTAGCAACCTCGAAAGGTTATGGCAGGGGCGGCTGGATTCGAACCAACGCATGCCAGGATCAAAACCTGGTGCCTTACCGCTTGGCGACGCCCCTACAACGTACAACCTCTAATCACTCACTTCCTGCGTCAGCTGCGCAAGCCTTCGGTGCAGCATCGAAATGTTGCGGCCTTGTGCTACGAAAGCTGGTAAATCGGCTGGAAGTTGGCGGCAAACTCTATCAGCCTCGCCTTTGTTTGGGAAGCTCCCAAACACACAAGCTCCAGTGCCGGTCATCTTTGCTGGAACAAATTTGTTCAACAAGCTCAAAGCGTTACGAACCTCTGGGTAACGCCTTTCGACCACCGGCTGACAGTCGTTATGACCGCCCCCTGCAAGAAGGCTGCGAACTGTAATGGCCGGGGTATTGCGTGTCAACTCTGGGTCGGAAAATATTTCCGCTGTACTAACAGAGACTTGCGGGGCGATCACGAGGAACCAGGGTTCGCTCAATTCGACCGGTTGCAGGCGCTCGCCAACCCCTTCGGCGAAGGCCGCTCGGCCTCTGACGAAGACCGGCACATCGGCTCCAAGCGACAAGCCGATCTCGGCCAGGCGCTCTTCGCCGAGATGGGTTTGCCACAGATGATCGAGGCCAAGCAGCGTGGTCGCTGCATCGGAACTGCCGCCGCCGATTCCTCCGCCCATGGGCAGACGCTTGACCAATTCTATGTCGGCTCCCTGGCTGCATCCGCTCTGGGTCTGCAGCAGGCGAGCCGCACGCACGATCAGGTTGTCGTCATGCGCCACGCCCGGCAGTTCGGAGTGCAGGCGAATCTGGCCGTCCGCCCGCGGCGTGAAGCTCAGTTCGTCGCCGAAATCGAGAAACTGGAAGAGCGTCTGCAGCTCGTGATAGCCGTCGGCGCGACGGCCGAGTATGTGCAGCATCAGGTTGAGTTTGGCCGGTGCCGGCAAGGTCAGCCTGTGCATTCAATGACCGAGCCGGCGCGGCTGCCAGTCCTTGATCACGAGCGTAATCTGCAGGTCTCGACCGGCCAGTTTGATACGCGACGGCAGGCTGTAGCCGCTTTCCTCGCTGTAGCCGAGATACTGCACGTCCCAGTCGTCCTGTTGCAGACTGGCAAGGCGCCCATTGGCATCCAGCGCGACACGGCTGCGGC
Organism: Stutzerimonas stutzeri; assembly: GCF_000590475.1. Taxonomy (NCBI): domain Bacteria; kingdom Pseudomonadati; phylum Pseudomonadota; class Gammaproteobacteria; order Pseudomonadales; family Pseudomonadaceae; genus Stutzerimonas; species Stutzerimonas stutzeri. The sequence goes on along the minus strand of NZ_CP007441.1, from coordinate 3,554,983 downwards.
TGTCCGGGGAGGGGAGGCCGCGCACCCACCAGAGCAGATTCGACACCGGCAGCTGCCAGCCGAGCTGACTTTCCACCAGCGCTTCTGGCGACTCGGCTTCGAAGCGGCCCTGACCTGCAACTTCCAGCGCGACGGCGTCAGGGCGACCGGTCAGACGAGTGGCGCCGCGGCCCAGCGGACCGGACAGCCGGATGTCGAAATAATCCTGGCGCTGTAGCCAGAACAGCGTGCCGCTGCCCGAGTCCTGCGGCGCGCGAATGCCAATCTTGCCATTGATCTGCCAGCCGTCGATTTCGCTGATCTGCCCTTTGTGGGCCTTCCAGTCATCGGCACTGCCTGGACCTTCGACAGATTCCTGCGGGCCGAGACCGGCGCAGCCGGCGAGCAGCAGTACAAGAGTGGAAATCAGCAGGTTGCGCATCGACTTCATGTGTCAGAGGTTCTCCGAGCCGGTCAGGCGTTTGATGGTTTCGCGCAGCACCTGGCTGTCCGGTTGCTGCTTCAGCGCTTCGGCCCAGATCGCTCTGGCTTCTCGCTGCTCGCCGGACGCCCAGAGCACCTCGCCCAGGTGTGCGGCGACTTCATGGTCCGACATGCGCGTATACGCCTTGCGCAATTGGCTTTCGGCTTCGTCAAGATTGCCCAGCCGATAATTGACCCAGCCAAGGCTGTCTAGAATGGCGGCATCGTCCGGGTTGATGCGGTAGGCCTGCTCAATGAGGGCAAGGGCTTCATCGTATCGGTCGGTACGATCGGCGAGTGTATAGCCCAGCGCGTTGATGGCCATGGCATTGTCTGGTTCGCGCTCGATGATATAGCGCAGATCTCGCTCCAGCTGAGCCAGGTCGCCACGCTTCTCGGCGATCATGGCTCGGGTGTAGAGCAAGTTGAGGTCGTCGGGAAACTGCTCCAGCGCTTGCTCGGCCAGTTCCCAGGCCGCTTTGATCTGCTGTTGTCCCGAAAGCGCTTCGATCTCGATCAGGTATAGCTGGATCGCATAGTCAGGCTGCTCCTCCCGGGCGCTGGCCAACAGGCGTGACGCTTCCTGATTGCGGCCAAGGGCAAACAGCAGCTCCGCCTGCATGAGCTTCGCCGGCAAGTACTCGTTGCCGGGGCCGACCTTAGCGAACGCGTTCAACGCTTGCTCCCGGTTGTCCAGCTCGCGATAGGCACGGCCGAGATTGAAGTTGGCTGCGTCGAGGTGGCTGCCGCGCTCGATAAGCTCGTGCAGATAAACAATCGCCTCGCGCCACGCTTGCGCTTCGAGGCACACGAGGGCCATTGAAAAGCGCAGATCGTCGTCGGCGGGGTTTTGTTGGACCAAGGTGGCGAATTCGCCCATGGCGTCGTCAAGGCGGTCCTGCTCGACTAGCAAGCGTGCATAGGTCAGGCGCAGGCGCTTGTCTTCGGGGTGCTGACGAAGGCCTTTCTCCAGCAGCGGCAGTGCTTCCTTACCACGTTCAAGCATCTGCAGCAGTCGAGCCTGGAGCAGGATCGAGGGGATTTCCTGTTCCTTGGCCGGTTGCTCTTCGAGCAACGCGAGTGCTTCTTCAGGGCGGCCGTCCTGTTGCAGCAGTACGGCCTTGCCGAATTTCAGTTGGGGATTGTCAGGGTGTTTGGCCAATAGCTGGTCGAAGCTCTTGAGTAGGCCGGTGCGCGTATCCGGGTCGGTTTCGGCCGCTGACAGGGCAAGGAAATCGAAGTGCGTATCGCCTTGGCCCTGCAGCACTTTCTCCATGAATTGCAGCGATTCCTCGTAGCGCCCGGCGCGCGCCAGCTGCACCGCTGCGGCACGTTGGGCATCGAGATTGTCCGGTGCGTTGCTCGCCCAGATCATCGCCGTGTCCAGCGCCGCCTGATCGGCGCCGAGGTATTCGGCAATACGAAAACCGCGTTCGGCTACCCCGGGGTCCTGGGTCGCGTTAGCCTGCTGAACATAGTTGCCCAGGGCGATATCGAAGCGATTGCGCTGGCCAGCCAGCTCGGCCACCAACAATGCATAAAGTGTGTCGCTGCTGAATGAGCCATATTCGCTCGGGCTGGTTTCTGCTGCTTGCGGTGTGGCCTCCTCGATCGGCGGGCTGCTGTCGGGGGGGCTCTGCATGAAGCTTTGACAGCCACCGAGAAGCAGGACGGCGCTGATGGCGAGGAGTTTTTTCATAGGGAATATAGGCTGGTCTGCGGTCGCGGCATGATGACACAAGCCGTCAGGCAAGCACATGGGCTGGCTTGCCAGGCGAATCGGGCGGCTCGATCTGGTAGAGACAATGATGGGCAACGGTTGTTCTGAAGCAGGCGAAGTAGGAGAATCGCGCGCTCCGTTTTTCGAATCAGCGACCCTGCATGGCTTTCATCGCGCTTGGCATCAATCACAAGACCGCATCGGTGGATGTGCGCGAGCGTGTTGCGTTCACGCCCGAACAGATGGTTGAGGCGTTGCAGCAGCTGTGTCGTGTCACGCCAACACGCGAAGCGGCAATCCTGTCGACCTGCAATCGCAGCGAGCTATATCTTGAGCAGGACCAGATCGAAGCCGAGGCGGTACTGGCCTGGCTGGCCAATTACCATCGCTTGAGCCTTGATGATCTCAAGGCCTGCGCCTACGTCCATACCGACGATCAGGCGGTGCGGCACATGATGCGCGTCGCCTCAGGGCTGGATTCCATGGTGCTCGGTGAACCGCAGATTCTCGGGCAAATGAAGTCGGCCTACGCCGTTGCGCGCGAGGCCGGTAGCGTCGGCCCGCTGTTGGGGCGCCTGTTTCAGGCGACCTTCAGCACCGCCAAAACTGTGCGAACGGATACCGCCATCGGCGAAAACCCGGTCTCGGTGGCCTTTGCGGCGGTCAGTCTGGCCAAGCAGATCTTTGCCAATTTGCATCGCAGTCAGGCCTTGCTGATTGGCGCCGGCGAAACCATCACGTTGGTCGCTCGCCACCTGCACGAGCAGGGCGTCAAGCGCATCGTGGTTGCCAACCGCACGCTCGAACGCGCCAGTATTCTGGCCGAGCAGTTCGGTGCACACGCGATACTGCTTGCCGACATCCCGCATGAACTCCACAACAGCGACATCGTCATCAGCTCCACGGCCAGCCAGCTGCCGATCCTCGGCAAGGGTGCCGTGGAGCAGGCGCTGAAGAAGCGCAAGCACAAACCGATGTTCATGGTTGATATCGCCGTGCCCCGCGACATAGAGGCGCAGGTCGGTGAGCTGGACGATGTCTACCTTTATACCGTCGACGATTTGCATGAGGTGGTTGCAGAGAACCTGAAGAGCCGCCAGGGCGCCGCTCAGGCCGCGGAAGAACTGGTCGCAGCCGGTACCGACGACTTCATGGCGCGGCTGCGTGAGCTGGCCGCCGTGGATGTGCTCAAGGCCTACCGGCAGCATGCCGAACGCATTCGCGACGAAGAGATGTTCAAGGCCCAGCGGCTGCTGGCCAATGGCGGCACGCCCGAGGATGCGCTGGCTCAGCTGGCACGCGGGTTGACCAACAAGCTGCTGCACGTGCCCAGCGTCCAGCTTAAAAAACTTTCCGCCGAAGGGCGGGGGGAGGCACTGAGCATCGTTCAGGAACTCTTCGCCTTGCAGGACAGTACGGACAAATCATGAAAGCGTCGCTGCTCAACAAACTCGACATTCTGCAGGACCGCTTCGAAGAGCTTACGGCGTTGCTTGGCGACGCCGAAGTGATCAGCGATCAAACTCGCTTTCGCGCTTATTCGCGTGAGTACGCCGAGGTTGAGCCGGTCATTGCTACCTATCGCGACTACCGCAAGACCCGGGCCGATCTGGAGGGCGCCCAGGCGCTGCTCAAGGACAGCGATCCGGAGATGCGCGAAATGGCTGAGGAAGAAGTCGGCGACGCCCAGAACCGCCTCGAGGAGATCGAAGCCTGCCTGCAGCGCATGCTGCTGCCCAAGGATCCCAAAGACGGGCGAAACGTCTTTCTGGAGATTCGCGCCGGTACCGGCGGCGACGAGGCGGCGATATTTTCCGGCGACCTGTTCCGGATGTATTCGCGCTATGCCGAACGCCACGGCTGGCGCGTCGAGATCCTGTCCGAAAGCCCTGGGGAGCACGGCGGCTATAAAGAAGTCATCTCGCGCGTCGAAGGCGACAATGTATTCGCCAAACTCAAGTTCGAATCCGGCGCGCATCGTGTACAGCGTGTCCCGGAGACCGAGTCCCAGGGGCGCATTCATACCTCTGCCTGTACCGTTGCGGTACTGCCGGAACCGGACGAGCAAATCGCCATCGAGATCAATCCGGCCGATCTGCGTGTCGACACCTACCGGGCCTCCGGCGCCGGTGGTCAGCACATTAACAAGACCGATTCGGCGGTACGCATTACGCACTTGCCCAGCGGCATCGTCGTGGAGTGTCAAGAAGAGCGCTCGCAGCACAAGAACCGCGCCCGCGCCATCGCGTGGCTGGCGGCCAAGCTGCAGGACGTGCAGGACAGTGCCGCGCATAAGGAAATTTCCGATACGCGCAAGCTGCTGGTCGGCTCGGGCGATCGCTCCGAACGTATCCGTACCTACAACTTTCCGCAGGGGCGGGTGACCGATCACCGCATCAATCTGACGCTGTATTCGCTCAACGAAGTGATTGGCGGCGCAGTCGAGCAGGTGATCGAGCCATTGCTGCAGGAGTACCAGGCGGACCAGCTAGCGGCGTTGGGTGATTGATCGCAACCTGTTGGGGGCCGTGCAAAGCGCCGTTCGCCTCGCCACTGACGATACTGACCTAATCCCGGCATGCCGCATCGGCCAACCGGCTCCTACGGAAGCGCCTTCATGGCCACCATCGAATCACTGCTGCGTGCTGCTGTTCTGCCGGACTCACCGTCCGCCAAGCTTGATGCCGAATGGCTGCTGGCCGCGGCGCTGGGCAAACCCGCCAGCTATCTGCGTACCTGGCCCGAACGAGAAGTGCCGGCCGAGTGCGAAGCGCGTTTCGCCGCTGATCTCGCGCGTCGTCGTCGCGGTGAGCCGGTGGCTTACATACTGGGTTATCAGGGCTTTTGGAGCCTTGAGTTCGAGGTCGCTCCCCATACCTTGATCCCCAGGCCGGACACCGAACTGCTGGTCGAAACCGCGTTGCAGTTATTGCCGCCGATCCCGGCCGACATACTGGATCTGGGCACCGGCACTGGCGCGATCGCCTTGGCACTGGCTCATGAGCGGCCGGCCTGGCAGGTGACCGGGGTCGATCGCGTCGCCGAGACAGTAGAGCTGGCGGCGCGCAATGCCCAGCGGTTGCGCCTCGACAACGCCGTGTTTTGCGAAAGCCGGTGGTTTTCCGCACTCGATGGGCAGCGTTTTTTTTCGCTCATTGTCAGTAATCCGCCCTATATCCCAGCGCATGACCCACATCTTCAGGAGGGGGATGTGCGCTTCGAACCAAGCAGTGCACTGATGGCCGGAGATGACGGTCTGGACGATATTCGTCAGATCATCGCGAGCGCCCCTAGCCATCTGCTCGACCAGGGTTGGCTGCTGTTGGAACACGGCTACGATCAGGCGCCCGCGGTCCGCGCGTTGCTTGTTGAGCGCGGATTCATCGAGGTTCAGAGCCGCAGGGATTTCGGTGGGCACGAGCGTATCAGCCTCGGCCGCCGACCATGACTATCATCGAGGAGAGCGACATGCTGAGCGATGACGAACTGCTGCGCTACAGCCGGCAGATCTTGCTGAAACAGGTCGACATCGATGGCCAACTTAAGCTCAAGCAGAGTCGAGTACTGATCGTCGGGCTGGGTGGGCTGGGTTCGCCCGTGGCGCTTTATCTGGCTGCCGCCGGCATCGGAGAACTGCATTTGGCGGACTTCGACAGTGTCGATCTGACAAACCTGCAACGGCAGATCGCTCACGACACTCCGTCGGTTGGCATGCATAAGGTGGACTCGGTCATGGCGCGACTGTCAGCGCTTAATCCCTTGGCGACGCTGGTGCCGCATCGTGCGGCGTTGGATGTCGACACCCTTGGGGCTGCGGTGGCGGCAGTCGATCTGGTGCTTGATTGCACCGACAACTTCGCCGTGCGGGAAGCAGTCAATGCGGCCTGCGTCACGGCGAAGAAGCCCTTGGTGAGCGGCGCTGCGATCCGTCTCGAGGGGCAGCTCTCGGTGTTCGATCCGCGGGTCTCGACCAGCCCCTGCTACCACTGCCTCTACGGCCACGGCAGTGAAGCCGAGCTGACCTGTAGCGAGGCGGGCGTACTGGGGCCAGTCGTCGGCATGGTGGGAAGTCTGCAGGCTCTCGAAGCGCTGAAGCTGCTTGCTGGCTTCGGTGAGCCTCTGGTGGGCCGGCTGTTGCTGGTGGACGCGCTGTCCAGTCGCTTCCGCGAGCTTAAGGTCAAGCGTGACCCAGCCTGTGAAGTTTGCGGTAACGGCCATGGCTGACAACGCGCCCATCGGCGTCTTCGACTCGGGGGTCGGCGGCCTGTCTGTGCTGCGAGAGATTCGGGCGCGCCTGCCCAAGGAGTCGTTGCTCTATCTGGCCGACAGCGGTCATGTACCTTATGGCGAAAAAAGCCCGGAGTTCATTCGCGAGCGTTGTCGGTCTATAGCAGCCTTCTTGCTAGAGCAGGGCGCCAAAGCGCTGGTGTTGGCTTGTAACACGGCCACTGCGGCAGGCGTCGCCGAACTCCGCCAGCTTTACCCGGATGTACCTCTGCTGGGCATGGAGCCTGCGGTCAAGCCGGCCGCGCAGGCCACACGTAGCGGCGTTGTCGGGGTGCTGGCCACTACCGGCACATTGAAAAGCGCCAAATTTGCAGCATTGCTGGACCGCTTTGCCAGTGATGTGCGCGTCATTACCCAACCCTGTCCCGGTCTGGTCGAGCGCATTGAAGCCGGCGAGCTCGATGCCGAGGCGACACGGTCATTGCTACAGGGGTTCGTCCAGCCCTTGATCGAGCAGGGGTGCGACACATTGATTCTGGGTTGCACCCACTATCCGTTCATCAAGCCGCTGCTGATCGAGCTGCTTCCGTCGACGGTGACCCTGGTAGATACCGGGGCAGCGGTGGCGAGACATCTGGAAGCGATACTCACGGTGCGTGACCAGCTGGGTGCTGGCGACGCGGCGGTGCGTTTCTGGAGTAGCGGTGACCCCCGCCGATTGGCCAGTGTACTGCCGGTACTTTGGGGGGAGCACGGGGCGGTTGCGTACTATCCTGATTAGGAACTCCCCGCTGCGGCTGCTTTCTGTATTTGGGTTAATACTCGAAAAACTACACGCGATGCCAACTTTTCGATAAGGAAATTCCGAATGAAGAAACTGATCTCCCTCGCTGCGGTTGCGGCTGTTTCGTTGGGTCAGGTGGCTGCCTCCCATGCGTTGGATTTGACCGCTGCCGTGGGTCAAACCGGTGAGTCGACCATGACCTACCGTCTTGGTGCGCAGTTCGACTTCAACCGCAGCTGGTTCCAGACGAGCGTCGGTCGGCTCACAGGCTATTGGGATGCTGGGTACACCTACTGGGAGGGTGACGAAACTGCCAGCAACCATAGCCTGTCGCTGGCGCCGGTCTTCGTCTATGAGTTCGCGGGCGACTCGGTGAAGCCGTATCTGGAGGCGGGCGTGGGCATCGCGGCCTTCGAAAACACCGAGGTCGAGAAGAACGACCTGGGTTCGTCGTTCCAGTTCGAGGATCGCTTTGGCGCGGGGTTGCGCTTTGCAGGTGGCCACGAAATTGGCCTGCGGGCTATCCACTATTCCAACGCTGGGCTCAAGAACCCCAACGATGGCATTGAGAGCTACGCCCTACACTATCGGGCGTCATTCTAAAGAGTCGATTGAGAGACGCGACTGACGGCGCGGTGTTGCCGTCAGCGCTCTTCCATATAGGCCGTTGTAGTGCCCCTGCGTTCTTCCAGGCAATCTTCCGAACCCAGTTCGAACTCCCGGCAGATCAACGGACGTTGGGCATAGATGGTGCAGCGCATGCTGTCCCGATCGAGTGCCGCACACCAGCCGTCATCCAGGCGGCGCATGACCTGCCCACCCCAATCGTCCTCATCGATGAAGCGTTCGGGAACGCCGGTGTCAGTCAACAGCAGCACTTCGAGTCGGCAGCAGCAGGCGGCGCAGGTCGAGCAACTGATGCTGTCGTCTGGCAACTGGCGGTGGGGGATGGCGTAGGTCATCGCGGCAGTCTACGCGCCTTGCTCCAGGTTGGCTCCAGATAGCAACTTATCACCAGGAAAGAATGCCAGCACGTGCTGGCGGATGCGACGTCAGCTGTTTTCTTCGAGCTGCTTGTTCTTCCAGCCTTCTCCGCCGGGAAGCACCAAGTTGAGGATCAGGGCGATGATCGCGCACAGCGAGATACCGGACAGGCTGAATTCTCCGTATCCGAAGGCCATGCCGCCGATTCCGAACACCAGCGTGACCGACACGATGATGAGATTGCGTGCTTCGGCGAGATCAACCTGGTGACGGATCAAGGTGCTTAGCCCGACTACGGCAATCGAGCCGAACAGAAGGCAGAGAATGCCGCCCATAACCGGCACCGGAATGCTCAACAGTCCCGCGCCGAACTTGCCGATGAACGCCAGCACGATCGCAAAGATCGCTGCCCAGGTCATGACCTTCGGGTTGTAGTTCTTGGTCAGCATGACCGCGCCGGTGACTTCCGCATAAGTGGTGTTGGGCGGTCCGCCGAAAAGGCCGGCAGCCGAGGTTGCCAAGCCGTCGCCGAGCAGGGTGCGATGCAGGCCCGGCTGCTTGATGAAGTTCTTGCCAGTGACCCCGCCGATTGCCACGACGCCGCCGATATGCTCGATTGCCGGCGCCAGCGCGACCGGTACCATGAACAGGATCGCACCCCAGTGAAACTCGGGCGTTACGAAGTTCGGAACCGCCAGCCAGGGCGCCGAGGCGATACCGGCAGTGTCCACCACGCCAAAGGCGAACGACAGGCCATAACCCACCGCGACGCCTGCCAGGATGGGCACCAGCCGGAACAGTCCTTTGCCGAGCACGGCCACCAGTAGCGTGGTCAGCAGGGCAGGCATTGAGATCATCATCGCTGTTTCATATGGCACCAGCTGGGCGCTACCGTCGCCGGCTTTGCCCATGGCCATGTTCACTGCCACTGGCGACAGGGCGAGGCCGATGGAAATGATCACAGGGGCGATTACAACCGGTGGCAGCAACCGATCGATGAATCCGGGACCTTTAAGGCGAACCGCAAAGCCGAGAATCATGTAAACCACGCCCGCAGCGACCACGCCACCCAGTACCGCGGGCAGACCGAAGTCGCCTTTGGCGGCAATGATCGGCGCGATGAAGGCAAAGCTCGACGCCAGGAATACCGGTACCTGGCGTTTGGTGACCAGCTGGAACAAGAGAGTGCCGATGCCTGCGGTGAACAGGGCGACGTTGGGGTCCATCCCGGTGATCAGGGGCATCAGTACCAGGGCGCCGAACGCTACGAACAACATCTGCGCGCCGGCCAGCACCTGGCGTCCGAGCGATTCTTCCATCGGTTGCGACATCTCAGATGTCCTTCTGCTTGGTGCCGAAGATCTTGTCTCCCGCATCGCCCAGGCCGGGCATGATGTAGCCGTTTTCGTCCAGGCGATCGTCAATCGAGGCGGTATAAATGATGACGTCGGGATGGGCATCCTCAACGGCCTTGATGCCCTCCGGAGCTGCGACGAGCACCAGTGCGCGGATCTCCTTGCAGCCTGCCTTTTTGAGCATATCGATGGCGGCGACCATCGATCCGCCAGTTGCCAGCATCGGATCTATGATCATTGCCAGGCGCTGATCAAGATCGTCTACCAGGCGTTCCAGATAGGTATGGGCCTGCAAGGTTTCCTCATTGCGCGCAATGCCTACCGCGCTGACCTTCGCGCCGGGAATCAGGCTGAGCACACCGTCGAGCATGCCGATGCCGGCGCGCAGAATGGGTACTACCGTAATTTTCTTGCCGGAAATTTTTTCGACCTGGACCGGGCCACACCAACCATCGATGCTGTAGTTTTCCAGCGGCAGATCGCGAGTCGCTTCGTACGTGAGGATCGAGCCGACCTCCTGCGCCAGTTCTCGGAAGTTCTTGGTGCTGATATCTGCGCGGCGCATCAGCCCAAGTTTGTGGCGAATAAGCGGATGGCGAATCTCTCGAATGGTCATGGGTGGCTCCGGCGGTCGTATAAACCGGCGTAGATTAATGCATCGAAGTGTTAGCGGCTATTAATGAGTCAAGCGGGACTTGCCCTGTCCATGGCGGCATCGGTATCGTCGCGCCCTTTATTTTGTTGGGCGGCCAACCGAGCTGCTTCCATCCTCTAACTGTCTTGGAGCATCGCGATGTCCGTCGATCTTGCACATGTACGCCAGATCATGGCTGAAGCCGACTGCCTGCATACCGAAGCCGAAGTTGAAGCGGCAATCGATGCGGTGGCCGCAACGATTAATAACGAACTGGCTGACCGCAATCCGGTTGTGTTCTGCGTCATGAACGGCGGATTGATCTTCTCCGGCAAGCTGGTTCCCAAATTGAACTTCCCATTGGAACTCTCCTATCTCCACGCTACGCGGTATCGCAACGAAACGAGTGGCGGGGATCTGTTCTGGAAGGCCAAGCCGGAAATTTCATTCATCGACCGCGATGTCTTGATCATCGATGACATTCTCGATGAAGGGCATACGCTCGGCGCGATCATCGACTTCTGTCGGCATGCCGGTGCCGCTGCCGTGCATACGGCCGTACTGGTTGACAAGGAGCACCAACGCAAGGCCCGGCCGGACCTGAAAGCCGACTATGTCGGGCTTACCTGTGTCGATCGCTACGTGTTCGGTTACGGCATGGATTACAAGGGTTATTGGCGCAACGCCCCTGGTATCTTCGCCGTTAAAGGCATGTAGGGCAGTATCACCGATAGGTATTCCTGAGGGGCCGAGCGTCGTTCGGCCCTGAACACGATGGCCGGCAAACGGCTATCGCACCACAACGCCCCCTTGCTTCGGGGGATGTGCCTCCCTGCGCGGTTCCGGCACTTATTCCCCTCTTTCCTTTGGTTGTCGGGCTGTGGTTTGCAGCTCTCAGCTGATGCTCGGCTCCAGCCGCTCCTTTTGACTGTTTCGTTTCGCCTCAACGCTGCGCCTCGGTAACGCTCCGGTGCTTTACGAGGTGTATCTCGTCGTCGTGCTTGGTAAGGCCGGGAATCGTGCGTGGCGTGTGGAGGCGGGGGGCCAGCGGGCGATTCGGCACGGTTCCGCTGATTTTTCCGTTATTGGCGTCGCAACTGCTCTATTTCGAGGGTTGCGCCAATTTCGCTTGCGACTAAGCTCTCGGATAGCTTCGCTGCGAGTGGCGTTTCCAAATAGCGCGAGACACCGTTGCAAGCCAATAGCGGGAAGGCTATTCATACTTAAGGATTACAAAACAAATCAAACCTTAGTGCGCTTAACCCTATTCTGCGGTGTGGTTAGGGTGAGCGTACTTCGAACCAACCAGGAGCGCCTCATGACAAAAACAACAAGGCAAGGAATCTTCCAGCCCAAAACCCTGGCCCTCGCGGTCGCGTTGGGCATCGCATCGCCGGCTTACGCTGTTACTTTCAATGTTGGGGAAATCGAGGGTCAATTTGACTCGTCCATGTCTATTGGAGCCAGTTGGTCGACGACTGATCGCGATATGGATCTGGTAGGCCTTGCTAATGGCGGCACCGGTTATACCCAAACGGGTGACGATGGCCGTCTGAACTTCAAAAAAGGCGAGACCTTTTCCAAGATATTTAAAGGCATTCACGATCTCGAACTGCGCTACGGTGACAGCGGTGCCTTCATCCGTGGTAAATACTGGTACGACTTCGAACTGAAAGATGAAGATCGTTTGTTCAAGGACATCAGCGACAGCAACCGCAAGGAGGCTGCGCAATCCTCCGGCGCACAGATTCTCGACGCCTTCCTGTACCACAATTATTACTTGGGCGATCTACCGGGCACTGTTCGACTCGGCAAGCAGGTGGTCAGCTGGGGCGAAAGTACCTTCATCGGCAACTCTATTAACTCGATCAACCCGCTCGATGCGGCAGCGTTTCGTCGGCCAGGTGCTGAGATCAAGGAAGGTCTGATTCCGGTCAATATGCTCTACGTATCCCAGAGCTTGAGTGATCGGCTCAGCATGGAGGCCTTCTACCAACTGGAATGGGACCAGACCATCATTGATAACTGCGGAACGTTTTTCGCAAGCAACGACGTAGCGGCCGATGGCTGCGATGATAACTACACGGTGCTTTCAGCCGAACAGCGTGATGGCATTCTCGGAGCTGGCGCTACGATCGACCAGTTAAATGCGCTCATTGGTGCGGACTATTACGCTGGTTTGGATGATCTGGGCATTATCGTCGGGCCTGAAGGCGTTACTGTTCCTCGCGGTGGCGATCGGGATGCTCGTGATTCTGGCCAGTATGGCTTGGCCTTCCGCTGGCTGGCTGACGCGGCCGAATACGGTCTTTACTTCATGAACTATCACAGCCGTACGCCGACAGTAGGGTATAAAAACGCATCGGCCTCCGAGATTGGTGCGCTTCTTGGTCTGCTCGGTGCAGATTCGCCTGCAACCGGACTGCCGCCGGGTGCCGCGTTCGATGCATTGGCTTCCCCCGCGCTATTGAGCAATGGCGAATACTTTCTAGAATATCCAGAAGATATCCGCCTGTATGGTGCAAGCTTCGCTTCGACCCTGCCTACCGGTACTGCTTGGTCGGGTGAAATCAGCTACCGCCCTAACCTGCCGGTTGCGCTTAACTCCACCTACACCACGGGCTTACTTGCAACCGGTATCGGTGCCTCAATCGGCGCAGGTGACATAGCAGGGGCGATTGGTCAGGCAGGTGTCGAGCATCGGGGTTATAACCGTAAGGAAGTCACTCAGATTCAGACAACCTTTACGCATTTCTTCGATCAGGTGTTCGGAGCTGGACGTGTCACTGTCGTGGGTGAGATTGGTTACGCGCATGTAGGTGGCCTCGAAAGCAAAAGCGAGCTTCGCTATGGCCGAGACTCTATCTACGGCCTTGATACGCCGGAATACGGTAATGATGGCTTCGTTACCGCCAACTCTTGGGGCTACCGCTTGCGTGCTCTGGCCAACTACAGCAACGTGTTTGCCGGAGTGAACCTGACGCCTAACCTGTCCTTCGCACATGACGTCGATGGCTACGGACCGAACGGTTTGTTCAATGAAGGTTCCAAGGCTGTCAGTGTCGGCGTCGATGCCGAATACCAGAACACTTACACGGCCAGCTTGTCATACACCGATTTCTTTGGCGGTGACTACAACACCCTGGTTGATCGTGACTTCCTCGCGCTCAGCGTTGGCGTGAACTTTTAAGGAGGCCGCTTCATTTAACGTGTGTGGAGCCCTGCTCAGGTGCTCCGCTACGGGACTCGCGTTATGCAAGGCCTCCGGCCAAACCAAGATCAAGAGGAACTGGAATCGTATGAAAACAACAAGAAAACTATTCAGTGTCTTGGCCCTTTCGCTGCTCGCCAGCAGCGTGATGGCCGCCGTATCTCCAGAGGAAGCCGCAAAACTTGGCAACTCGCTGACGCCGCTGGGCGCTGAGAAGGCGGGTAACGCTGATGGCAGCATCCCCGAGTGGACTGGCGGACTCGCCACCGATGCGGCATCGCTCAGTGACGGCCATGTCACAAATCCCTTCAAGGATGAACAGCCCGAGTTTGTCATCACCGCGCAGAACGCCGACCAGTACAAGGACAAGCTGACTGCCGGTCAGCAGGCGATGTTCAAGCGTTATCCGGAAACCTACAAAATGCGCGTATTTCCGACCCATCGCAGCGCTGCTGTGCCGGATCGGATCTACGAGGCCGCTAAGAAAAGCGCATTGAATACCGAACTGGTCGGTGGCGGTAATGGCGTCGACAATTTCGCCGACAGCCGTTACTACGCATTCCCGATTCCGAAGAACGGTCTGGAAGTCGTCTGGAACCACATCACCCGTTATCGCGGCGGCAACGTCCGTCGCAACATCGTGCAGGCTACGCCGCAGACCAATGGCAGCTACACCCTGGTGCACTTCGAAGACGAAGTGGCGTTCCCAAGCGACATGACAGACTTGGATCCGGAACGCGCCAAGAATGCGTTGCTGTTCTTCAAGCAGCGGGTAACGGCTCCATCGCGCCTCGCGGGTAACGTGCTGCTGGTGCACGATTCGCTGGACCAGGTAAAAGATCCGCGCCAGGCGTGGATTTACAACGCCGGTCAGCGCCGTGTGCGCCGTGCTCCGCAGGTCGCCTATGACGGCCCAGGTACCGCCGCCGACGGGATGCGGACTACCGATAACTTCGACATGTTCAGCGGTGCCCCGGACCGTTACGACTGGAAACTGATCGGCAAGAGAGAGCTGTACATTCCTTACAACAGCTTCGACATCAACTCCAGTGACGTGAAATACAGCGATATCCTCAAAGCCGGTCACGTCAACCAGGATCTGGCCCGTTACGAGCTGCACCGTGTATGGGAAATCGAAGCCAACCTCAAGGATGGTGAGCGTAACATTTACGCTAAGCGCCGTTTCTTCGTGGACGAGGATACCTGGCAGATCGCGGAGTCCGAGCTTTACGACGGTCGCGGGCAGCTTTGGCGCGTCGGTGAGGCGCACCTTCTGCAGTACTACCAGCACAAGGTTCCGGCGTATGCCTTCGAGGCGCTCTACGATGTGATCTCCGGTCGCTACATTGCGATTGGCATGAGCAACGAAGAAAAAGCGCATGAGTTCGGCTATAAGGCTTCGGCCCGGGATTTCACGCCCGCCGCGCTGCGAAATGCCGGGGTGCGCTGATCACATAGCATCCAACTGATGAATAAGGCGGCCAGTTGGCCGCCTTTTTTTTTCTCCAGAGGCGGAGGATGATACTTTTTAGCCATTAGTAGAGCCGGATATCGGGCCGAGCAGGCTGAGCGTTTGCGCGAGTCGACAAAAGAGATGTAATCGTGCAGGTTGTGACCGCATAAGCGCACCGATACGGTTCAAGTTAGCCTGGTCCCGGAGCAGGACCTGTTGGCCGCGCTCATCGCGTTCCTCAATGGACTGATACGAATAAGAGAAACCTCGCTATGTCCGTACGCTTCAACCCTGGTGCACTCAGCACAGAAGCCGCCGCGCAGGTTCAAGTTGCGACCATCCCACGTCTTCCTCCTTTACACATTCCCAGGCCGAGGCTGACCGAGGCGCTGCTCGAGGCCCGTTGTCGCCTGCGTTTGATATGTGCGCCGGCCGGTTTCGGTAAAAGCGTGCTGATGAATGAGTGTGCTCGGTTGGTGCCCGCTGATACCCATCTTGTCTGGCTCGATCTCGGTGGCCGACCGTGCTCTGCCCAAGCACTTTATTCACAGCTCAGTCGCGTACTGAATAGCTCGACCGTAGCGAGCGGGGACGTGCAGCAGGATCTCGTCAATCTGTTGCATGATTTTCGGCATCCGCTGTGGATCATGCTGGATGATTATCCGCGAGAGACGGCTGCAGAGTTCGATGCCTGCCTCGACCTGCTTCTCGAAAGAGGTCCAGAGTCGGTCAGTTGGTGGGTAAGCAGCCGCCGGCAACCTGCATGGAAGTTGCCAAGATTATTGCTTCAAGGCGACCTGCTCGAGGTGGAGGCTGAGGCTTTGGCGCTGACTGCCGGTGAACTCAGGCAATTACTCAAAGCACACCGGCTGGACCTGGCGGACGACACGTTCAAACAGCTGTTGGCAGGTAGCGAGGGCTGGCTCGCCGGCATCAGTCTGCTGTTATTGAATGCCAATGAACAGGCGGTGCGTGAACGGCTGGTAGCGGGCACGCCTTTGCTGCGTGACTACGTGCAGCGAGAGGTGCTTGAGGGGCAGAGCGAAGACGTCCGCCGCGCACTGTTCGCGTTGGCGCGCATGCCACGTTTTTCACCGCAGCTATGCGAGCATGTGCTCGATGGCATCGGTAGTGACCTCCTCGATGTGCTGAAAACGTTCCAGTTGTTCATTCGCCAAATCGACAATTGCGGCGAATGGTTCCGCCTGTGGCGACCGCTAACCTTGATGTTGCAGCGGATGCCCGAAGCGATATCGCCAACGCAGACCCATCTGCGCGCCTGTCAATGGTTTGCCAACCGCGGCGAGATGCGCGAGGCGGTGGAGCATGCATTGTGGGCGGGGCAGCCGGAAGTCGCAGCCAACTTTCTGCAGCGCTACGGGCAGGAACAATTGCTCATCGGCGATAACGTCTCGCATTTTATGAAGTGGCGCAGCGAATTGCCGCAGGACCTGTTCAACAGCACGACTCGGTTGATCGTGCTGCACGGCTGGGCATTGATCATCTCCGCCCGCCTTGACGAGGCGGATGATTGCCTGGCCGATCTGGCGAAGTTCTTTCCCCAACCCGACGCTCGGCGCCAGGCGCAGCTGCTCGCTCAATGGCAAGCCTTGCGCGGCTTTCTTGCCCGCTTGCGTGGCGAGCCCGAGGCCCGGAATTATTGTCTCCAAGCGCTGGAAGTCTTGTCTGATCATGCATGGGCGCAGCGAGTGCTGTGTTATCAGGCACTGTCCCAGCAGGCGATGGCCGAGAGTCAGCTCGAGCTGGCGCAGCAGTACAACAGTGAAGGCATGAAACTGGCACGGCTCAAGGGCAGCGTGCTTTACGAGGCGATGCTGAACGTCGATCGAATCCAGCTGCTGGAGCTCACCGGTGAGTTCGAACGGGCCGTCGGGGTTCTTGAAGAGTCACTGATGGTGCTGCGCGACAGTGTCAGGCATAGCCCGATAATCGGCCGGTTAAAACTGCTGCAGGGGCATCTGCTCGCTTATCAGGGGCTCGATGAACTGGCCCGCGAGGCGTATCAGCAGGGACGAATCGAGACGGAGACCTGCGGTGATTCCTATGTGTTCTTCGGCTATGCCGGCCTCGCGGAACTTGCTGCTCGCAATCAGGAATTTCCGACGGCGTATCACTGGTTGCGTGAAGCTGAGCGGTTAACCCAGTGGCGACATGTGCCAGAGGCACGTTTCCGCGGCATTTTGCCGTTGATAACCGGTCTGACCTGGTTGCATCAGGGGCAACTGAAAAAAGCCAGGGCCGTATTCATACAGGTAATGGAGCTGTACGGACGGCACACATATCTCGCACCTTCCGGATTCTATGAGTTGCTACCACGAGTTCAGCGATACCTGGCTGTAATCGATATGCTTTCGGGGCGCTTTTCGTTGGCCATCGACACGTTGCAGGAATTAATCGAGCAGAATATTCGCGCTCAGCGCCTGGGGTTGGCCTGTGAATGCCGATTCACACTTGCGGAAGCGTTGCAACTGGATGGTCGACAAGACGAAGCGGAGCTGGAGTTGCGCAAGGCGCTTGGTGAAGCCGCGAGGCAGCATTTGATCAAGCCGATGTATGAATTGCAACATCGTCAGCCGCAGTGGCTCGCCCGAATATTGCCTGCCGGCAAGGGCGAAAGTCTGCGCGATCGCCTGCAGCAATTCGAGCGAGAGCCCGAAGACGCATTGGCTGCGGGTGACGAGGTGATCCTGAGCAATCGCGAACTCACGGTGTTGAGGCTTATCGCCCAGGGTTGCTCGAATCAGGAAATTGCCGAGCAGCTCTTTATTTCACTGCATACAGTCAAAACACATGCTCGGCGCATCAATACCAAGTTGGGTGTCGCCAGGCGTACTCAGGCAGTGGCTCGGGCCAAGGCACTGGCCTGGCTCTGAGCCGCTCTACCGATCAGCGAACGGATGGATCGCCGCTGCGAGGCTGCGCAAGGTGCAGAGCACATTGCGCAGGCGGCGTGGAGACCATCGTATTTCTTGATGCTATCGGAAGGGTGACGCTGAGGTTGCAGTAGCCTGCAGGCAATCAGGCTGACAGTTACTCTTACTGAACGGCAGAATGCGAATGTTTGGTTAGTCGATAAGTGCTGACTTGTTCGCCGCGTTCGATTGCGAGGCTGAACTGCAAACTGGTGATCAATCGCTCAAGCTGCTGCTGGTCCCTCCACTGACTGGAGCTGATAAAGCGTTTGACCGCAACACCTGCTGCGTCGGTCAGCGTCAGCAGGATGCTGCCGTCAGGTTTCTCGATGCTGAAATTGACGTTGTAAGCTGGCTGGAATACATCGCTGATTTTCTTGAAAGGACTGTCCATCGCCGGTTACCTGATTGGATGACTGCACCCAGTGGACCGAGTATGGATTAACTAGTTTCGCCCGCTGGGCATGTTCCCTGCGGCAAAACGAAGCAGGGCGCCGCCGGGTGGCACAGAGCTGCGACCCCTCTCCTCAAGACTCGTCGGTCGACGTTGGCAGCTCGGCCAAGGCTTCGGGGTTGTTCTTGAAGGCTTTGGCAAACAGATCCCGATGCTTGGCCATGAATATGCCGATATCGTCAGCCTGCTGTTCACTCAGCGACGGTGCAGCCTTATGCAGTGCTGCGGCTAAGGCTTCGGCCAATTCAAGCATCTTATCGTGACGGTCTGCTTCGGCTTTATCCATGAACAAACGCTCCAAGTCCCGGCTGCTGCGGTACACCACTTCGACGGCCATCTACCACCTCGGCTCAATTGAATGAATACTGGTTGTTTGTACAGCATAAGCTGCCGGGCGCAGAATGGAAAGCAATCATGTGTCAGATGGCCATCTCAATTGGCGAAGCTGCCTTGCAGTCGTTCGGCTCGAAACTCAAGCGTACTGCTGCGGTAACCCGCACGTAAGGGTGGTATAGGGGCGCAGGTTTCCCAGCGCTGTTGGGGTTGAAGATCACCAGGGCCTCGGTATCGCGGCGCATCGTAGTCTGATGTCACCAGATTCAAACTGGAGCCAGGCGAATAGGCGGCAACTTCCCAGCGAAGGTTTTGTAATGCGCTCGGGCTGTGATTATCAAGGGTGATGCGCAGAGGCTGCGCGGGCGGACAGGCGGCGGGGTCGTAGGCCAGTCGCAATTCGAGCTGAGCGAGCAGGTGCTCTCTGTGTTGCTCTTGCCAGACCACCCACGCGGCAACCAGACCCAGACCGAGAAGCGCGCCCAGTGAAATCGGAACCGCTCGAAGGGGATAGCGAACCAGCAATATTAGCCAGGTGGCGATCAGCAGGGCGCCGATCAGCATGGTGGATGGCCGCTCGAATGGGTAGGCATCGATACCTCGACTTGTCGGTGAACTGCTCGAACATCCTAACGCTGGCTCAGGCGAGTGGCGAATCCCAACCGCGATACAGCTGCCGTGCGTGCACTTGGCTGGTCAGTCATCCGTGACAGGGCGAGCGTGGCTGGCGAGCCGTTCGAGCGCGGCCTTGAGTTTAGGGTCCGTGATAACGCGCGCGGTTTCTTGGATGTTGTCCGCTGCGCGGGCAGACAGCTCAGGTGCTGGTCCGGGTTTGTGCCGCGGCGTCTCGGGAGGCTGGACCTTGAACAGGATCTTGCTCAGGTCTTTAAATTCGTCCATGCCCTGCAGCTGTCGCTGCAAGCGTCGTTGTTGGTAGCGCAGACGCGTCGCCCAATGGCCATCCGTGACGATGAGCAGCAAGGTCCCTTCACGCCATGAGGCCACACGGCAATATTCTCGAGCCGCAGGCTGCAGTTGACTTTCGACCAGATGCTGTAGCCGATCGAGTCGTCGTGCCTCGCCGAACAGGGCTTTTAGCGGTTTTGCCTCGCGCAACAGCGAAGCGGGTGCTTTGGCTGGCAGTGGGCGCAACGACATAGCAGTGACCCGGGCTGAGAATGAGCGGTCATGTTAGCAGAAGCCTAGAGCGGTCCTGAGCTCGCGATGGCCGTCGTTTGGCTGGGGGGCAACGGAGCAGCGGCCGGTCGTGTGCGGTTGTGCTGATCGATACTGGCAGATGGCCCGTGTCAGCTCCGCGTGTGACCGCTGGGTCGTCAGGTTTTCGATGCCACTGGCTGCCATAGCTGCGCAGCAGGCACCTTTCCTCCCCGGCGTTTCCGAGTAGAATGCCCCCTTTGCACGCAGCCGTAGTGGCCCTGCGGCCGTGCCTCCATCCCCAGCATGGAAGTCTTTGTCGATATGTTTGCGCCTTTAATGAAGAAGCTCTTTGGTAGCAAGAATGACCGCGAGGTCAAGCGCATGCTCAAGGCGGTACAAGCCGTCAATGCGCTCGAAGAGCAGATGCTGTCTCTCTCCGACGAGCAATTGCGGAGCAAGACCGAAGAGTTCAAGGCCCGCCTCGGCCAAGGCGAGACCCTCGACCAGATTCTCCCCGAAGCCTTCGCTGTCTGCCGCGAGGCCGGCAAGCGGGTGATGGGTATGCGTCACTTCGACGTACAGCTGATCGGCGGCATGACGCTGCACGAGGGCAAGATCGCAGAGATGCGTACCGGTGAGGGCAAGACCCTGGTGGCGACCCTGGCGGTCTATCTCAACGCACTTGCGGGCAAGGGCGTTCACGTGGTGACGGTGAACGACTATCTGGCGCGCCGCGACGCCAACTGGATGCGCCCGTTGTACGAATTTCTCGGCCTGACGGTGGGTATCGTCACGCCGTTCCAGCCGCCGGAAGAGAAGCGCGCGGCGTACGCCGCCGACATCACATACGGTACCAACAATGAGTTCGGCTTCGATTACCTGCGCGACAACATGGCGTTCAGCCTCGGCGAGAAGAACCAGCGCGAACTCAATTTCGCAGTTATCGACGAGGTGGATTCGATCCTCATCGACGAAGCCCGTACGCCGCTGATCATTTCCGGTCAGGCCGAAGACAGCTCCAAGCTCTATCAGCAGATCAATCAGCTGATTCCATTGCTCAAGCAGCACATCGAGGAAGAAGAAGGTGTCGTCACGCAGGAAGGGCACTTCACTGTCGACGAGAAGACCCGGCAGGTCGAGCTGAACGAGGCCGGTCACCAGTTCGTTGAGGAAATGCTGACCAAGGCCGGACTGCTGGCGGAAGGCGAAAGTCTTTACTCGGCTCATAACCTCGGCCTGTTGACCCACGTCTATTCCAGCTTGCGCGCGCACAAACTGTTCCATCGCAACGTCGAGTACATCGTGCAGAACAATCAGGTTCTGCTGATTGATGAACACACCGGTCGTACTATGCCGGGTCGTCGTCTTTCCGAAGGTTTGCATCAGGCCATCGAAGCGAAGGAAGGCCTGCCGATCCAGCCGGAAAGCCAGACCCTGGCATCCACTACCTTCCAGAACTACTTCCGTCTGTACAAGAAGCTTTCCGGCATGACCGGCACCGCCGATACCGAAGCGTTCGAATTCATGCAGATCTACAACCTGCCGGTCATGGTCATCCCGACCAACAAGCCGCTGGCGCGCAAGGATTACAACGACCTGGTCTATCTGACCCAGGAAGAGAAGTTCGCCGCGATCATTACCGACATCAAGGACTGCCAGAACAATGGCCGTCCGGTGTTGGTCGGCACCGCGACGATCGAAAGTTCGGAATACGTGTCGCAGTTGCTGCAGAAGGAAGGTATCGAGCACAAGGTGCTCAACGCCAAACACCACGACAAGGAAGCCGAAATCATCGCCCAGGCCGGGCGCCCCGGGGCCGTGACCATTGCTACCAACATGGCCGGTCGCGGTACCGACATCCTTCTGGGCGGGAACTGGGAAGTCGAAGTCGCGGCGCTCGAAAACCCATCCGACGAGCAGGTCGCGCAGATCAAGGCCGATTGGCAGAAGCGCCACCAGGCGGTGCTGGAAGCTGGCGGCTTGCATGTGATTGCGTCTGAACGTCACGAGTCGCGGCGTATCGACAACCAGCTGCGTGGCCGCGCCGGTCGTCAGGGCGATGCCGGTTCGAGCCGTTTTTACCTGTCGCTGGAAGACAGCCTGATGCGCATCTTCGCCTCGGACCGGGTGAAGAATTTCATGAAGGCCCTAGGCATGGAGTCTGGCGAGGCCATTGAACATCGCATGGTCACTAATGCCATCGAGAAGGCTCAGCGCAAAGTCGAGGGGCGTAACTTCGACATGCGCAAGCAGTTGCTCGAGTATGACGATGTCGCCAACGAGCAGCGCAAGGTCATTTACCACATGCGCAACAGCCTGCTGGCCGCCGATGAAATCGGTGAAACCATCAGCGATTTCCGCCGCGAGGCGCTGGATTATGCGATCAACCAGCACATCCCGCCGCAGTCGTTGCCGGAGCAGTGGGACATCGCCGGGCTGGAAGCGGTGCTGTACAGCGATTTCGGTACGCGCCTGCCAGTCCAGCAGTGGCTCGACGACGACGAGAAGCTGTACGAGGAAACCCTGCGCGAGCGAATCCTCGAGGCCTTGATCACCGCTTACAACGAGAAGGAAGAGCTGGCTGGCGCCGAGGCGCTACGCACGTTCGAGAAGCAAATCGTGCTGCGCGTTCTTGACGATTTGTGGAAAGACCATTTGTCGACGATGGATCATCTGCGTCACGGCATCCATCTTCGCGGTTATGCTCAAAAGAATCCCAAGCAGGAATACAAGCGAGAGTCCTTCGCGCTGTTTCAGGATCTGCTCGAATCGATCAAGCGTGACAGCATCCGCGTCCTTTCCCATGTCCAGGTCCGCCGAGAAGATCCGGTGGAGGAAGAGCAGCGTCTGCGCCGCGAAGCCGAAGAACTGGCGCAGCGCATGCAGTTCCAACATGCCGAGGTGTCGGCGCTGGAGCAGTCTGACGAAGAGCCGGATGCAGAGGGTGGTGTGGCCACAGCGGCAGCGCCCGTGCGCACCGAGCAGAAGATCGGGCGCAACGAGCCTTGTCCCTGTGGCTCCGGCAAGAAATACAAACACTGTCACGGACAGGTTCAATAACCGGTTCCGTCCGATATGACCCGCGCCGCGACCGGCCTAGCCGCTCGCGGCGTTTTTCTCCGCGTTTTTCACGGTGGCTGAAGGCCATCCAATCGTTTTAAGGAGTGCATCAATGGCTGTCGGTCTTGGTTCCTTACCTACTCTGCATCCTGTCCCCGGTTTCGAGCTGGGCATTGCCTCGGCCGGCATCAAGCGACCGGGGCGCAAGGACGTGGTAGTGATGCGCTGTGCCGAAGGATCGACCGTCGCCGGCGTGTTCACTTTGAATGCGTTCTGCGCCGCACCGGTGACCTTGGCCAAACAACGGGCGCAGGGAGCGGTTCGCTATCTGCTGACCAACACTGGCAACGCCAACGCCGGTACGGGTGAGCCTGGCATGCAGGCGGCGATGCGCAGCTGTGCCAGTCTGGCGAAGCTGACCGGCTGTGACGAAAAATCCATTCTGCCATTCTCCACAGGCGTGATCGGCGAGCCGCTGCCGGTCGAGAAAATCGAGGCCGCGCTGCCCGCCGCGGTAGCGGACCTGGACGAAAACCACTGGGCCGAAGCGGCAACCGGCATCATGACGACCGATACCTTGCCCAAGGGCGCAAGCCGCCAGTTCGAGCACGACGGTGTCACGGTTACCGTGACCGGTATTTCCAAAGGCGCCGGCATGATCCGACCGAACATGGCCACCATGCTCGGCTATATCGCCACGGACGCCAAGGTCGCCCAGCCCGTCCTGCAGGATCTGCTGCGCGACGCCGCGAACAAGTCCTTCAACCGCATTACGATCGATGGCGATACGTCGACCAATGATTGCTGCATGCTGGTGGCGACTGGCCGGGCGGCGCTGCCGGAAGTCACCAAGACCAGTGGCGAGTTGTTCGAAAAACTCAAGCAAGCCGTGTTCGAGGTGAGCATGGACGTGGCGCAATCCATCGTCCGGGACGGCGAAGGCGCGACCAAATTCGTCACAGTCATCGTCAACGGCGGCCAGAACCATCAGGAATGCCTCGATGTCGGCTATGCCGTCGCGCACTCGCCGCTGATCAAGACGGCGCTGTTCGCTTCCGATCCGAACTGGGGGCGTATTCTCGCGGCAGTCGGCCGTGCTGGCGTGGCCGATCTGGACGTGAGCAAGGTCGATGTCTATCTAGGGGCTGTATGCATCGCTAGCCAAGGCGGCCGTTCGCCAAGCTATACCGAAGAACAGGGCGCTGCGGTAATGGCCGAGGAAGAAATAGAGATCCGTATCGAGCTGGGGCGTGGCAGCTGCAGTGAGACCATCTGGACGACCGACCTGTCCCACGAGTACGTGCGAATCAATGCCGAATATCGGACCTGAGGCGCAGCGGCAAGCCACAGGCTTCAAGCTACACGCGCTATTCGTGCGCCGGCTTGAGACCGGCGATTGCAGTGTTTGGCTTGGAGCTCAAGCATGAAACGACTCCATGTGGCTGCCGGGGTGATCCGCTGCAGCGACGGCCGGGTGCTGATCGCCAGGCGCCCCCTCGACAAGCACCAGGGCGGGCTGTGGGAGTTTCCCGGAGGCAAGGTCGAGGAAGGTGAGACCACCGAGGCCGCGCTCGTTCGTGAGCTGGCGGAGGAGTTGGGTATCGGTGTGACGGCGGCGAGGCCGCTGATTCAGGTGCGTCACGACTATCCGGACAAACAGGTTTTGCTGGATGTCTGGGAAGTGTCGGCATTCACTGGCGAGCCGCACGGGGCCGAGGGTCAGCCACTGGCCTGGGTAGAGGCTGCGGATTTGCCGAGCTACAGCTTTCCGGCGGCGAACCGGCCCATCATCGCTGCCGCGCGTTTGCCGGATCGCTACCTGATTACCCCTGACGAGTTTTCTGCGCAACAGCTGCTGAACGGATTGTCGCGGGCACTGGATGCCGGCTTTCGGCTGATCCAGTTGCGTGCACCATCCCTGTCTCCGGTCGATTACCGAGTGCTGGCGGCTGACGTTATGGCCATGTGCGCCGGACGTGCTCAGCTGATGCTGAAGGGTCCTCTGGAGTGGCTGGGCGAGTTTCCCGGAGCCGGTTGGCATCTGACGGCCGAGCAGGTGCGACGGCATGCCGGGCAGGGGAGGCCAGTGCCGGTAGGGCAATGGCTCGCGGCGTCCTGCCATGATGCCGCTGAGCTGGAACTAGCCATGGCAATGGGAGTCGACTTCATCACGCTTTCGCCGGTCCTTCATACTGCCACCCACGCCGGCGCGCAGCCTTTGGGGTGGCCACGCGTCGCTGACTTGCTGGTAGGCTTTAACCAGCCTGCTTATCTACTGGGCGGCCTTGGCCGAGCCGATCTAATGCAGGTCTTCAGTGCGGGCGGCCAGGGCGTCGCAGCCATTCGGGCGTTCTGGCCGCAGTGAAACGAATAACTTTTGGCACTGGCCACAAGAAGTTCTCAATGGTCCGACAGCCCGTTTCGAATTGCAGGTCGATGCCATTGTCGTATTCGATGCCCTCATAGACGAGGATGTAACGTCGATAGCAAAATTATATCGATGCAATTTTCTTAATCAATTAACCGTATGTGCTCAGTTGCGCTATCGTTAGCCCCGTTAAATTTTCGACCTCCAAGGAGTTAGTAGATGTCTCTGATCAACACCCAAGTCCAGCCGTTTAAAGTCAATGCGTTCCATAACGGCAAGTTCATCGAAGTCACTGAACAATCCCTGAAGGGCAAGTGGTCGGTACTGATCTTCATGCCGGCGGCGTTCACCTTCAACTGCCCGACCGAGATCGAAGATGCTGCCAACAGCTACGCCGATTTCCAGAAGGCCGGCACTGAAGTGTATATCGTCACTACCGATACCCATTTCTCGCACAAAGTTTGGCACGAGACTTCCCCTGCTGTCGGCAAGGCTCAGTTCCCGCTGATCGGCGACCCGACGCACCAGCTGACCAACGCCTTCGGCGTACACATCACTGAAGAAGGTCTGGCCCTGCGTGGCACCTTCCTGATCAACCCGGAAGGGGTGATCAAGACCGTTGAGATTCATTCCAACGAGATCGCTCGCGACGTTTCCGAGACCCTGCGTAAGCTGAAAGCCGCTCAGTACACCGCCGCTCACCCGGGCGAAGTTTGCCCGGCCAAGTGGAAGGAAGGCGAAGCCACTCTGGCACCTTCGCTGGATCTGGTTGGCAAGATCTAAATACGGACCGGAAATGCTGCGCCCAGGCGCAGCGCTTCCTTCCCGCGTTTAGGATCATTGACCGATCCGCTACACCAAACGCCTGGGCGTGAACCGTCCGGGCGTTTTATTACCTGAATTCTGCAAGAAGGGGATCGCTGCTCATGTTGGACTCCAATCTCAAAACGCAACTGAAAACCTACCTGGAAAAGGTCACCCAGCCGTTCGAGATCGTCGCGTCCCTCGATGACGGTGCCAAATCCCAGGAAATGCTTAGCCTGCTGGAAGAAATCGCCAGCCTGAGCGACAAGATCACCCTGCGCGCCGATGGCAATGATGATCGTCGTCCGTCGTTCGCGCTCAACCGCATCGGCGGCAATATCAGCCTGCGCTTCGCCGGCATTCCGATGGGGCATGAGTTCACCTCCCTGGTGCTCGCACTGCTGCAGGTCGGCGGGCATCCGTCCAAGACCGCGCCGGACATCATCGAGCAGATCAAGAACCTCGATGTTGAATACAACTTCGAAACCTACTTCTCGTTGTCCTGCCAGAACTGCCCGGACGTGGTCCAGGCGTTGAACCTGATGGCCGTGCTCAACCCGAACATCCGCCACGTCGCCATCGACGGTGCGCTGTTCCAGGAGGAGGTTACCGCTCGCCAGGTCATGTCGGTGCCGAGCATTTACCTCAACGGCGAACTGTTCGGCCAGGGTCGCATGGGTGAGGAAGAGATCCTCGCCAAGCTCGACACCGGCGCCTCGGCGCGTGACGCTGAGAAGCTCAGCGCCAAGGACGCCTTTGACGTGCTCGTCGTTGGCGGCGGGCCTGCCGGCGCCGCTGCGGCCATTTATGCCGCGCGCAAGGGCATCCGTACCGGTGTTGCGGCTGAGCGTTTCGGCGGTCAGGTGCTGGACACCATGGCCATCGAGAACTTCATCTCGGTCAACGAAACCGAAGGCCCGAAACTGGCCCGCGCGCTGGAAAACCACGTGCGTGAATACGACGTCGACATCATGAATCTGCAGCGTGCCGCGGCACTGATTCCGGCCTCGAGCCAAGGCGATCTGCATGAGATCAAACTGGAGAGCGGCGCTTCGCTAAAAGCCAAGACACTGATCCTGGCGACCGGTGCGCGTTGGCGCGAAATGAACGTGCCGGGCGAGCAGGAATACCGCGGCCGAGGCGTCGCCTACTGTCCGCATTGCGACGGCCCGCTGTTCAAGGGCAAGCGTGTGGCGGTGATCGGTGGTGGCAACTCGGGTGTGGAAGCGGCCATCGACCTGGCCGGTATTGTCGCTCAGGTGACCCTGCTCGAGTTCGACAGCCAGCTGCGCGCCGATGCCGTGCTGCAGAAGAAGCTGCACAGCCTGCCTAACGTCACCGTGATCACCAGCGCGCTGACCAGCGAAGTTATCGGCGACGGCAAGAAAGTCACCGGCCTGACTTACAAGGATCGCAACTCCAGCGAATTCCACAGCCTGGAACTCGAAGGCATCTTCGTGCAGATCGGCTTGCTGCCCAACTCCGACTGGCTGAAAGGCACCGTGGAGCTGACCTCGCGTGGCGAGATCATCGTCGATGCACGTGGCGAGACCTCGCTGCCAGGTATCTTCGCCGCTGGTGATGTCACCACCGTGCCGTACAAGCAGATCGTCATTGCTGTCGGCGAAGGGGCCAAGGCCTCGCTGAGTGCCTTCGACCACCTAATACGTAGCTCCGTCGACGACTGAGCGAAGCGCTAACGGTAAGGGGGGCAGATGCGAATCTGCTCCCCTTTTTTGTTTTCGAGGGCTGGTGTCGGGTCGCAGCGGGCTGGGTTGCAGGATAGATAGCGTAAATCGGGGGTCTATTCGATACACCGGATCCGCTTTGGTCGGGTGGAAACGAGCGACGGGAGCGTCTATCGACACTTCGTCGTACATGTACCTGTAGTCCATGGAGCGAGTCCACCTATGAAGAGTGCGGATACCCCGCAAGACGCCCGGGGGGCTGTGGTAACCCTGACCAATCGAGCCAACGAGCCCGAGCACGAAAAGGTTGTGCACGAGCAACTCGCCAAACGGTTGGCAGCGCTGCAAGGGCTGGCCTTTCTCGGTGAATACGACCGAGAGACCAGCTATGCGTGTCCGCTCTATTTCGTGCCTTCCAGCACCGTGGTTGGCTCCAGCCTGGCACGCGAGTTGGGGTTGGAGGGCGAGCGGGACTTGTTTGGCGGTGTCGTACCGCATGCATTTATCGAAACCAAGGCGATTACCCATCCTCTGGTACGCCCAGATGCCGACTCGCCCATTGGCTGGTCGCGAGAGTTCTCCCGGCGCGTCACGGGCAGCGTTTTGCCCGGCTACAGTGTGTTCTCCCTGCATGATGCGCGTGAGGCTGGGCGGCGTCTGCTGAACGAAGGGGCACTGCGAATCAAACCGGTACGGGCCACCGGTGGTCGCGGACAGGAACGGGTGACCACGGTTCAGGCACTGGATCATGTACTGGGGGGGCTGGACGAAGCTGAGTTGGCTCAATACGGGCTGGTCCTCGAGGCAAACCTGGAACATGTGACCACGTTCAGTGTGGGGCAGATAAGCGCTGCGGGACGAATCCTGAGCTATTACGGGACCCAGCGTCTTACCCCTGACAATGCAGGTGTGACCGTTTACGGTGGTTCGGATCTACTGGTCGTCGACGGCGATTTCGATACGCTGCTGGATCTGGATCTGCCGGAAACGACCCGTCTTGCCATCTCTCAGGCTCAAGTCTATGACGCCGCCGCGTCGGCTTGCTTTCGTAACTTCTATGCCTCTCGGCGCAACTACGACATCGCTCAGGGCATCGATAGCCGAGGGCGTGCCTGTTCCGGCGTGCTGGAGCAGTCCTGGCGGATCGGCGGCGCCAGCAGTGCGGAGGTCGCGGCGCTGGAGGTATTCGCCCAAGGCAAAGGCGGGAAGGTCGTTCATGCGTCATCGGTCGAGCTTTACGGTGAGTCGACCGTCCCTGAAAGTGCGACCGTGCTGTTTCGCGGTGACGACGCTGAAGTCGGTTTCATAACCAAATACGCATTGGTGGAGGATTATGGCAACCCAGAGTGAAAGCGTGGACATCCTTGTAGATGACGAACACATTGCCGGCACCTTCCTGTCGCCTCCGACAAAATTGCCGGGCGTACTCTTCGTGCATGGCTGGGGCGGCAGCCAGGAACGCGATCTGGCACGCGCTCGCGGCATCGCTGGGCTAGGTTGCATCTGCCTGTCGTTCGACCTGCGTGGTCATGCCCTGACTTTGGCGCAACAGCAGACCGTCACGCGCGAGCAGAATCTGCGCGACCTGCTGGCGGCTTACGATCTGCTGGCGCAGCACCCGAACATCGACCCCTCGGCAATCGCTGTGGTGGGCACCAGTTATGGCGGCTATCTGGCCGCATTGCTCACATCCTGGCGACCGGTCAGATGGCTGGCAATGCGTGTGCCGGCCCTATACGGCGATGATGACTGGACGGTGCCCAAGCGACAGCTGAATCGCGACAGGCTCAATCAGCTGCGTGGCCGACGGGTAGCTCCAGAGGAGAACCGAGCGTTGGCAGCTTGCGCCAAGTTTCGCGGCGATGTGCTGATCGTCGAGTCGGAACACGATCACCTGGTCCCGCACAGCACGATCATGAGTTATCGGGCGGCCTTTCAGCAGACCCACTCGCTGACCCACCGCATCATCCTCGGCGCCGATCATGCGTTGGCCAATGAAAGCTGCCAAAAGGCCTATACGGATATCCTCGTCAACTGGGCCACTGAGATGGTTGTCGGTGCGCGTATCGATCAACAGCACGGTCCGGCTGCCGCGAAGTCGTGTTAGGGCCTGTTGATGTTTCGCTACGTGGCCAGTAACGGAGTCTAGCCCGGTGGGGTTGGCGGCTCGATGGGCCCGACAAAGCGGCTCCAGCGTCGGTCGAGCACTTGCTGCTTGAGCACTTCTATAACATCGACCAGCAATTCTTCCAGCGCGAGATCAGTGTTCTCGTCCTGGTAAACCCAGGCCTCGAAGCATTCGTCGGCCAGATTGCGGGCCAATCGCTGGAATTGAGCGCCCTGCAGGCCATCTATCGCACCCTTTAGTAGCCGTGCCGCGATGTCGGTGAGGGCTTCGTCCAACGTTTCGGCGACCCGGTCACCCAACGGTAGGCGACGCAGGCGGCTCACTTCGGGGTTATTCGCCAGCGCCTGATGGATCAGTCCGCCGACGTAGCCTTCGATGGCGCCACGGTTATCCCGGTAGCCGCCCTCCAACATGCCGTTCAGGCGTCGAGACAGATCGTCGAGCAGTCGCTCCTTGCGCGGCCTCACCACTTCCTCAAGCAGCCTTCGGGACAGGTCATCGCTGGCGCCTATTTCTTGCTGCATACGGCTGAACAGCCGAACCATGACGCGATCGGACAACTCTTCGAGCAAGAGCGAATAGTAGCGATAGACCAGGCCGAAGATCGCCCATTGACGAATATCGATCAGACCCAGACGTTGTAGCCGAATCAGCAAGCTGCCGACCCGCAAAATACGCAGCCAGCGGAAACCGCTCAGCGGTATACAACCGAGCACGTCGTACCAGTGGGCGAAAGGATAGTAGTACCAGCGCGCGTAACGCCGCTCGAACAGGGCAACGGTCCAGCCGAGAAGCACGTCGAGCACAAATACGGCGACGAAGCCGAGATCAATCAGTTGGAAGTTGCGGTGAATCAGCGTGTCGTAGCGCTGGTGCAGCGTGGGCAACCATTCGGCAAAGACCTGATTGACCAGTGGTACGTTGAACAGGCTGTCGAACACGATCAACCCGAGATTGATGCATACCAGCAGAACGACAAATGCTTCCCAGGCTGCGTGCAGCCCGTTACGGAAGCGTTCGCGCCGATCTGCGCTTCGTTCAGGCATCGGTACTGTCTGGCGCGCTGGCGGCATGCCAGAGAATTTCGGCGCAGCCTTGGCGACGCGCGATCAGCCGAGCAACCACGAAGAACAGATCCGACAGGCGATTGAGATAGGCCAGCCCGACGGGACGCAGCGGCTCGGTTGCATTGAGCTGCTGACAGCGCCTTTCGCCAGTGCGAGCCATGCTGCGACATAGATGCGCGAGCGCGATCAATCGCGTGCCACCCGGCATGATGAAATCCTCGAGCGGTCCGAGTTCGGCATTCCATTGGTCGATCGCTGCCTCAAGACGGGCCACCTCGGCGTCGGTCAACGCTTGATAATCCGGCATCGCTAACTCACCGCCCAGGTCGAACAGACGGTGCTGGCAAGGACTCAGGACTTCGATCAGTTCAGCCAGATCCGGCCAGCGTGCCTGGGCTTCGGCCAGCTCGGCGAGCAGCAGACCCAGCTGGCTGTTGAGCGTATCGATCTCGCCCATGGCTTCGATTCGCGGATGATCCTTGGGGACGCGGCGCCCATCGGCCAGGCCGGTTTCGCCAGCGTCGCCGGTGCGGGTGTAGATCTTGGAGAGTCGATTGCCCATCGATGGCTTCCCTGTTTCAGCTTCAATTAGTGTCGGGGGTCGATGCCAGCGGCAGGCGCAGGGTAAAAACGGTCCCCTGATCCGGCCTGCTTTGAACCTCCATCTGGCCCTTGTGATTATTGGTGATGATGAAATACGAAACGGAAAGACCCAAGCCGGTTCCCTGACCCACCTCTTTGGTGGTGAAAAAAGGCTCGAAGATTCGCTTGCGTATGTGTTCGGGAATTCCGCCGCCGTTGTCTTCCACCTGGATCTCGGCCCACGGTGGATTCAGGCGCGTACGCAGGGTGATCAGCCCGCGGCCACGATCCGGTTTTTGGTGGATGGCCTGCGCGGCGTTTTTCAGCAGGTTCAGTAGCACCTGTTCGACTTCGTTACCGATACAGGGCACGCGGTCTACTTGCGGATCGAAGTCACGGATGATCTCGATGGAACGGAAATCGAAGCCGTCTAGCAGTGCGAAATCACTGCCCGCGATCTCCAGCGCTTGATCGATCAGCACGGTCAGTTGGCACTCGGCCAGTTGCCGGTTGCTCAGGCGACTGAAGCTCAGCATATGGCTGACGATCTTGGCTGCGCGCGAGCCGGCCTGTTGAATCCCATCGAGTAATTGCGGGATTTCCCGCTGCTGCAGGTATTGATTCACGGCTTCCAGCTGTACGCCGGTTTCGGCGGCGGCGTCGCGGTTTCGCTCCAGATCCGGCGACAGGCGTCGGCGGATGTTTTGCGCATTATGCAGAATAGCCCCCAGGGGATTATTGATCTCGTGCGCCATGCCCGCGGCAAGGCCACCCACCGACAGCATCTTTTCCGACTGCACCATGATTTCTTCCATATTGATGCGCTCGGTGATGTCGTCGATGCGGATCACCACGCCGCGGCCACCGCCGCCCATCAACGGATAAAGCGTCAGCGCGTAGTGGCGGAGCTCGTCGTTGAACATCCAGGTGACTCGCTCGATCTTCTCCACCTGGTGGCGTTCGGAGGTTCGGCGAATCTGAGTCAGGAAGGGTTTCAGTGGCTCGAAGGCGATGAATACGGGTTGGTTCAGTGCGTCATCAATGGAGGTGCCGGAGAGCGCACTGGCCTGCTGATTCCATTGAGTCACATAGAGTTGTTCGTCCAGTGCGATGAGCACCGAGGGCATCGAATCGATGATGCTGTTGAGGTAGTTCTGAAAGCCGGTGAGCTTCTTCTCGATCTTGCTGCGAACCTGTACTTCCAGCTCGAGCTTACGGTTGGAATGACGGGTTTCCTCCGCCAGGCCCTGGGCGTGGTCGAACGCATCCTGAGCATCGTCGCGGGCACGCTTGAGTTGCTGTTCGCGTGCCTCCATGCGCGAAAGCATCGTGTTGAAGGCATCGGCCAGATGGCCAATTTCATCCTGGTTTTTCGCCGTCGCCCGCAGGGAATAGTTTTCTTCGCGCGTGACCTGGCGGGAGAGGGCTTCGAGGTCGCGGATCGGACGGGTAATCGCCTGGCGGATCTGTCGGGCCACCAACGCCCAGAGCAGCAGACTGGCCAGCAGAATGGCGAGACTGGCAGTCAGGGTGCCGGTATAGAAAGCCCCGGGCAGTTCGCTGCTGGCAATGATTAGCAGATAACCCGGAGGCCCTGAGGTTTGCGGCAGCTCCACTAGCAGGTTGGCGCGCATCTCGGTTTTCTGCCATGTCGGCATTTCGCTGACCTGCTGCGGGAGATCGAGCGGATCGCCGCGATACAACTGTGCCAGGCGCCTACCGGCGCTGTCGTAGACCACGGCTGCACGCAGCGGGGCGTAGTCGTTCAGCTTCTGCAGCAGCTCATCGGCGGCCGTTGCGGATCTCAGTGCGCGATCGCTCAGTTCGGGGGTCGCGAGTAGAGCGCCGAGTGTGTGCATCGCCTGAGGCGCGACGCTCTGGCGGGAGATCCAATAGGCCGCGCTGATGAAGGCCAGGTTGGACACCAGCAGCACTGCAGCAAGCAGTACGAGCAGGGCGACCAGCAACTTGCGGCCGACCGGGAGATTTTCAAGGCGCTGGCGCAGGGTCATGACAGGCACGGAAGAAGGGTGTTTCAGCAGGGTAGCGGTGCCTCAGTCCGCGGGCAATCGGTGATGACGCAGGAACGCCTGGAGCCGCTCGAGCAACCCGCACAGTTCGGGCGTCCGAAGACCGTGCTGCTGCGCGGTGCGACAAGCTTGGCCCAGCAAGAAGCTGACCTCGGTCCGGCGCCCGCTTCGTACGTCTTGCTGCATCGATGAGTAGTTGTTGGCTGTCGCTTCTGCTACGCGCAGCACGTCGTCTTCGAGCCCATCGGCGGCCTCAGCCTGGTTGCAAACCCGAAGCAGCTCACCGAGTTCGGTACAGAGTCCATGGACCAATATGCGGTGAGTCAGTAATTCGCCGTTGCGGCAGTCATGCAGAACGGTTAGCGGATTGATAGCGCAGTTGATCGCCAGCTTGCGCCACAGCTTGCCAAGGATATCGTCCGCCCAGGCGTAGGGGATGCCGGCGGCGCCCAGCTCGGCGAGCCATGAGGGCAGGACGCTATGGTCAGGTCCGCCCAGCCAGTTATGTCCTTGGCCAGCGTGGACGATACGGAAATCAGCCTGACGATAAGCCCCTTCGGTGCTGGAGACGAATACGCAGCGGCTTTTCGGCCAGCGCTCGGCAATGGCTTGCTGGCTTCCCAGCCCATTCTGTAACAGGAGAATTTCCGCT
The DNA here is from genome assembly GCF_000590475.1 of Stutzerimonas stutzeri. Classification (NCBI taxonomy): domain Bacteria; kingdom Pseudomonadati; phylum Pseudomonadota; class Gammaproteobacteria; order Pseudomonadales; family Pseudomonadaceae; genus Stutzerimonas; species Stutzerimonas stutzeri. The sequence goes on along the minus strand of NZ_CP007441.1, from coordinate 3,520,896 downwards.
CCTTTGATCAGTCGCGGCGCCACCCCGGCTATGGCGGCTTCGGCATCGTAGGCCTTGCAGGCGACCAGCAGTCGCCTTATCGGTGCGCTGGCATCAGGCAGCTCCACCGGCACGGGATAGACATGCAGCTGCCCATCCTCGACCAGGCCCAGGCCACCTGCGGCGTGGTAATCGGCGAGCCGTTCCGAAGTGCGCAGGATGATCCGCACTGGTACGCCGGCGCGAAACAGCCGCGTTGCCCAGAGCCCCCCAAGGCTGCCAGCGCCAAGAACATGCCAGGCGGTGGTCATCAGGCTGGCTGTGCGTAACGCAGGGGCACGATACGTCCGGTCGCGTATGCGTTGGGTAACAGGGTCTCGGCGCGGTCGGTGATTGCGCGGGGCTGGGCGGGCAGGGTGCTCGCATCGAGGCTGACCAGACCGATGCCGGCCTTGATCGAGATAAAGCCCTCGCTGGTCTTGAACGCCTTGAGGTTAAGGCCATCGTGTAAACGTTTGAAACTGCTCGGCGAGCAGCCGCGTAGATCGTCGACGAGGGTGAGTAGACCGAAATGCCCCTCATCCAGGCAGGTGAGCACATCCAGCGGGCGCACCAGTTGCTGCAAGCGTCTGGCCACACCTCGAAGCAGCTCCTGGTGAAACTGCTCGCCGTAGCGCTGCCGTTGGCTATAAATCTCCGGCAGGCCTATTACCAGGTAACACAGCGCCCCACCACGGCTTTCGATCTGGCGCATGCTGTCGGCGAGCCGCTGATGAAGGTATCGGGTATTCCCGAGCCCGGTGACCGGATCGATCAGGTTGCGTTGTTCCAGTCTGGCGATGTTCTCGGTCAGCAGGCGGTTTTCCCGCATCAGTCGTTGTAGCGAGCCACAGAGGCGATCGGCCGCATATATACGAGGTACCAATTGGTCGTTCATGACCGACTTGCCAATGAAGTCATCCACGCCGTGATCGAAGGCTTTGCTCAGCACGTCCTGACCGTCGCGCCCGGTCAGGAGGATGATGTAGGTGTAATGATCGGACATTTCATCCTGCTGACGCACCTGGGCAGTCAGCTCCAGGCCGTCCATTTCCGGCATCAGCCAATCGGCGAGCAGAACGTTCGCAGGGCGCTGCTCGATCAGTTCCAGCGCAGCGCTGGCGCTATTGGCGAAGCGAACGTCTTCGTAACCGGCTTTGGACAGCACACGACCGATCATCACGCTGGAAAACTTGGCGTCGTCGACCACCAGGATGCTGAGTTGAGGGTTGGGCATTCATGGGGCTCGGAGAAAGAGGAGTGCCGTAACGCCAGGTAGCGGGGCGTCATTGGCTTGAACAGTTATAATGATGGCCCATTTGAACCGTCAAGCTAAGCGCGCTGGATCACACCGTTGCGCCGTTTTTTATAGGAGGAAGCCCATGCCCTCGTTCGACGTGGTGTCAGAACTGGACAAACACGAAGTCACCAATGCCGTCGACAATGCCCTCAAGGAACTGGACCGGCGTTACGACCTGCGCGGTAAAGGTACTTTTGAGCTCAAGGAGCTGACGATCCATCTGACTGCCGATGCCGATTTCCAGCTGGAGCAGATGCTGGAGATCCTCAAGCTGAGCCTGGTCAAGCGCAAGATCGATATTCAGTGTCTGGAATTCAAGGATCCCTATCCGTCCGGCAAATCGGTCAAGCAAGACGTCGTGCTGCGCGAAGGCATCGACAAGGAACTCGCCAAGAAGATCGTCGCCCATATCAAAGATGCCAAGCTCAAGGTGCAAGCGGCTATCCAGGGTGAACAGGTTCGAGTGACCGGCAAGAAGCGCGACGATCTGCAGGAAGCCATTGCCTTGCTGCGGGCAAAGGACTTCGGCATGCCACTGCAATTCAATAACTTCCGCGACTAAATTACCGCACGTGCGCGTGCCTTCCCCGTTTTAGCCGAGCGATTCCGCGCAGCCGGAGGCTCGGTGCCCCAAAAAGGAGACTCCATCCAATGGATTTCAGTGTCGATTATCTCGTCGAGCTTTCCGAGGCCTGGTTGCCGATTGTCATTCAGTACGGTGCTCAAGTGACGCTAGCGCTTTTCACCTTCCTGTTGGGCTGGTGGCTGATCAGTAAGCTAGTCGGCAAGGTCGGTGGCATATTGAACCGCCGTCAGGTCGACCCCTCGCTGCACGGGTTCATCGAAAGCCTGTCGAGCATCATTCTTAAAGCGCTATTGCTGATCAGCGTGGCATCGATGATCGGCGTCGAGACGACATCCTTCATTGCAGTGATAGGTGCCGCCGGCCTGGCGATTGGCTTGGCCTTGCAGGGCAGTCTGGCCAACTTCGCCGGGGGCGTGCTGATTCTGGTCTTCCGTCCGATACGCGTCGGCGAGTGGATCGAAGCCCAGGGCGTGGCCGGTACAGTGCATGCGATCCAGATCTTCCATACCGTACTCAAGTCGGGCGATAACAAGACCATCGTGGTGCCCAACGGCAGCCTGTCCAACGGACACATCACCAACTATTCCCGTGAGCCGCGTCGTCGCGCAGACATAAACATCGGCATCGATTACGGCGCCGATATCAAGCTGGCACGTAAGATTCTGCTGGAAATCGCCGAAGACGAACGTGTGCTGCGCGATCCCGAACCCGTGGTGCACGTCGTTGCACTGGCTGACAGCTCGGTCAATTTGTCTCTGCGGGTGTGGGTTGCCACAGGCGACTTCTGGCCGGTGACCTTCGGCTTCACCGAGCGGGTCAAGGAGCGCTTCGACGAGGCGGGAATTGGCATACCGTTTCCGCAACGTGTGGTGCATCTGGTCCAGCAGAGCTAAGGCCCAGCCAAGGAAAGCAAAGCCGGCAATGCTGCCGGCTTTCTTTTTAGCTTCGCTCAGTACTGGCCATGGGATCGCCCGGCTCCAGCTGCCTGCGGCTGCGTGACCACTGCCAGGCGATAAGTACCAGCGTCGGCACACCGAGCAATGCGGTGACCAGAAAGAAGTCGCTGTACCCGAGGTGCTCGACCATGACACCGGAATAGCCGCCCAATAGCCGTGGCAACAACAACATCAACGAGCTCAGCAGCGCGTACTGCGTGGCCGAGAATTTCAGGTTGGTGAGGCTCGACAGGTAGGCGACAAAGGCGGTGGAGGCCAGACCTCCGCTGAAGTTGTCGCAGGAGATGGTGACGATCAGCATGTTCAGGTTGGCGCCCATTTCCACCAACAGCATGAACATGAGGTTGGTTGCAGCGGACGCAAGGCCACCGACGAACAGGATGGGCAGTATATTGAAGCGCACGATCAAAAGGCCCCCAAAAGCAGCCCCGAGCAGGGTCATGATCAGCCCGAACAGCTTACTGACGCTGGCGATCTGATCCTTGCTGAAGCCCTGGTCAATGTAGAAGACATTAGCCATGACCCCCATTACGGTGTCGGACATCCGGTAGGTGGCGATCAGCCCCAACAGCAGCAGCGCCTGCCAGCGGTAGCGGAAGATGAAATCGGTGATCGGCGTCAGGACGGGTCCCATCAGTATCCGTCCTGGGCCGGAGAGACAGCCCCAGCAGATCAACAGGTACATGGTGCCGCGCGGCCAGTAACCGCCCCAGTAGGATTGGAACATGCCGGTGGTCGACACCATCAGGATGATCAGCACGATGACCGACACAGCCTGATGGACGAAATCGAACCGCGGCGGGCGCTGGCGCTGGCCTGCCTGGTGCAGCATCTGTCGAACGGGCACCAGCAGCGCGCGGCCCCAGGGCGACAGCGAACCGATGATGAGCAACAGATACAAGGTCGCACGCGGCCAGGCCTGTGCGATCAGCGCGTTGATCATCGCCGGCAGGGATACCAGCAGAACCAGCAGCAAGCCGACACCCGCCAATTGGTGGTTGAAGCTGTACTTCGAGGGCTCGTTGGGCAGCGGCGCAGCACCTTCTGGCTCGGGAATAAGCAGGCTAGTGACCAGGCCCGGCAAAATCAGCAACGCGAAGGCGATATAGGTGGTCGCCCATGCGCTCTGGCTGTACTCGATATTGGTCGAACCCAGCCATTCGGCGAGAAACAGCGCGCCGGCGCTCGCCAATAGCATGGCGATCCGGTAGCCCGTCATATAGGTCGCCGCCAGGGTTGCCTGCAGTTTGTCCTCGGCAATCTCCAAGCGATAGGCGTCGATGGCGATGTCCTGAGTCGCCGAGGCGAAAGCCACCGCGACAGCGAGCGCAATCAGCATGGTCAGGTTGTATTGAGGGTTGCACAACGCCATGCCGACCAGGCCGATGGCAATCACCGATTGTGACAGCACCAACCACGAACGGCGCCGCCCCAGCGCGCCAATCCAGGGCAGACGCCACTGGTCGAGCATCGGCGACCAGACCCATTTGAAGGCATAGGCCAGGCTGATCCAGCTGGCGAAGCCGATCGTTTCGCGCGAGACGCCCGCTTCGCGTAGCCACACCGAAAGCGTGGAAAACACCAGGATAGCGGGGAGGCCTGCGGCGAAGCCAAGCACCAGCAACGTCAGTGAGGCGGGGCTGGCATAGGCGGCGAGGGCGGTACGCCAGGTTTCACGGGACATATGACAGGACGGTTATAGACATGAAGCGCGCACTCTACCCGCTGTGCTCCGCCCAATGCCAGCCATGCCGACGTATGTCGACGCGGTCGTTGACGATGGTTATCCCCTCGGCACGCAGACGCATACGCTGCTCATGTCCAGCGGCTGTTCCCGCTGGCAAGCTGAGTCGTCCGCCGGCCGCGATTACCCTATGCCAAGGTAGGCGGGTGCCCTCGGGCAACTGCGACATCAGCCTGCCAACCCAACGCGCCGCACGACCGAGCCCGGCCATGCTGGCCAGTTCGCCGTAGCTCACCACCTTGCCCTCGGGAATTTGCGCCATGACCAGATAGACAGCCGCCCGGCGCGATTCGGCTTCGGCAGCGGGCGCGAGCATAGGCGGTTGTTCGATCATGGAATGTCCTGTGCGATTAGGCTTGCTGCGTTGACGGCTGAACTCGTTTGCTATTCGACGGTCAGTGCTTGCTGTGATTCAAAGCATAGGGATAATGCCTGCCTTTCTAACCCCATCTGTGCAGATATTCAGTCTTTTATGTTCTCCAGAACCCTGCTTTGCGTGTCACTTTCGCTCTTCTCTTTGCCATCGCTCGCCGACACTGTCTGGCTTAAGAATGGCGATCGCCTAACCGGCAAGATCAGCGTGCTCGATGGTGGAAAATTGTTGATCGAAACCGACTATGGCGGCTCGATACCCGTGAAGTGGAGTCAGGTTGCGACGCTGGAAAGCAACCAGCAACTGTTGGTCAAGCAGGACGACGTCACCGGAGAGGTGGCCAAGTCACTTCAGGCCGCTGACGATGGCAAGGTCACGCTCAGCAACGGCGGGGCACCGCGTACGGTCGAATTATCCAGCATCCAGCAGATTATCCATCCGAAACCGCTGGTTCAGGATTTGACCTGGAAAGGTAACGTCGACGTAGCAATGGACTACAAGCGTGCCGAAACCGACACGGACGACTACGACATATCGTTCAAGACTTCGGCTCGGCATGGCCGCTGGCGTCATAACGGCACCGGCAACTACAACCGCGAATACAGCGACGGTGTGACTTCAACGGACAACTGGGATGCCGAATACGCGCTTGACCGTTTCCTCGATGAGCACTGGTTCTGGCAAGGGCGATTGGAGTATAAACGCGACAAGATTGAAGATGTTCGGCGCCAGCGCACCATTGGTACCGGTCCTGGTTACCAGTTCTGGGACAACGAGCTTGGCGCTTTCTCGCTGGCGTCGCTGATCAACCGCAGCGACTACGAGTTCGCCAACGGCAATACTGCAGACTTCTACTCCCTCGCGATGAAGTGGAACTACAACCGCTATCTGGTCGGCAAGACTTTCGAGCTGTTCAGCAATGGTGAAATCGGCAAGCCGCTGGAAAATGTCGCCGACTACCAACTTGATGCCGAAATCGGGTTGCGTTACAAGGTGACCGATTGGGCATCGCTTAATATGAAGGCCGAGAAGGATCTGGTCAGCGGCGCCGAAAGCAATCTGGACGAAACCAACTACAGCATTGGCTTTGGTATCGGTTGGTAAGCTGAGGCAGTTGCACACCGGGCGCTCATGCGCCCGGTTTCGTTTTTGGGGGGATTACAACCGCAGCCCGCCATCCAGTTCGAGGATGCGGCCAGTGTAATAGTCGTTCTCGAAGATGTAGGCGACCGAATGAGCGATCTCCATCGGTTTGCCGAGCCGCTTAAGTGGAATGCCAGCGGTCATCTTTGCCAGTGCTTCGGGCTTCATACTGGCGACCATCTCGGTCTCGATAAATCCGGGTGCGACGCCGGCGACACGGATGCCATAGCGCGCCAGTTCCTTGGCCCAGACCACCGTATCCGCTGCGACACCGGCCTTGGCGGCCGAATAGTTGGCCTGGCCCATATTGCCGGCGCGCGAGATCGAAGAGATATTGACGATCGCACCCTGGCGCTTGAGCTCGATCATTTTTGCCGCGACCTCACGGGTGCATAAGAACACGCCGGTCAGGTTCACATCGATCACCGCCTGCCACTGGGCGAGGCTCATTTTCGACAGTTCGCCATCCTTGAGTTTGATGGTCATGCCGTCGCGCAGGATGCCGGCGTTGTTGACCAGGCCATCCAGCGCGCCGAAGTCCTCGCTCACTTGGGCGACCATGTGGCTGACCTGCTCTTCGTTGGCAACATTGCACAGATAGGCGCGGGCTTCGCCTCCGGCGCTCTTGCAGGCGGCTACCGCCTCGTCGAGGCGATCCTGGTTGAGATCGACCAAGGCCAGTTGCGCGCCTTTACCGGCGAGGTATTCGCCCATTGCACGTCCCAAACCCTGTCCGCCGCCAGTGATAATGATGACCTTGTCTTTTAGCTGCATGCACCTTTCCTTCTTGATAGATGAGGAAGCCGGTAAACGACGTCCGCTGGCGAAAACGTTATGCTGGTGACTCGTTGAACCAGACAAGCTTTCCAGGAGCACCCGTGAGCGCTGAAACCGCCAAGCATGCCCGACAACTCCTGCTCAAGGAATACCGCGGTGTGCTCTCGACGCACTCCAGGAGCATGCCGGGATTTCCTTTCGGCTCGGCGGTTCCGTACTGCCTGAGCGAGGAAGGCTGGCCGCTGATCCTGATCAGCCGAATTGCTCAACACACGAAAAATCTTCAATCTGACCCTCGGTGTTCGTTGCTGGTAGCCGAGCGCGGTGCAGAAGACGTGCAAGCGAACGGCCGGCTTACGGTGCTCGCTGAGGCGCGAAAGCTCACAGATGCGCCGGCTATAGACGCGGCGGCGGCGCGCTATTACCGTTATTTCCCTGAGTCAAGCGATTACCACCGCGCACATGACTTCGACTTCTGGGTTCTTCAGCCGGTGCGTTGGCGCTACATCGGGGGCTTTGGAGCGATCCACTGGTTGGACGACGTGGCGCAGGCCAATCCATTTGCACGGGCGAACGGCGGCGAGAGCGAAATGCTCGATCACATGAACAACGACCACGCCGCGGCGATCGCCCATTACGTCGAGCAAGCAGGCCTACCGGCCGCACCTGAAGCCATCATGGTCGGTATCGACAGCGAGGGTATCCACCTGCGCATCGGTCAGACCATTCACTGGCTGGCGTTTCCAGATCCCTGTGACAATCCGGGCGCAGTGCGGCAGGCGTTGGTGGCGATGGCGCGGCGCTGATTCAGCCTGACGTAAGCACAGGGGTGAATAATCCGGTTACAGCCTGTTCCCTTTATGGGTTGAATTCGGTTCAGGCTGCCGTCATCTACACGAGATCGGAAGCCGTTCTTCCGTCAAGGACTATCGATGCGTATTTTCTTACTGCTGTTTCTCTTGTTTCCGCTGGCTGAGCTGGCGTTGCTGATCAAGGTCGGCAGCTCGATTGGCGTATTGCCGACCATCCTGTTGCTGATCATCAGCGGCATGGCCGGCATCCTGCTCTTGCGTCTGGCAGGCTTTGCCACCGCCTGGCGTGCACGTGAGCGGTTGGCTCGTGGCGAGCTGCCCGAGCAGGAAATGCTTCAGGGACTGATGATGGCCGTCGCTGGCGGCTTGCTGTTCCTTCCGGGCTTTCTCAGCGACATCGTCGCGCTGCTGGTGTTGTTTCCGCCGTCGCGCAAGCTGTTTCTCAATTTCGTCGGGCGCCGTGTCGAGGCTCAGGCCCAGCGCCGTCGTGCTTTTGCCGACGACCTGCGTCAGCAACAAGAGCGCCATGCTGGGCCCCAGCGACCCAATGTGATTGAGGGTGAGTGGGAGCGCCGCGACAAGTGATGCTTGGTCGCTGGAGAAAAGGCATGCGCAGGCATGCCTTTTTCATTTCTCAATTCAAAAAAATCAGCGATGCGCCCTTGAAATCATTTTTTGTCGCCCGCATGTAGCGGTCACCGCAAGGTCGCTGTCGTGTTTGACAGTCCGTCTTCTGCGGCCCGCATAGCGGGCCGCAACCGGCACCGCCGGATTTGCCCAACCCGTCGATGAAATTCATCGGCATGGAAACCACTGTACTAGGAGAGATCGACAATGAAGCTTCGTCCTCTGCATGACCGCGTCGTGATTCGTCGCAGCGAAGAAGAAACCAAGACCGCCGGCGGCATCGTGCTGCCGGGCTCCGCTGCCGAGAAGCCAAACCGTGGCGAAATCGTCGCCGTAGGCACTGGCCGCGTTCTGGACAACGGCGAAGTCCGTCAGCTGGCCGTCAAGGTTGGCGATCAGGTCGTATTCGGCCCTTACTCCGGCAGCAACACCGTCAAGGTCGACGGTGAAGACCTGCTGGTGATGAGCGAGAACGAAATCCTCGCCGTCGTCGAAGCCTGATCAGCGCTCGCTTTATAGCGATAGCGTTCCATCAACAGAATTTGAGGAAGAATCAACATGGCTGCTAAAGAAGTTAAATTCGGCGATTCCGCTCGCAAGAAAATGCTGGTTGGCGTCAACGTCCTGGCTGACGCGGTAAAAGCGACCCTCGGCCCGAAAGGCCGTAACGTCGTCATCGAGAAGAGCTTTGGCGCTCCGACCATCACCAAGGATGGCGTTTCCGTTGCCAAGGAAATCGAGCTGAAGGATCGTTTCGAAAACATGGGCGCGCAGCTGGTCAAGGACGTTGCCTCCCGCGCCAACGATGACGCCGGCGACGGCACCACCACCGCTACCGTTCTGGCTCAGTCGATCGTCAACGAAGGCCTGAAGGCCGTCGCTGCCGGCATGAACCCGATGGATCTGAAGCGCGGCATCGACAAGGCCACCATCGCCATCGTTGCCGAGCTGAAGAACCAGTCCAAGCCATGCGCTGACTTCAAGGCCATCGCTCAAGTTGGCACCATCTCCGCCAACTCCGACAGCTCCATCGGCGCGATCATCGCCGAAGCCATGGAAAAGGTCGGCAAAGAAGGCGTCATCACTGTTGAAGAAGGCTCGGGCCTGGAAAACGAGCTGTCTGTCGTAGAAGGCATGCAGTTCGACCGTGGCTACCTGTCCCCTTACTTCATCAACAAGCCGGACACCATGGTGGCCGAACTCGACAGCCCGATGCTGCTGCTGGTCGACAAGAAGATCTCCAACATTCGCGAACTGCTGCCGGTGCTGGAAGGCGTTGCCAAAGCCGGTCGTCCGCTGCTGATCGTGGCTGAAGACGTCGAAGGCGAAGCCCTGGCGACCCTGGTCGTCAACAACATGCGCGGCATCGTCAAGGTTGCTGCCGTCAAGGCCCCTGGTTTCGGCGATCGCCGCAAGGCCATGCTGCAGGACATCGCCATCCTGACTGGCGGTACCGTGATTTCCGAAGAAGTAGGCCTGAGCCTGGAAACCGCTACCCTGGAGCACCTGGGTAACGCCAAGCGCGTCGTGCTGAACAAGGAAAACACCACCATCATCGATGGTGCTGGTCAGCAGGTCGACATCGAAGCCCGCGTTGCGCAGATTCGCAAGCAGGTTGAAGACACCACCTCCGACTACGACAAAGAGAAGCTGCAAGAGCGTCTGGCCAAGCTGGCTGGCGGTGTTGCCGTGATCAAGGTCGGCGCTGGCACCGAAGTCGAGATGAAAGAGAAGAAGGCCCGCGTTGAAGACGCCCTGCATGCGACTCGTGCAGCCGTTGAAGAAGGCGTGGTTCCTGGCGGTGGTGTTGCACTGGTGCGCGCGCTGCAGGCGATCTCCGACCTCAAGGGTGACAACGAAGACCAGAACGTCGGCATCACCTTGCTGCGTCGTGCGGTTGAAGCGCCGCTGCGTCAGATCGTTTCCAACGCCGGTGGCGAGCCGAGCGTTGTGGTCGATAAGGTCAAGCAGGGTGAAGGCAACTACGGCTTCAACGCTGCGACCGACGAGTACGGCGACATGATCGAGATGGGTATTCTCGATCCGGCCAAGGTGACTCGTTCTGCTCTGCAGGCCGCAGCTTCCATTGCCAGCCTGATGATCACCACCGAAGCGATGATCGCCGAAGTGGCTGAGGACAAGGCTGCTGGCGGTATGCCGGACATGGGTGGCATGGGCGGTATGGGTGGCATGGGCGGCATGATGTAAGCCAGCCGGCCCCGCTACATAAAAAGCCCCGCCAGAGTGCGGGGCTTTTTTATTCGTTTCGTTACTGGAAGGCTCAGGCGCTTATGAATCTTTACAGCCTGAAGCCTGCATATCAAAGGAAGTGTTGATCAACAATTGTCCATCTGTCATTTTCTTCAACGCTCAGCCAGATTGTGGACTATGGTGAGCATTCGAATCACCTGATAACAAGGACTTGCGCAATGAAGCTGGAATTTGCACGAGGATTGTTTCTAGCCGGCTCGCTGGGTGTCGCCTCCCTGTGTGCCGCCGCATGGAGCGAGCCGGACGCCAGAGTAGTGGCGCGTAGCGAAGTCAGCGATCATTGCCCGATCCCGCGTATGGCCCAAACCTCGATTTGGGAAGCGCGTCCCGACAAGGATCTGTTGTTGTTCATGTACGGCATGTCGCAAAGCTTGGTCGGACGAGGCTAACCGCACCCGGTCAGACCCATCCGCCCGGGCGCGAGCGGGATATTCTGATGTGTCTCAGTCTGTCGTTTGGGCTGCGGTCGTGCTGCGATCAGGGCTTGCCAGCATTGTATAGACGGCAGGCAGAACGAATAAGGTGAAGAGCGTCCCCACCGTCATGCCTGTTGCAATCACCATTCCGATGTCGAAACGACTGACAGCTCCGGCACCACTGGCCAGGATCAGCGGGACCATGCCGAACACCGTCGCCGCCGTCGTCATCAGTACTGGGCGTAAGCGGATAGAGGCGGCTTCCTCCACCGCCTCGCGGCGGCTCAGTCCGCGCTCCTGGCGCAGCTGATTGGCAAACTCGACGATCATGATGCCGTGTTTGCTGATCAGCCCGATCAGCGTTACCAGCCCGACCTGGGTATAGATGTTCATGCTCGACAGGCCGAGGAACAGCGGAATCAGCGCACCACAGATGGACAGCGGTACGGTGACCAGGATCACCAGCGGATCGCGGAAGCTTTCGAACTGTGCCGCCAGCACCAGAAAGATGACGGCGAGTGCAAGCGCGAAGGTCGTATACAGAGCAGTACCTTCCTGGATGTACTGGCGCGACGCGCCGGCGTAGTCGAAGGTGAAGCCCTGGGGTGCCTCCTCCTGAGCGATGCTGCGTAACGTGTCGATAGCCTCGCCCATGCTGACGATCGGAAAGCCCTGAATGGTCGCCGCGTTGAGCTGCTGGAACTGCGCCAGCTGGGTAGGCCGTGCACGGTCATGAACATTGATCAAGGTGGACAATGGCAACATCTCGTCCCGGTCGTTCTTCACGTAGTAATTGCTCAACCAGCCCGGATTGTCCCTATAGGCCTGTTCGACCTGGGCGATCACCTTGTAGCTTCGACCTTCGATCGTGAAACGATTGATCTCGCTTTCGCCGAGTAACGTCGCCAGGGTCACGCCAAGGTCTTCCATAGAGACGCCCATTTGCGCAGCTTTTTGACGGTCGATATCGACGACGATCTCCGGTTTGTCGAATGCCAGATCGATATCGAGAAAGGCGAATTTGCCGGACGCCTCGGCTTTTTCCTTGATCCGCTCGGCGACCTGCAATAGCGACTCGTAGTCGTTCGCCGTGTTGATCACGAACTGAAATGGCAAGCCCTCGCCGGTGCCGGGCAAGGAGGGCAGGTTGAAGCCGAAGACCTGCAGGCCGGGGATCCTGTCGATCTTCGCCTGAACCTCCGGCAGTACCTCCATCTGGGTTCGTTCACGCTCGTCCCAGGGCTTCATCAGGAACCCGCCGATGCCCCTCTGCACGCCGTTGAAGCCGTTGATCTGGAACCAGGAGTAGTACTCCGGGAACGACTTGAATATCTCCAGAAACTGATCTGTGTAGGTGTTCAGATAATTTAGGTTGGCCGTTTGCGGCGAGCTGGCCATCATGAAAATGATGCCCTGGTCTTCCTCGGGTGCCAGCTCACTCTCGGTGAATTTGAGCAGGACCGGGATCAGCCCGAGCACGATCACGGCGAACACCAGCACCACTGGGCGAGTATTCAACGTGCCATGCAGGGCACGCTGATAGCGTACTTTCAATCGCTCAAAGACCAGATCCAGCCGGTGCGCCAGGCCTGTCGGGTTTTCTTCATGACGTAGCAGACGCGAGCACATCATCGGCGACAGCGTTAATGCGACCACGCCGGATATCAACACCGCACCGGCCAACGTCAGCGCGAATTCCTGGAACAGCGCACCGGTCAGACCCTGCAAGAAGCCGATTGGCGCATAGACCGCCGCCAGGGTGATGGTCATGGTGACGACGGGCATGGCGATCTCGCGTGCGCCGTCGATAGCCGCCTGGATCGGCGTCTTGCCTGCCTCGATGTGACGATGGATGTTTTCAACCACAACGATCGCATCGTCCACCACCAGCCCGATCGCCAGTACCATGGCCAGCAGCGTCAGCAGGTTGATCGAATAGCCCATGGTCTGCATGAAGAACATCACGCCGATCATCGAAAGCGGAATGGTGACCACCGGAATCAGCACCGAGCGCAGCGATCCCAGAAAAAGGAACACCACCACGATGACGATCACGACTGCTTCGGCAAGCGTCTTCACCACTTCGTCGATGGAGGCCTGGATGAAGCGTGTCGCATCATAGGCGATGGTGACTTTCAAGCTTGGCGGCAGTTGCGATTCGATCTCCGGCATGATCGCGCGCACTTCGCTGATCACATCCAGCGGGTTGGCGCTGGGGGTGCCCTTGACTCCGATGTAGACCGAAGGAATACCGTCGAAGGAGCTGATGGCGTTGTAGCTTTCCGCGCCCATCTCCACCCGCGCCACGTCGCCGAGCAGTACTCGGCTGTCGCCTTGGGTCTTCAACGGTATGGCGGCGAAGGCTTCGGGCGTCTTCAGTTCAGTGTCGGCATTAATACTGGTGACGACATATTGCCCCTTTACCTCGCCAGCGGCCGAGAGAAAGTTGTACTTGCGCACCGCCTCGTTCACATCGCTTGCGGAGAGACCGTAGGCGGCGAGTTTCACCGGGTCCAGCCAGAGGCGCATGGCGAAAACTTGATTGCCGAGTATCTCCGCCTCGGCCATGCCGGGTAGGGTCGCCAGCTTCGGCTGGATGACCCGCGACAGGTAATCGGTGATCTGCGGATTGGTCAGCTGATCGCTGTAGAAGCTGATGTACATGAGCGCAGTGGAATCGGCGGCCTGCTTGTTCAGCACCGGGTCCTCGGCATTCTGCGGCAGCTGATTCTTCACCGAGTTGGCCTGGCTCAACAGCTCGGTGTAGAGCCGGTCGGTATCGGCACCGATGCGCGCGTAAACCGAAATGACCGAGAGGTTCTGCTGGCTCACCGAGGTCATGTAGTCCACGCCTTCGGCGCTGGCCAGACTCTGCTGCAGGGGTTGGGTGATATAGCCTTGGATAGTTTCGGCGTTGGCCCCCGGGTAGGCGGTAGTCACCGTGATCAGCGCGCTCTCCATTTGCGGATATTGGCGAATCACCAGGCTGTTGAACGCCTGAAAGCCGAGCAGCACGATCAGCAGGCTGATCACGCTGGCCAGCACCGGACGGCGAATGAATGGATCGGTAAAAGCCATGACGATCTATGTCCCTGTAGTCAACGCCTCAGCGGGCGTCGGACCCGCTGTTTGGCTCGAGTTCGAGCGTGCGCTTCTCGGCGATCGCGACGTGGGCACCGGTATCCAACTTGAGCTGGCCGGCGATAACCACCTGCTCGCCAGCCTCTATTCCTTTGAGGATCACCACACGGCCATCGCGACGCTCGCCCGTCTCGACGAAACGACGTTCCACGACCAGATAGGGTTCCCTGCGCTCGGGCGCTTCGGTGCCTTCCTCGGGCTCGGGCGCCTGACCTTCCTTCACCACCAACACCGAGTTGCCATATAGCGTGTAGGTAATCGCGGTTTCCGGCACGACGACTTGGGGTTCTTCACTGGGCAACAGCACCTGCAGATCGGCGAACATGCCGGGCAGCAGGCGCTCGCCGGGGTTGGCCAACTCGGCGCGGACCTGCACGTTGCGGGTGGTGGTTTCAACTTTGGGATTCAGGGCGACGATCTTGCCCTCGAACTGCTCGCCGGGAAAAGCGGCTACTTGGATCCGTACGGGTTGGCCGAGGGCGAGCAAGGGAACCTGCTGTTCGGCCAAGTAGAAGTCGACGAATAGCGTCGACAGATCCTGCAGCGTGGCGATCGGTGTGCCGGCGGCCACGAAGTCACCGACATCCACTTGACGGATCCCGATAGTCCCGGAGAAGGGCGCAAGGATGCGCTTCTTCGCCAGGCTGGCCTTCAACTGTGCGACCGTGGCCGCGGCTTTCTGTGACTCGGCGTTGAGCCGATCGAACTCGCTGCGCGAAATGGCCTGACGGTCGATCAGGCTGCGTGCGCGCTCGAACTCCACTTTGGCCAGATGCAGATCGGCCTCGGCGGCAGTCAGGCTTGCCTGCTCGATCTCGCTGTCGAGCAAAACGATCGGTTGGCCCTTGCTCACCTTTTCACCCGAGCGGAACTGCACGTCGCTGATGGTGCCGGCAATTTCCACCGACAGGTCGATGCCCTGAGACGCGGTGAGCGTACCGATCGCCGGCAGCCGGCTCTGCCAGGGCTGGCGGCTGGACACGACGGCCTCGACATCGATTGGCGGCTTAGGCGCCTTGAATTGCTGGATTTGCGAATAGATCGAATTGAACTTCACGGCGGCGAGGATCAGAACCACGACGATCACCGCGCCGAGCATGAGCAGCATGCGGCGCAACATTTTCCATATTCCTTGGAGAGATGAGCCGGCTGACTACTGCCATGAAATGAGGCAGCCGTTCGAGTGCACACTAGCGACCAATTGCCGGCCGGACACGGGGGCATCGATCTGGGGTTGCCGGCAATACGCCGGGAAACAGCGAAAGTAGCCGCGAATAAGGCGTATGTAAAGGAATAGGTAATGACGTCCTCGGCACGCTGTAACAGGGTGTGCAATTGGCGAAGCAGAGCCGTGAAGGGCGGCGCGAGGACCATGCAACGACCCCTGCCGAAGGAGCCGTTGCGTCGATCGCGAGCGGCGTCAGCCCGCGAGGCGGTGCGTCACTTCGCTGAGCTGGGCCGACAGGCCGTGCAGGTTCTGGCTGGCCTTTTCGGTGCGTTCGACATTGTCCTGGTTGGTCGTGGCGATAGCCGTTATCTCGGTCAGGTTCCGCGAAATGTCCTCCGCCACCGAGGTTTGTTCCTCGGCCGCGGTGGCGATTTGGCGATTCATGTCGCGGATCGCTTCGACTTCCCGGGTGATGCGCTGGAGCATCGTGCCCGCTTCCGTCACCCGTTCGACGCCTTCGTCGCTGCGGTTCCGGCCGCTTTCGATCGCCCGCACCGCGTCCACTGCTCCGGTTTGTACCGTGTCGATGATCTGATGAATTTCGGCAGTCGAATCAGCGGTGCGTCTGGCCAGCGTACGTACCTCATCGGCCACCACGGCGAACCCGCGGCCAGCATCACCCGCGCGGGCAGCTTCGATAGCGGCGTTCAGCGCTAGCAGGTTGGTTTGATCCGCAATGCCGCGAATGACCTCCAGTACTTTGCCAATGCGACCGCTGTCGGCTTCGAGGCGTCGAATGACTTCGGCAGTGCTGACGATCTCGCCGCGCATCTGGGCGATTGTCTGGATCGTCGAACGCATCATGTTCTCGCCATGCTGCGCCGAATGATCGGCTGCATCAGCGGCGTGCGCGGCCTCGGCCGCGTGGCGTGCGACCT
The DNA here is from genome assembly GCF_000590475.1 of Stutzerimonas stutzeri. NCBI lineage: Bacteria > Pseudomonadati > Pseudomonadota > Gammaproteobacteria > Pseudomonadales > Pseudomonadaceae > Stutzerimonas > Stutzerimonas stutzeri. Next base: position 3,504,626 of record NZ_CP007441.1, on the reverse strand, counting down.
CCTGTGCAGTAGCCGACATTTCGTGCATGGCGGTGGCGACCTGATCGGTGCGCGAGAATTGCTCACGAGTGCCTTGGCCCATCAGCGTGGCGATGGCGTTCAGTTCGCCGCTGGCGCTGTCCAGATCCGAGGTGCTGCGTTGCAGACGGGTAAAGGTATCGGCGAGAAAATCGCGAAGCACGTTCGCCGCGACGGCCAGACGCCCTAGTTCGTCCGAGCGGGACGCATCGACGCGCTCGCCGAACTTACCCTGGCTGAGCTTGGCGATATGATCAATCAGATGGCGGATAGGGGTGATCAGGTTGCGATTGACCAGCCACAAGCTGAGCAGGCTGATCAGTGCGCCAGCGGCAAGCATGATCAGCGAACCCGTGATGATCGCCTGTTCGGCTCCACTGCTGATTTCTTCCGAGCTGCGCTGCGCTGCGTCACGTAGTTGATCGACCAGTTCGCTGAGCTGTTCACTGGTGGCTCGGTCGATACCTTTGACCGCGGCGTCGCCAGCAACTGGATCGCTGCCTGCGGCCAGGAACGCTTCGCGGCCGCTGCGATAGGCTAAGCCCAGTTTTCGATGTTCTTCGCGCAATCCCTGGACCTGGCGTGCCAGCGCCTGGTCATGCTGGCTCGCCTGCACAAGGGTATCGAGCAGCGTTTGGACCTTGCGTTCCTGTTCTTCGAAGCTCTGCCAGTACTTGCTCAGGTTCTCGGGTGACTTGCCGCGCAGCAGCACGTTTTTCCATTCCTGCACTTGGACCTTGAATTCAAGGTTGGCTTCATTAATAAGACGCGAGGTTTCGATCGGACCTTTGAGCAGCTTTTGAAAGGCAGAAATGTCCTCGGAGAGGAACGAGAAGCTGGCCAGAGCGATGGCCAAGGTCATCAACAAGCTGCCGCCAATCAGAGCCAGCAGCTGAGCGCGCAGGGAATTTTTCAGGAGCATCGTGAGCGTCTCGCATCGTATGGAAAGCACTTGCGACCAGCGCAAGGGGCGTCGGGCGGCTATCGGAATAACCGCTCGGGTCGGCCAATCTTTCGGCGATCCGCTTCGATACTTGAATGTTTTCAGACCAGGCGCAGGTGGTTATCCCATAACCCCGCCGGCAATTGCAGCGCGCTGCTGACGAAGCGCTCGGCGCTGCAATCGACCAACCGGCAACGCCCTTGTCCCGAACTCACCACGAAGCCTTGCGCGACTGCCGCGACCCCGGCGCAATCCGGCAGGTGTATCTCCTTGCGCAGCGCAGCACTGTCCAGATCCCAGAAGAACACCTTGTTGCCTCGGGGTGCCGTCACGGCTAGCAGACGCAGGCCGTCATGGATTGCCAGACTGGCGGTGTACTGATTCATCGTCTGGCGTTGCGCTTCGCCCAGCGGGAAGGCCTGGAAGGCCTGGCCGGGGCGCTTGATCGCCAACAACGGGGCCGAATCCATGGGGTCGCCTTCGTACTGCTGTCCGGAAACCACCGTGCCATCGGCCGCAACCGCCAGATGACGCACGCTGTTCATCTGCTCGGGCAACTGCTCCTTGCTGATCAGCGCGCCGTCGCGGCGCAGCAGCACCAGGCTCGGTTCCATGGCTTCGAGGTTCATCATCTCGCGGCTGTCGGCTTCGGTACGAATGCCGCCGTTGGCGATTACCAGCGTCTCGCCATCGGGCATCCAGAGCAGCTGATGCGGGCCTATGCCGTGGGTCGAATGCTCGCCAATGCGAACCAGTCGGCGTTCTTCCACACGATAGATACCGAGCACACCGCGGCCGGCGTCAGCGGTGTCGTTCTCGGTGGTATAGAACCAATCGCCGCTGGAATGGAACACACCATGGCCGTAGAAATGCCGATCGGAGGGCGAGGCCAGTACTTGCAGCAATGTGCCGTCGCGGCTATCGATCAGATAGCTCTCACGGCTTGGCCGACGCCCAACGAACACCGCCAGAGGCAAGTGCGGGTGGGCGTAGACGTCGTGGCAACGCTCGTTGACCGGGGTGGCAAAGACTCGAGTGCCGTCGAGCCGATAGCCGACCGCATAGTGGCGGCCATCGGCATCGTCACGCGCGGAGAGCAGTAGCGGTTGCTCGGTGTGTCGGGTGAGTGTCCAGCCGCCGACAGCGGAGGCTGCAACCAGGGCGCTGCCCAGTCCGAGAAAAGCGCGGCGTTTCATTGTCAATCTCCGTCGTGGGCGTTGAAGCCGATTTGCACGCCCAGTGATCGGGCCAGTTCGTTCTGGTGCAGGCGGTGCAGGGCGTCGATGTCCTGGTACAGCTCGTTCAGCCGCTCGCGTCCGGCTTCGTCGGCAACCAATTCGCTGAACGGCAGCATGATGTCAGCCAACTGTTGGCGGGCGGTGGCGTAGGCGAGGTCAATGCGCTTGATCAGTTCGCCCTGTTCTGCCGGGACCAGGTGCTTGAGTCCGTTGTCATCGCTGCCCTGCCATAGTTTTTGGGCCCCGGCGAGGGCCGCATCGATACTGCCTAGCGTGGCGTCGCTGCGCCAGGCCTCGGCCTGGAAGGGTTGTGGGAACCCTTTGGTTTGACGACCCAGCGGCGCGCCCAATTTCTTCTTCAGGCCATCCAGCGCCGTGACCTGCACGCGCAGCAGATCGGCAATCGCTTCCCGCGGCTCGCTGTAGCGCTCGTTGGGGAACTCGCTTAGCTGAGCGGCCATGCCGTCTTCGCCTTCCCACTCCTGGAGCATGTCGGCGGCGAGTTGCTGCTGGTGTTCACCAATCGCTTCCAGCAATCGGCAGTAACGCGCCTTGGTCGGGCTATCGTTCAGGTCTACTGCCTTGTCATAGAGCACGTATTCGTAGGCCGAAAGTCCCTGCAGGACGACACTGCCATTGTCCAGGTCGGCCTGCGTCAGCTCGGGTTTTTTCTTCAGCAGAGCGGTGACCTGCCGTCCGACCAGGTTCTTCTTGTCGGGCCAGAATTGCACCTGCCAGGCGCGGTTGCCTTCACCCATCGGGCCGATCAGCACCGGCTGCAGACCTGCCCAGGCGAATTGGGCCTTCAGAAAGGCTTCGCGCGCACTGTTCAATTCCTCGTTGCCGGCGCAGAAGGCGATGCTGCTGGCGGCCATGCGCCGATTGGTTTCGGCCCACTGGGTATAGGTAGGAAGCAGAACGTCCTCGGCGAGGGTTTTGCTGGTCTCGGCATATGGATCGGACGGCGCGCACGCACTGAGCAGCAGGCCCAGTGCGGTGACGGTGAACGCTGAAAGATAACGGTTGGCGTACATGTTGCTCCTCGGCAAGGCCGGACAGCTCTGGCTGATCCGGCGCTAGAGTGATTCGAGAAAAGCCAGCAAGGCGCTGCGCTCGTCGTTGTTGAAGCCAAGCACCGACTGCTTGGCCTGTTCTGCTTCGCCGCCGTGCCAGAGTATGGCTTCGAGCAGATTGCGGGCGCGTCCGTCATGCAGGAGCTGCGTGTGCCCGCTAATAGTTTCGGTTAGGCCGATGCCCCACAGCGGCGGCGTTCGCCATTCGCTGCCGCTGGCTTCAAACTCGGGCCGGTGGTCGGCAAGCCCTTCGCCCATGTCATGCAGCAGCAGATCTGTGTAAGGACGGATCGTCTGGTTCGCTAGCTCGGGCTCGGCGGCTTCACCGGTAGTGAACTGCGGAACATGGCAGCTCTGGCAACCGGCTCGGTGGAACAACGTCTTGCCTGCCAGGACCTGGGGGGCGTCGACGTTGCGCCGCGCCGGTACGCCGAGGTTGCGCGTGTAGAACAAGACTAATCCGAGAATGTGATCGCTGACTTCGAGCTCGCCGCCATCGGGCATCGTTAGGCATTCCGGTTGCCTTTCGGTGCAGCTACTGCCCGTGAAGAGGCTGGTCGTCAGGCCCATGTCGTTGAAGAAGGCGTCGGCGTTCTGCTGATTCAGGTTTGGTTGACCTGCCTTCCAGCCGAAGCGGCCGATGGCCGTCTTGCGTGTGATCTGGTCGAAGACGTGGTTGGGCCGGCCGGAAATGCCGTTGCCATCGCGATCCTCGGGGTCGGCATTGGCCAGCAGAGCGGATTCGGGAATGGCTTCCAGCAATCCGAGGCCGATCATGGCCGGCGCCACCCGGACGGAGAACTGGGTGTGCGGATGCATCGGGCCGTAACCCAGCTCGGAGATTTCCAGCTGCGGGATTCGCAACTCGACCTTGAAACCGTCGGAGAAGCGTTCGGACCGGGTGTCGTAATGCAGCCGGACCTTGCCTTCGGGCGCCACGCCGGGGATCGCCATGTCTTGTAGCTGTCCGCCATAAGTGGGTTCTGGTGCGATACCCCGCTGTGCTACGACTTCGGCATGTTCAGCGCTGGCAGGAATCGACAGCCGCACCAACATCGACACGGCGTTGCCTCGCTCGGTTTGTGCCGGGCGTCCGCGTCCATCTTTGATATGGCAGTTCTGGCACGCGTTGGTGTTGATCAGCGGGCCGAGCCCGTCGCGCGCAGCGGTGGAAGAAGGGGCGATTACCCAGGGATTGCGAAAAAAACTGTTGCCGACGCTGAAGTCCAGGCGACGCAGGGGGCTCAGGTTGGCAGATGGCAATGAAAAACCATTTTGATCGAACTTCATCACCGTGGCGTCACCCGCGGAAAGAGCCTCTCCAGGCTCTGCTTGGGTGAAGCGCAACGTCTGCTCTTCGCAGCCGACTAGGCCAAAGGCCAGCAGCAAAGCGATGGCAGCACGAGAAAGCGGGTGCATCGGTGATACCAGGGTCGTGACAGGGCGGCAATCTTAGCAGGCTAATGGGCCTGAATAAGAGCAATTTGCATTTGCCGACTTCGAGGTGGTCGAGCGAGCGCTGGGCTCTGCCATGAGATATTCGGATAGAGGACGGCGGCGCGCCGCCCTCTATCTTTCACGAGCGCCAGATCAGAACTGGTGATCAGCCGTGTCCGGATTCAGGTCACTGATACCCAGTGCGGCAGCGGCTTTCTCGATGGATGCAGTTTGTTGTACCAGCGCAGCGATCGCGGCACGTACCTTTTCCTGGCCTTCGTTGTTGTCGGACGCGATCAACTGATCGAAGGCTTCGCCGCCCTCGGCGCTGGCGACCAGCACTTGCAGCTTGGCTTCGGTGGTTTCCAGATCGGACTTCAGCGTAGTGTCGATCTGCGGATCGGCGCTTTCGACCAGCGATGCCAGGCTCGCGCCGCTGAGTGTGCTGCCGTCCACGCGCTTGTATTCACCGAGGTAGACGTTACGGATGCCCTTGGCGTTATAGAAGTGCGAGTTGTGCGTGTTATCGCTGAAGCAATCGTGCTCGTCTTCGGGTGAGTTGGCTTCCAGCGCGACTTTCATGCGTTCGCCGGCCAGTTCGCCGAGCGACAGGCTGCCCATGCCGAAGAACATCTTGCGCAGGCCATTTTCCGCGGACTCGCTTTCCAGGCTGGCGCGGTAGTTGTCGGCGACGCCGGCTCGCCACTCACCAACCATCTCTTCGAGATCGCTGACCACCAGTTGGGTTACAGCTTTGAGGTAGGCGCGGCGGCGATCGCAGTTATCGCCGGTGCAACCGTCACCTTCAATAAAGTCGCTGACTGGGCGCTGACCCGCGCCGGCCTCGGTACCGTTCAGGTCCTGGCCCCAGAGCAGGAACTCGATGGCGTGGTAGCCGGTCGCGACGTTAGCTTCGGACCCGGCCAGTTCGTTCAGGCTGGCAAGCTTCTCGCCGGTGATTTCGCTGACATCGACCTTGTCTTCACCAATCTGCAATTCCTTGTTGGCGATGATGTTGGCCGTAGCGCCCGGATTGCCAAGGGCGTGCTGATAATCGCCCTTGACGTAGTCGATCATGCCTTCGTCCAGCGGCCAGGCGTTGAGCTGGCCTTCCCACTCATCTACTACCGGATTGCCGAAGCGGAACACTTCGCTCTGCATGTAAGGCACGCGAGCTGCCAGCCAGGCGTCCTTGGCAGCCTGCAGGGTTTCCTGGGTCGGATTGGCGAGCAGGGCGTTTACGGCATCTTGCAGTTTTACTGCGGTGCTATGTGCATCGCTGAAAACGGCATGCGCGATGTCCGCATAATGCTTGACCACGGCCTGTGCAGCCTCGTCGTTGAGGGTCTCTTTTGCTGGTGCGCTCGTTGCCGGCTCGCTTTGAGTGGCCTGCGGAGCGGTAGCCTGTTCGGCTGGCGCCTTGTCTTCGCCGCAACCAGCGAGTGAAATAGCGGCAGCCAACAGGCTGGCGGTGGCCCAGACGGGGGTGCGTAGCATGGCGGGTTCCTTTGCTTGCAGAGGGTATTTGCGAATGCTGATAACGAGTACCAGGCGATTCGATGCGGGTCATAATGCGAAAGATTTGCATTTTGTGCAAAGGAATTGCGTGGAGTAGATCGCGCTTCGCTACATGCGGTGCCGTTAGAATGCCATCCCGATAGCTGGTTTCTGGAGAAGCCCGATGAGCCCGAGCGCTGTGGTTGCACTGGTTGTGCTGTTTCTAGTCGCTGCTTATGCGGTGGTTCTCTACAACGGTCTGGTGCGGCTCAAGCACGGCGTCAGCAAGGCTTGGTCGAATATCGACGTGCTGCTGCGCCAGCGCCACGACGAGCTGCCGAAACTGGTGGAGGCCTGCAAGCAGTACATGCAGCACGAGCGCAATACCCTGGAGCAGGTCGTCGCGGCCCGCAATGCGGTGGCGAGCGCGCGCGAACAGGGCGATGTTGGTGCGTTAGGGCAGGCTGAAACCGGGCTGCGCGCCGGTCTGGGACGGCTATTTGCGTTGGCTGAAAACTATCCCGAACTGCGCGCCAACGAGAGCTTTCGGCACCTGCAGCAGCGCATCAGCGGATTGGAGGGCGGCATCGCCGACCGCCGAGAGCTGTATAACGAGTCGGTCAACCTGAACAACGTACGCATCGAGCAGTTTCCCGATGTGCTGCTGGCGCGCGCCTTCGGCTTCCGAGAGGCCGAATTGCTGCAGTTCAGCGAGGCGGAGAGAGCTGACGTCGATCTCAAACCGCTGTTCGGCTGAGCAGAGCCGGCGATGCTGTTCAGCGCTGTGGCGGTCGGCCTGTGCCTGATGGGGGGCTGGCTATGGATCCATCGCTGGTCGAAGCTGCGCCATCTGCTGGACACACCTACCTCGAAGATTCGCTCGGCAGCGCAGGGCTACGTCGAACTTACCGGGGTGCTGCGAGACCTGCCCGATATGCCGCCGATGCTGGCGCCTCTTACGGCCAAACCCTGTCTCTGGTGGCGCTACCGTATCGAGGAATACCGTGCCAGTGGCAAGCGCAGCAGTTGGCGGGTCGTCGAGCAGGGCAGCAGCGAAAATCTGCTGCGTTTGTGCGATGCGACTGGGGACTGCCTGATCGACCCCCGTGGCGCCGAAGTGCTGCCGGCACGACGCGACAGATGGACCGGTGATCCGCGCCATCCCAGGGGCTTGCCGGTTCGCGGTGTGCTCGACTGGCTTACCGGTAGCCGCCAATATCGCTACACCGAAGAGCGGCTCCACGCTGATGAGCCGCTTTATGCGATCGGTGATTTTCGTACCGCAGGCGGCGGCCGGCAAGGGCTCGACCTCCAGACCGCCCAAGGGCAGGTGATACGAGAATGGAAAGAAAATTATGCTGGGTTGCTGCAGCGCTTCGACAACAATCGCGACGGTCAGCTCGACCAGGCCGAGTGGAGTCGCGTGCGTCTGGCAGCAGGGCTCGAAGCGGAACGGCGTCATCGTCTTGCCAGTGCTCAGCAGGCGCAGCACCGTTTAGTCCGTCCCAGTGAGCATCTGCCGTTCGTGCTATCGACCCACGGCGAGGAGGTTCTCGCACGGCGCTATCGCTGGCATGCGGCCGGCGGGGCTGCGCTATGCCTTTTGGGTGCGGTGATTCTGGCGTCCCGGTTGGCCGGATGAGTCGAGTTGGAATGCGATGTGCCTTCGACTACTGGCGCAAAATGTCTCAACGTCCTTTCTCGCTGACAGTCGAGTCGATCGATGCGCCGTCATGCTTTGTTGGTCGCGGCGCCTGCTAATCTCGCTTCTCCTGATACATGGCCTCGTCCGCATGCTTGAGCAACGAGGCTTCGTCGGTGCCGTCCTCTGGGTAACAGGCCACGCCGATACTCGGCTGAACCACCAAACTCAGGCGCGCAAGCTCCATAGGTACTTGCATGGCGTCCCGGATATTACTGACGACCACCATCGCATCGGCTCTTGATGGGCTGTTCTCCAGCAGTACGACGAACTCATCGCCGCCCATCCGCGCAACCGTATCCACCTCCCGGGTGTGTTGCACGAGCCGCCGGGCGAAGGCTTGCAGCAACAGATCGCCAACGCTGTGACCATGACTGTCATTGATCTGCTTGAACCGGTCCAGATCGAGGTAAAGCAGCGAAATCGACTCATCGTTGCGACGTGCCCGTGCCAGGGCGGTTTTCAGCCGGTCGAAGAGGAAAGCGCGGTTTGGTAAACCGGTGAGTTCATCGTACTGAGCCATCCTCTCCAGGCGGGCATGCAACTGTTTACGTTCGATGGCCGTGGCGACCTGATTGGCGACGAATTGCAACAGCTCCCTGTCGCGCTCGCGATACGTCGCGTTCTGCGCCGCATCGCTGAGCAGGAGGGCGCCGAGACTGCCCTGGCGCGTCAATAACGGCGCAGCCAGCCAGCAGAACCGGTTCGTGTCGGCGATCGTCTTGAGATTGCTGCAAACCTGATCGTTCTGGGCGTTCAGCAGCAGCGCCTGTCCGGTACGTGTGACCTCCGTGCAGAGCGCGGCGGCAGACTCAAAAGGTAGCTGCGTCGGATCGCCACTGGTTTTGTGATAAGGAAACATTGGCGAGCCGATACCTAACGTGTTCAAGGCCACGAAAAAATTGGGTGACGGGATGAGACTTCCGATGATCAGATGAATCTGCTCGAACAGGGCGGCAAGATCGGCGGTGTTGTGCGCCGCTTCGGATATGGCGTACACCGCCGCTTGCAGCGATTCGAAATGTTTGCGCTGGGTAATGTCTCGCGCAACGCCAACTCGCAGCTGGTCATCCTCGGACCAGCGGGCCGACCACATGATATCCACCCGCTGACCATCCTTGCGGATATAGCGGTTCTCGAAATGCAGGCTGAGCTGACCTGACATCACCTGCTTGGCTGCTTCCAATGTGCGCTCACGGTCTTCGGGAGCCACCATGTTTATCATCGCGCGACCGATCATTTCGTCTTGGGTATACCCGAAGATGCGCTCGCATGCGGCGCTGACATAGACGAAGCGGCCATCGGCATCGACGACGCAGACGGCGTCGAGCATCAGGTCAAGGACGGTAGCCAGGGATGGGGGATTCTCTGTCGTCATCGTACGTACTGCTGATCTGCCGACCACAATGGAACGGGCCAGTTGAGTCTGAGTGTAGCGGAGGCGATTCCCGGTCGCTCGCAAGCTTGATGGCTGTGCGCCATCATCATCTTGCCGTCGAGCCCGATATCAGTTTCGCTTTTCAGCGATCCAGATGGTGTGGCGGGTGCCGCGGTTACCGTGGGCGAATACCTGGACCTCCTCGGCCTTGAAACCCGATTGGGTCAGGCGCTGAGAAAACGCGCGGTCGGCGCTGGCCGACCATACTGCGAGCATGCCCTTGGGGCGCAGGGCTCGGGCGCAGGCGTCGAGCCCGGTCGACGAATACAGCCAGCTGTTGCTCTTGCGGGTTAGCCCTTCGGGGCCGTTGTCCACATCCAGCATTATTGCGTCGAAGCCTTGCGGCTCGTCCCGCAGGATGGCAGCGACATCCCCCAGGCGTATACGGGTTCGTGGATCGTCGATCGGCATACCCGACTTTTCTCCCAGCGGGCCGCGGTTCCAGTCGACAAGCCCAGGGACCAGTTCGGCGACATGGACCTCGGCGCTGTCACCTAGATGTTTGAGCGCCGATGCAAGGGTAAAGCCCATGCCCAGCCCGCCGATCAACACGCGTGGCTGTGCACGCTGAGCGATTCTTTTGCAGGGAATCTCCGCCAAGGCGTCTTCGGAGCCGTGCATGCGGGTGTTCATCAGCTGATTGCCGTTGCCACCCTGGATCTTGATGACGAAATCATCACCGTAGGTAAACAGGCAAAGCGCGCCACCGTCGTCGGGTATTTCCGCGGTGTCGATCAGTTCAAAACGCTTCATGCGCATCGCTCATGGGCTGGCAAAAGAAAAGGGCACCGCGCTACGAGCGCGGCGCGGCGGAGGCTGCGTTAGAGCGGCTCCGAATTGAACCTGTGTTCGAAGCGCAGGGATTGGCGCAGCAGTATGACCAGCTCAGAGGCCGGTACTGGCTTGCTGTAGTAGTAACCCTGGCCTTCGTTGCAGCCTTCGTCGATGAGATAGCGTTCCTGCTCGGCGGTTTCCACGCCTTCAGCGATGACCTGCATGCCGAGGCTCTTGCCTAGCTGAATGATGGCCCGAACGATGGTTGTGTCACCCTGGTCCGCGGCCATGTCGCGGACGAAACTCTTATCTATCTTGATCTTGTCCAGCGGCAGGCTCTTCAGGTAGCTAAGCGAGGAATAGCCAGTGCCGAAATCGTCGATTGCAATCAGCGCACCGGAGCGGCGCAGACTGTGCAGGTTATGGGTGGCAGCGGCAATGTCTTCCATCAGCCCCGTTTCGGTTACCTCGAGCTCCAGCGTCTCGGGCGGCAGCCGATGGGTGCCGAGCAGGTTGCTGATGACGTCTGGCAGTTCGGCATGGTGCAATTGCACCGTGGATAGATTGACAGCCATGCGCAGGTCGCTGAAACCCTGCTGATGCCATTCGCTCAGCTGCCGACAGGCCTGATCCAACACCCACTCGCCAATGGCGATGATGCTGCCGTTCTGCTCGGCGAGAGGGATGAAAGTATCTGGCGGAATCATCTTTCCGCTCGGGTGGGACCAGCGCAGCAGTGCTTCGACACCGGTGATGCGTTTCAGGCAATAGTCGATCTGCGGCTGGTAGACCAGATGGAACTCACCGCGCTGAAGGGCTTCTGCCAAGTCGTTCTGCAGCTCTCGGCGCGCTCGCATCTGACTATCGATGCTCGCTACATAAAACTGATAACGGTTGCGCGAGCGGCTCTTGGCCAGGGTCATGGTTTGCTCGGCTTTCTGCAGCAGCTTCTCCGTACTGTCGCCATCTTCCGGGTAAAGCGTGATGCCAATGGTGGCGCGTAACCGTATGTTCTGCTGATCGAGCACGACGGGACGTTCCAGATCATCGAGTATTTTCTGTGCCAGCTCCGCCGCTTCGTACGGCTGCTCGAAGCCGAACAGCACCAGTACGAACTGGTCCCCACCCAGCCGTGCAAGTGCTCCCACACGTCCGCTCAGGCTGCGCAGGCGCTCGGCCAACGCAACCAGCATGCGGTCCCCATGCTGGTAGCTGTACTGTTCGTTCACACCCTTGAAATCGTCCAGCCCGAGGCAGAGCACGGCCACGCGGCGCTGCAGTCGGGCAGCTTCGCTGAGAATATTGTCGAGCTGTTGTTGCAGTTGTTGGCGATTGGGCAGTCCCGTCAACGAGTCGTATTGGGTCAAGCGATGCAGGCTGCTTTCCGCGGCGTGGCGCAACTGCATGTTGTGTTCGATGGCGGCGAGCAGGCGGTTGGCAGTCTCGACCCAAAGCCCCAGCTCATTTCGCTCATGCCCCTTCGGCATCGGCAGCGAACGTTCGCCAGGACGGTCCGGATTGATGTGTGACAGGTGCTCGATGAGCTTGGTAAGAGGTCGCGTCAGCTGCCATTGGTAGATCAGATAAAGCAGCAAGCCCAACACCAGCGCCCGAAGAATGCCAACGACGAAAATCACCCCCGAGGTGCTGACGAAGTCTGCGCCATAAGGGGCGGTGTCGAGTGTAATGCGCAGGTCGCCGTAGTACTCGTTGTAGGGCGGGCGACCGATCAGTGGGATGGCGAAATCCTGGTCGCGGCCGAGTATCGGGTCGGTCAGCCAGCGTGAGGGCAGTGACATGAGTGGCCGGGATTTGTACGCCAGGGGTTTTTCCCCCGGATGGCCGATCGACGCCTTGTGAATCGACTCGTGCTGGAACAACCCCTCCATGACCTGCGCACCCATTTCCCGGTCCAGGCTGTAGATCGCCTGGGTGGAGGGGTCACGCGTCATGCGCAGGATTCGCTGCGCCTCGGTATTGATCAGTTGGCGGGACTTGTAGGCATCGAAGATGATTTGCGCGCAGCTCAGCACCAGCCCAACGGCAAGCGCTGACAGCAGAACGATTCGGAGCAGTTTCCTCGACAGGCTGTTGCGCAATGCGGTCAAAAGGATTTCCTTTTTCCAAGCCGGTGCCCAGCGCAAGTATTAGTCGTCATAGATGAGGCGTCAAAGTCGAGACGTGCTTATAAGGCAAAACGTTATCAGAACACCCGGTGGGCTTCAGAACCTTCCGTCGACCTTTCCCATGGCGTCCATTCGCAACGCCAAACCATGATGCTAGACGCCTTCACAGTCAACAAGCAGCTTCAATTAACGCTGGCTGCTTCCGTTACCTCGCAACCCTTGATGACCATACGAATAATCGTTTCGGCGGCGGCTTCATAGTCCGCATCGTCGAGCTTCGCCTTGCCTGTAACGGTGGTGATTTGCCAATCGAAATCGGCGTAGGTCTGGGTCGCAGCCCAGATACTGAACATCAAATGATTCGGATCGACCGCGGCCATCAAGCCCCTATCGATCCAGCCCTGGATGCAGGCGACGTTGTGGCTGGCCTGGGCGTTCAATTGCGCGGCCCTTTCGACCGGCAGATGCGGGGCGCCATGCATGATTTCGCTCGCGAATACTTTCGATGCGCAGGCGTGCTCGCGTGAAATGCGGATCTTGGTGCGGATGTAGGCACGCAGCACATCGGCCGGTTCGCCGGGCTGATTGAACGGAGCGGACGCCTGGAGCAGCGGTTCGACGATGCTGTCGAGCACCTCGCGGTAAAGGTTTTCCTTGCTTTTGAAATAGTAGTAGACGTTGGGCTTGGGCAGCCCGGCGCGGTTGGCGATGTCACTGGTTTTGCTGGCGGCGAAGCCCTTTTCGGCAAACTCTTCGCTGGCAGCGCGCAGGATCAGTTCTTTGTTGCGCTCGCGGATACTGGACATAAGACCTGTTCGATTCACAACCACCAGCCTGGTGGCCTGCCGCGGCATGCTAGCACTCGCTTCCGAATGGCCTCAAGTCACGGCTCCGGCGTGGAATTATGTGACCAAATTCGCTGTTGATTTGTATACATATGTAAACGGCTTCTGATACTGTCGTGCCATCAGTTCGACTCATCTTTGTCCTGCGTCTGATGAATGTCGGGACAGTTGGCGGTCTGCCGAGCGGGTCGTCCAACACAACAAGGAGCTCCCATGAAAACAATTCTTGCGGCCGCCTTGCTGGTGCTCTCAATGCCTGTGATCGCCGAGCAAACCTACGTAATTGGCGTCGAACAAGCTGCGTTCCTGCCGCACTATAATGGTGACGCGCAAGGCAATTACCAAGGTTTCGCCCGTGACCTGCTGGACAGCTTTGCGGCGGATAGCGGGCTGCGGCTGGTATACAAGGTGCTCCCTGCAGATGAGTTGCTGCCCGCGTTGCTAGATGGGCGTGTCGACGCCAAATACCCGGATAACCCCAACTGGTCCGGGCCCGCCAAAGCAGGGCGTCGGGTGCATTACAGCCAAGCGGTGGTCCATTACGTCGATGGGGTGATGGTGGCGCCGCGACGCGTAGGGCGCGGTATCGATGAACTCAGGCGGCTGGCAGTGGTTGATGGCTGGACGCCCTGGGGCTATGAAGACCGGATCGCCGCCAACCAGATTTTACTGGTCAGTAGCGAAAACCTTCCGCGCATGGTGCGCCAGGCTCTGCTCAAGGACAGCGATGGTGCTTACTACAATGTAGTGGTGGCGGCGCATTACCTGAACAATGTGCGCGCCAAGCCGGGCGCGTTGGTTTTCGATGCCAACCTGCCGCATACGCGCAGTACGTTCAACCTGTCCAGTCTCAACCACCCCGAGCTCATTGAGCGTTTCGATCGTTATCTCAGGGAGCAACAGCCTGCTGTTGCCGCGCTCAAGGCGCAGCATCAAGTAGAGGCGAATCTGTCATCGGACTACATCGGCATGGAGCAGTGGAAGGTCGATTTTCTAGAGAGGCAGAAACTCAAACGCGGCGCCGGCAACTAGCGTACCGGCGTATCCGGCTGTTCCTGAACGGAGGGGTAGGCCGGAGCACCCGGCGCCACGCCAATACGGTTGCGCCCGCTATTCTTCGCCCGGTATAGCGCCTCATCAGCCTTTTGCAGCAGCATCTGCACGCTGTCTTTGGGGTGCAGCTGGGCAACACCTATGCTTACCGTAACGGTCAATCGAACTCCTTCGAACTCGAAGCGTTCGGCCTCGGTGGCGGCGCGAATTCGTTCAGCCAATGCGACTGCTGTAGCGAGGTCGGTGTCCTTGAACATCACGACGAACTCTTCGCCTCCCCAGCGTGACACAAGGTCAGCCTGTCGGAGTTGTTTGGAGAGAAGCCTGGCGAAGTGGCGTAGAACGAAATCGCCGCCAAGATGGCCATGCTTGTCGTTAATGGATTTGAAATGATCCAGATCCATCATCAAAACGCACAGATTGCTCTGCTGGCGCTTGGCTTCAAGCATCGCCTGGTCGGCCACGAGGCCAAAGCCGTGTCGATTAAGCAACTCGGTCAGTGCGTCGTGAGTCGCCATGGCTTCGATCCGCTGCAAATAGCGACGACTGATCAAGCCCACCAGGGCCAAGACGATCGCGGTCACGCTGAAGCAGATCAGTAGGTTCATCCATAAGGCCCGCCGGACCGGCGCCATCACGCCGCTTTCCTGCTTGTCGACCATAAGGAACCAGTCCAACTCTGGAATGTAGCGGATGTTGATGAAATGCTGTTCGCCCTCGCTCTGGTAGTCGAACGAGCCCGGCCGTAACTGCGGCAGCTGGCGATTGAGATCTGTCAGCGCCTCGATGTCTTTCAGCGCCGTTTCACGAGGCTGTCCGGCCGGCCCACCTTTCTGGCCGGTCATCACGATGCGGTGGCTGGCGTCTACAAAGTAGATGTTGCGTTGGTAGCGACGCTGATAGGTATCGAGCAAGTCGACCACTCTCTCCAGCGTCAGGCCAACCCCCGCAACGCCACGGAAACCTCCTTCTGCAGACACGACCCGATAGTTGATGAACATTGTCAGCCGATTCACGTCGACGACGATTTCCCAAGGGGCGCCACTGTGCTCGAAGCGATAAAACCATCGATCTGCTGGGTCGTCTGGCTCTATGGGCTGGATGGCGTCATCGGCGTAATAGGTTTGAGAGCCAGCCGAAGCGAAGAAAGCGTTCGATGTGCTATAGCGCTGGCGGATAGCTTGCAAGTAGCGGCTGATCAATGCTTCGTTGGGTTCCCCTTGGTCCACCCAGTCCATTACAAAAGGGTCTTCCGCCATGGCTGAGGAGACCTGTACCAGACGGACCAGATCTTTCTGAATTTCCCCAGAAATGACATCTGCAGTGAGTGGTAACTCTGTGCCAATGATGCTCTTGCGAATGGTTTCACGTGAGGCGTAATAACTGGCGAGGCTGGTAATCACGAAGCCCAGCCCGATGATCAGGGCGAGCAAGGTGAAGAGAGTGCTTTGCTTGACGGTCAATGGCCGCATCGATTACTCCGGCCGCTCGGGTCAGGCGGCTCATACGCAGTTCATTCTATCCGCTGAGCACGCTATGACCCTATCAATACGTCGAAAGGCATCCGCCCGACGGTCGCTCAAGGCTTTAACGGCCATGCCGATAATATCGTTAAGAATTGAATTCGATGTTTGTATACATGGAGTGTAGTAAATTGTGCACGGTATCCAGCGAACTTTGAGGTCATCACGATGTCTTTCATGCACCGAAGTATCCAGTGGCAATTGATCGTCAGCATGGGAGCAGCGCTGCTCACAAGCCTCCTGATCGTCATCCTGATTTATTCATCGACGCTCACCGGCATGGCCGAACGTTATCTGCTTGGCCAAGCCATGCCGGCCAATATTGCGTCGATTCGCAACGATATCGAGCGCACCTTGATGGCGCCAATCACTGCTACTGCGGGTATCGCTGGCAATACGCTGGTGCAGGAGTGGTTGCGTGATGGCGAAAGCGCCGAGCAAGCCGCTGCGATAGCTCGTTATCTGAACGGGGTTAAGGCTCAGCAAAACGCCTTGACGACCTCCGTGGTAGCGCTGGAAAGCGGTAACTATCATTCCGAGAATGGGATCTCTCGCACTCTGCAACGCAGTGCGCCGGGTGATGGCTGGTTCTATAGCCTGATCGACAGCGGTATCGAGCGCCGCGTCGAAATCGACATCGACAAGGCATCGCGCCTGCCCACCCTTTTTATCAATCAGCGCATCAGTGCCGGTGGCAAAACGCTCGGCGTCGCTGGCCTGGGTTACAGCCTGAAAAGCATGTCGGAGCTGATCAGCAATTTCAAATTTGGCGAACGGGGCGAGGTCTATCTGACCGATGCAAGCGGCCGGGTCAAAGTACATCCGCGTACCGAGCTCAATGCCAACGCTGATTTAGATACGCTGACCGGCCCTGATGCCGCGAAACGAATTTTGGCGGGAGAGCATGACGTCGTCCGGTTCGAGCGCGACGGCGAAGCGTTTCTTGCACTGGCTCAGCCTTTGGAAAGCTTGAACTGGATCTTGGTAAGCGAGGTTCCGGAGGCCGAGATTTTTGGCGAGGCTAGCCGTACGCTGTGGACTATCAGCCTGATCGCCGCGTGTATTGCGCTGTTCTTTCTGGGGCTGGTGGTATTACTGGCGCGTGGGTTGGTTCGGCCGATCCGACAAGTGACATCGGCACTGGTTGAAATCGGTGGCGGCGGCGGTGACCTCACTCGGCGCTTGGACGAGAGTCGTGCCGATGAGTTGGGCGACTTGGCGCGGGGGTTCAACCGTTTCTTGGGCAGTTTGCGCGGTCTCATCGGCGACGTTCTGAACACCAGTCAGCAATTGCGCGTTGCGGTTGGCCAAGTGGCGGAAGTGGTCGATAACACCGCAACCCGTGCCGGGCGCCAGCATGAGATGACCGACATGGTGGCCACTGCGGTCCACGAGATGGGGCTGACGGTGCAGGAAATCGCCCGTAATGCCAGTAGTGCGGCGCAGGCGTCCGAGGGTGCGCGTGATGAAGCATTGAAGGCCGGCAAGGTGGTGGGTGATTCCATTGCGCACATCGAGAAGATGTCCGGTGAGATCGGCCATGCTGCCGAGGCCGTTACCGATCTCGCGCAGCAGGTTGCGTCCATCGACAAGGTGCTGGCGGTGATCCGCAGCATTTCCGAGCAGACCAACCTGCTCGCCCTCAACGCCGCCATCGAGGCGGCGCGTGCCGGAGAGATGGGCCGGGGCTTCGCGGTGGTCGCCGATGAAGTGAGAACTTTGGCCAGCCGCACCCAGGCGTCAACCGACGAGATTCAGCAGATGATTCTGGGGCTTAAGAGCGGCGCGGAGACCGCAGTTAACTCGATGCACGCAGGACAGGCTGCCACGGGTACCGGTGTGCAAGCCAGCCAGCGTACCGGCCAGTCGTTGAACGCCATCACCGATCAGGTCGAAGCGATCAGCGGTATGAACGCTCAGGTCGCCGCGGCGACGGAAGAGCAGAGCAGTGTCACTGAAGAAATCACCCACAACGTCCAGGGCATCGCCGACCTCGCCCAGGCGACCGCCAGCGACGTGCAGGGCTGCCGCGAGGACTGCCAGGCGCTGACCCGCTTGGCGGATGACCTGAGCCGGCAGATGGGCAGCTTCAAGTTGTGATGGGCAACGCGCTGGCGAAGGCTGTGCCCTCTGTCGCGATGCGATGGTGATAGTTGTGGTGTTTAGGCGGGGCACTCAATCTTTATTCGGCGAAGCGCGTCTTAAATAGACGAATCGTAGCAGGACGGTGTTGATACAAGCGTTGAAGCACCATGCGTCCTGCTTGTCGGTAGCCGCTCCGCCGGTTCGGCCCCGCGTGAATATGTTGTCCGAAAACCTAAACTAGCAAATCGGCAAAAACAACAAAGGCAGCCCGAGGGCTGCCTTTCTTTTATCTACTATCTATCTACACACGGGTCAGAAATGCGCCTTGACCAGCAGGCTGGCGGTGTTCTGGTCGGTGGACCCAACGAAGTTTTCGCTAACGAAACCGCCATCCTCTATGCCGTACTTGTCGGACCAGTAATCGTACTCGATACCCACGTAGAGCTTGCCCGGCTCGCCATCCAGCGCTTTGCCCAGGTCGTATTTAATCTGCGGATTGATGTGCAGGTTCTTCGAGGCAAAATCACCACGACGATCGGAGCCGGCGTCATTGACTACCCAGTCGATGTAGCCATCGAAGAGAATATCGGACTTGCCCACTGGGATCGTCATGGCCCAGGTAGGCGTGACCTGCCACTGGCCGGACGGCTTGCCAGTGCTCCCGTCAGGCTTGCGGTAATACAGGTTGATGTTGAATCGGTCAAAACCGGGTATTACCAAGTCAACAGCTGGGCCGAGCAGGTAGTTCTGATTGGGAACGCCGTCAGCGGTGCTTTCGCCGCGCTCGTAGGTTGCGGCAAGCAGGACATCCTTGATCGGCCCGAACGACATGTCGCGACCGCTGAGCTTGCCCAACGATAGACGCGGGCTGAATTCGCCGTAATAGGTATGGCCTTCGCCGCCGGAGAGGCCGTTGTACCACTTGTTGTCGACGAACAGGAACATGTCGCCCCAGCTCCAGCCGCTGGCGTGTTCGAAGGTCACGGTCTGTTGGATCTCACCCGCATCGACCTTGAAATTCTTGCCGTATAGATAGGTAAGACTGTTGTTCTGCCATTGCAGCATGCCGTCGGCGAAGGCCGGTGCCGCGAGCATGCTGCCGGCCAGCGCCAGCGAAAGAGGAGCGAGTCTGAAGTTCATGTGTATACCCTTTGGTTTTGTTGTTGTGATGAATACAGGTGATGCGCCTGGCGCCGCGGCGTACAGGCGCGTGGCGGATCAGCCGGCTGGGGTGAGATGCTGTCCGGTGTCGTTGCTGGTCGCCCTCGCGCCAGGCTCGGAGTAGTTCGGGATGTTGACCGCCAGGGTGTTGGTACCCACCGAATCCTCGATCAGGTTCTCGGGGTCGTAGTCGTCCAGCTCGCCCGGTTCGCGAGGCAGAAAGAAATTGAGCAGGATGGCGCTGAACGCACCGATAGTGATTGGCGAGCCGAAGATGTTTTTCAGTACCTCCGGCAAGTTGGTCAGCACCTCAGGTACCGCTGCAACCCCAAGCCCCAGGCCCAACGAGATGGCGACGATGAGCATGTTGCGCCGGTTCAGGCCGGCTTCGGCGAGGATCTTGATACCGGCGATGGCGACAGTGCCGAACATGATCAGCGTGGCGCCGCCGAGTACCGGCTTGGGCATCAGCTGCAGCACACCGCCGACCACCGGGAACAGCGCCAGCAGGATCAGAATGCCAGCGATGTACAACCCTACGTGACGGCTGGCCACACCGGTCAGTTGGATGACCCCGTTGTTCTGGCTGAAGGTAGTCATCGGCAGGCTGTTGAAGGTGGCGGCCAGCAGCGAGCTGCAGCCGTCGCCGAGAATGCCGCCCTTGATCCGCTTCATATATAGCGGACCCTTCACCGGCTGGCGCGAGATCATCGAGTTGGCGGTCAGGTCGCCCGCGGTTTCCAAGGGGGTGATCAGGAAGATCACCGCGATCGGAATGAACGCCATCCAGTCGAAGGTGAAGCCGAACTTGAACGGCTGCGGCAGACTGACCGCCGGGAGTGCGGCAAGGCTGGAAAAATCAACCATGCCCATCATCCAGGCGGCAAAGTAGCCGACTATCAGGGCGACGATTACCGCTGACAGCCGCAGCAATGGGATGCCAAAACGGTTAAGCACGATGATGGTGCCCAGTACCAGCCCAGCCAGCGCCAAATTGGGCAATGCGCCGGGATTCTCGACCCCGTAGCCGCCGGCGATGTCGGTCATCGAAACCTTGATCAGCGACAGCCCCATCAGACAGATGATGGTGCCGGTGACCACCGGTGTGATGATCCTGCGCAGCCGATCGATGCAGCGGCTGACCGCAATCTCGACGAAGGCGGCGCAGAAGCTGACGCCGAACAAGGTGGACAGAATCTCTTCCGGACTGCCGCCGCGTCCCTTGACGATAAAGCCGGCCGCGAGGATCACGCTGAGAAAGCCGAAACTGGTGCCCTGCAGGCACAGCATGCCGGCGCCGATCGGACCGACCCGTTTGGCCTGGATGAAAGTGCCGAGACCTGAGACGAACAGCGCCATGCTGACCAGATAGGGCACGTAATCGCCCAGGCCAAGCACGCTGCCGATAATCAGGGTAGGGGTAATGATGCCGACGAAGCTGGCCAGCACGTGCTGTATCGCGGCAAAGGTAGCGGGAAGCGGACCCGGGCGATCCTCGAGCTGATAGATCAGGTCCTGGTTCGGAGCGTCACCGCTCCTGGATTCGGTTGCGGTCATGGTCAAGCCTGCCATTAGTTATTGTTCGGTCATGGGCTTCGGGGCTGCACGGACCCCATACACTGATCGCTGAAAAGCTGTTCGAGCGGTCAGGATGTTCCCGACTATAACAACCTGTGAACACACCTTTAAACAATTAATTTAAAAATTGTGCACAATTGGCTTGAGCGCGAACTGATAGGCGACGCCTGGTTTCGAATGTGCAGCGTGACGCAGCCCGACCTAGCGCTTGGCCAGCAGCTCCAGGGCTACGTTCGCGGCGAGTCCGGCACCGGCCTCGCTCATGGTGAGGTAGGTGCGGTCGGCACCGGCTTCCTCGATCTGCTGGGCAATGTCTTCATACATTGCATGGGAGACGATCAGCCCGCCGAAGCCTTTGCCTCGCAGCTTGCGGGTAGAAATGATCTTGGCCTCCGCATCATTCATCGCCAGGATCACCGCCTCCACCTTGTTCATTTCCAGGCACGCCCAGAACATCTGATCTTCGGCATCGGCGAAGAGGACATGACGGCCACTTTCGCTGCTTTTTTCGACCGTGACCGGGTCGGAGTCGAGGCTGACCAGGCGCCAGCCCTTGTCGCGCAAATGGTCGTAGGCGGCGCGGCCGGTACGGCCCATGCCCATGATCAGTATCTGTGCGTCGCCCAGTGATACGGGCTGTTCGTCTGGATGGCGAGTGTTGCGTTCGAGCGGAATCAGGCGCTTGGCCAGTCGATCATAGAGCGGGTGGGAGATGCGATTGAGCTGAGCTGAAATGACGAACGACAACGCCACGGTGATGGCCAGCGGTGTCAGCCACTGCGGCAACACCACGCTGGCGACGATCAGACCGAATTCGCTGTAGTTGGTCAGGCTCGTGGCGCTGAGAAACGCGCTGCGTGCCCGCAGACGAAAGAGCAGAAAAAGGAAGAAGAACAGCGCGCCTTTGAATGGCAAGAGCACAGCCAGTACCGCGGCGAAGAGCATCGCGCTTGCGTCCGGCAGGCCACCGATGCCGATCTGCAGGAAAAAGCCGACAAGGAAGATTTCCTTGATTGCCCACAACGAGTTCGACAGTTCAGTGGCACGCTTGTGCTTGGCCAGCATGGCGCCGAAGGCCAGTGCGCCCAGTTCCGAGCTGAGCCCGACATACTCGAAGCCGAGGCCACCGACCACCAATGCCAGTGTCAGGCCCAGCAATACCATCAACTCTTCGTGACCGCTGTAATCGAGCAGGCGAAACAGCAGCGGACGCAACAGCGGTACGCCGAACACCAGCAATGCCCAGGGCGATGGCACCTCACCACTGGCCACGCTCATCACCACGAGTGCGATCAGATCTTGAATGATCAGCACACCGATCGCGACCCTGCCATGGAAGGCCCGCAGTTCGCGCTTGCCCTCCAGCACCTTGGCAGCCAATACCGTGCTGGAAAACGACAGGGCGATGGCCAGCAGCAGGCTTTCGCGCCAGCCCGTATCGAGGAACAGCAGTATGGCAGGCATGACCAGGAGACTGGATATAGCGAAATGCAGCAGGCCTCCACCGATGACCTCGCGACGCACCAGATTGCTCAGCTTGAGCTTGAGGCCGACAGTAAACAGCAGCAGCAACACCCCGATGTGGGCGAGATGGGCAAGAATTTCGCTGTCCCGTGGGCCGACACCGAAATGCTCACCGAAACCGGCCAGGGCGAAGCCGGCTCCCAGGTAACCAATCAATGGCGGCAGGCCTACAGCGCGTGCGAGAAGGCCGAGAACGAAGGCGAACGCAATCCAGCTGGCTTCTATCATCGCAAGGTGCTCGGGGCAGGCGGGCCTGCATTTTAACGGTGGCGAACGGCTTGTCGAGATATCGACTGCTGTATACGACGAAACCCGCGCCGGGCGGGTTCATCGCGAGATGTCACGGACGCACGGGCGAATCCTTCCGCCCTCAGCGCAGCCTGTTACTCAAGCTTAATGTTGAGCCGCACCGGTCAGCATGTTGCGCTCCGGGCCGCCGAGCACGTTGAACAGCAGGTTCAGAGTGACTGCGCTGAGGGTTGCCACAGCGATGCCGCTGTGGGTGATCGGCTCCATCCAGTGCGGCAGGTGCGCGAAGAACTCCGGGCGAATCACCGGCACCATCCCCAGGCCGATGCTCACCGCGACCAGCAATTGATTGCGGCGGTCGCCGATATCCGCCTCCTGCAGAATCTTGATACCGGTGGCGGCGACCATGCCGAACATGGCGATGCCGGCACCGCCCAGCACTGCGGCGGGAATCGAGGCGACCATGAACGCCGCTTTCGGCAGCAGGCTCAGGCTGATCAGCAACAGCCCCGCAATGGCGGTGACGTAACGGCTGCGCACGCCGGTCATCTGCACCAGGCCGATGTTCTGAGCGAACGAGGAATGGGTGAAGGTGTTCATGAAACCGGCGAAGAACGTTGCACTCGCGTCACACAGGAGCCCACGGCGCAGCTGCTTGGGGTCGATCTCCTGCCCGGTGATCTTGCCTAAGGCGAGAAACATGCCGGCGGACTCGACAAAGATGATCACAACCACCAGGCACATCGACAGTATCGGTGCGAGCAGGAACTGCGGGGCGCCGAAGTGATTCGGCGTGACCACCTGGAACGCTGGTGCCGTGTTGATGCCGGACAGGTCGACCATTCCCAGGCTGCCCGCGAGCACATAACCCAGCGCCATGCCGATCAGCACCGACACGTTGACCCAGAAGCCACGCATGAACTGGTTGATCAGCAGGATCACAGCCAGCACCGCCGCGGCCACGCCGAGGTAGGGCAGGGCGCCGAACTGGCCGGTGCCGCTGCCGCCGCCGGCCCAGTTCACCGCGACCGGGAACAACGAAAGGCCGATGGCTGTGATCACCGTACCAGTCACCAGTGGCGGGAACAGGCGGACAATCTTGCATACGAAGGGCGCGATCAATAGGCCGAAGAAGCCGGCGGCGATGGTCGCGCCGAACACGCCGGGCATGCCCACGCCGGGCATGCCGGCCATTACCACCATGCTACTGACCGCAGCGAAGCTGGCGCCCATCATCACCGGCATGCGGATGCCGACAGGGCCGATGCCCATCGACTGCACAACGGTAGCGATACCCGCCACCAGCAGGTCGGCATTGATCAGAAAGGCGATGTCCTCGCGCGACAGCCCGGCTGCCTGACCCACGATCAGCGGCACGGCAACTGCTCCTCCGTACATCAGCAGAACATGCTGGAAGCTCACCAGCAGCATCTGCAGCAAGGGCAGCCGCTTTTTCGTGGCTGTTGCGGTTTCCCGCTCGGTCACATCGTTCATGCAAACACCTCGGACGCTTTTGTTATTGGATGGTCGCGGTGGTCCCGCTGCACGTGCGGAACCGGGTATAGGGTGCTCGGGGCCGTCGTCAGACCCGCTGGAGGTTATTTCGGACTGCGCGCGATCCTCGCTTGGCGCTGCGTGGTTGGGCTAGGGGCTTCTGGATGAAAAAAAGCCGCGCCCGGGAGCGCGGCTGACGGGTGGCGATCAATCGATCGGCGCGCCCTTGTCGATCCAGGCGCCGAGCAGATCTCGCTCGTCCTGGGTCATGTTGGTCATGTTGCCCAGCGGCATGATCTGGCTGGCAACGGCCTGGGCGTGAATCTTCGCCGCCTGCTGCTGGATCTGCTGGGGCGTATCGAACATCACGCCGGCTGGCGCCGCACTGAACAGCGGGCTGCTCGGCTGGGCGGAATGGCAGACGGTGCAGCGCTCGTTGATGATCGGATGAACCTTGGCAAACTCGCTGTTGCCAGCTTTCCCGGCGGGCGCAGCTGAAGCCGGGTCGCCTTGCTCGGCGGGCGCGGCAGCAGCCTGCTGGGCCTCGATGCTCTGCTCGCGAGGGCTGGTCGGGACGGCGTTGGGCACGCCGCCTTGACGGTTGGGTGCGGTGACGAACGCCAGGCAGATCATGCCGACAGCGGCAGCCGGCAGCGCCCAGGCGAAGCGGTTGCTGTCATGACGGGTATTGAAGTAATGACGTACCAGTACGGCCAGTACCGAGATGCCGGCGAGGATCAGCCAGTTGTATTGGCTGCCATAAGTGCTCGGGAAGTGGTTGCTGATCATGATGAACAGCACCGGTAGGGTGAAGTAGTTGTTGTGGCGCGAACGCAGCAGGCCTTTGGCCGGCAGCACCGGGTCGGGTGTGCGGTTCTGCTCGATGGCGGACACCAGTGCACGCTGGGCCGGCATGATGATGCGGAACACGTTGCCGACCATGATGGTGCCGATCAGCGCCCCGGTGTGAATGTACGCCGCACGCCCGCTGAAGACCTGCGAGTAGGCCCAGGCGGCGAAGAT
This sequence comes from Stutzerimonas stutzeri, assembly GCF_000590475.1. Classification (NCBI taxonomy): domain Bacteria; kingdom Pseudomonadati; phylum Pseudomonadota; class Gammaproteobacteria; order Pseudomonadales; family Pseudomonadaceae; genus Stutzerimonas; species Stutzerimonas stutzeri. Next base: position 3,479,845 of record NZ_CP007441.1, on the reverse strand, counting down.
CACCAGAACGAACAGCACCAGGCCGAGCAGCGCTGGCTGCTTGCCCAGGGGCGAATCGCAGAGCAGGTCATAGACGAACCAGCCGACGATCAGCGAACCGAAACCGATGGCGATCGCCATGGCCGGAGCCATGTCGCTGCCAGGCGCGATCAGGTACAGCGACGGATTGAGGTAGTAGACCACCATCAACAGGGTCACACCCGACAGCCAGGTGGTATAGGCCTCCCACTTGAACCAGTGCAGATTGTCCGGCATCTGCGGCGGGGCCAGCTTGTACTTCTCCAGGTGGTAAATGCCGCCACCATGGATCGCCCAGAGGTCTCCGGAGAGGCCGTCACGAGGGTTGGCGCGGTTGAGGTTGTTTTCCAGCCAGACGAAATAGAACGAGGCACCGATCCAGGCGATACCGACGATCATATGAATCCAGCGAATAGTAAGGTTCAGCCATTCGGTCAGATGTGCTTCCACGATAATTACCTCTTGCACGGTCGGAAAACCGACCGTTGTTTCTTCTTATTCGACTCGTCGCAAGTGTCCCGCTTGTTCTGAAGCACGCATATCCGGCGCTGGCTGTGCACATCAGCCGTGTCGGGCATGGCCCTCGGTGATCAATCGAACGCTTACTTGGAGTCCCGGTGGGGGTCGAGGAGGATCAAGTCGTCCTCGGTGAAAAAATGCTCGTCGCAGTTGTTGCCAGAACCGCTGCGATCGACCACCAGGAATTCATCCCGCTTTTCGATCGTCAGCACCGGATGGTGCCAGACGCCGCGGTGGTAGTTGACGCCCTGCCTGCCGTTGCTGCGGAAGGCGCGGACGTTACCTGGTACAGGTGCATCGCCAAGTGGCGCGACCACGACCAGAAAGGGGTTGCCGAGCAGCGGTATGAAAGCCTGGCTGCCCTGCGGATGTCGTTCGAGCATGCGAATGACCAGCGGCATTTCCAGCGCGTCGGCGGCAAAAATGCTGATGATGGCCTGGTCGTCCGGCTGCGCGGTCTCTACCGTCGCCAGCTTGTGATAGCGGCGGGTGGAACCGTTATTGATCATGAAGTACTCGCTGCCTTCGGTTTCGATCACATCACCGAAGGGGGCGAAGGCTTCCTTGGTCAACGGCTCTATCTGGAGTGTGCGCATGCTGTACTCGTTATCTGTATTGCTGGTTTGTGGGGCGGTGCCTTTGAGGCGGTTAGGACCGTAGGGTGGGCTTCAGCCCACCTTGGCTCCATGGCTAATGTGGACTAAGCCAGCCTTCGGAGCTGGTGGGCTAAAGCCCACCCTTCGGCCGATTCGGCGGCTATTACGCCAAATGGCGTCGCCTTCTTACTTCACCGCCTTGCCGAACAACCGCAAACGGCTGACGCCACCGTCCGGGAAGATGTTCAGGCGCACGTGGGTGATCGGACCGAGCTTGGCGATCTGCTCGCTGAACTCGTGCTCGGCGTGCATTTCCAGCTTTTGGCTCGGCAGCAGCTCACGCCAGAACAGACTCTGAGTTTCGATCTGGCTGTCAGTGCCGCCTTTGACATAGGCCGCCTGAATGTTGCAGCTGTCCGGGTAGTTGCCCTTGAAGTGCAGGGTGTCGACCACGATGCGTTCGATCTCACCGGGAGTGCCCAGTGCGACGATGACCCAGTCGTTACCCGGTGTACGGCGGCGGGCGGTTTCCCAGCCGTCACCCATATTGATGCCACGACCGGGGTTGAGGATGTTGCTCATGCGACCGAAATGCTCGTCGGAGCAGGCCAGCGCGCGGCCGCCATTGAGCGCCGAGGCCAGATCGAGCTGCTCGTTGTCACCGACGCTGCTCCAGTCGCGAAACGGAATGCCGTGCACACGCAGACGGGCGACACCGCCGTCCGGGTAGATGTTGAAGCGCAGGTGGCTGACCGGCTTGTCGAACCCGATCTCGTGATAGTGATGGCTGTTGCCCTTGAGCTCGACCGCCGGGAGGATTTCAGTCCACTCGGTGTTGTCGTCAGGATCGCCTTCGGCTAGGAAGCAGGCTTCCAGCGAAGCAGACGGCGGGAAGTTGCCGGTGAAGAAGCTGGTATCGATGTCGACGCCCTTGATCGAGCCTGGCACGCCGAGGCGAATGACCGCTTGGTCGAAGCCTTCGAAGCGCTTGCGGCGGGACTCCCAGCCGTCCATCCACTTGCCGTTGTCATCGAAAACGCCCTCCTTCCATACGGCCGGCGTCGGCTGGAACAGCCGGTTGACGTCGGCGAACCAGTCATCAGTGACTGAAATGGCCTTGGTGCCCAGGCGGGCGTCGGCCAGGTTGACGTATTTTTCGAAAGGTACGGCGTAGCTCTTCATACGTTGTTCTTCTCTTCGAGTCGTCTGAATGGTCTCTTGCTTACATCGCCTGCAGACGGAACAGGGCGATTTTGTTGATTTCGGCCAGGGCGCGGGCAAATTCCTGGTCCTGCGAGTTGTGCATGCGCTCTTCGAAAGCCGCCAGGATCTGGTGCCGGTTACTGCCCTTGACGGCCATGATGAAGATGAAGCCGAACTTGTCTTTGTAGGCGTCGTTCAGCTCGGTGAACCGGGCGAACTCTTCAGGTGTGCATTCATGAATGCCGGCACCAGCCTGCTCAGCCGTGCTTGATGCGGTCAGTTCGCCACGCACGGCGGCCTTGCCAGCCAGGTCCGGGTGGGCGTTGACCAGGGCAAGCTGGGTGTCGTGAGGGGCCGACAGCATCGCCTGTGACATGCGGGTGTGCATCACTTCCACATAATCCAGCGTCTCGTCTACACCGGCCTGGTAAACCGTGTCGGCGACCCAGGGCGAATGCTCGTACACGTCGGCGAAAGCGGCAACGAAAGCGTCGCGGTCGAGGGTGGAGGGCTTGATGGTCTTGAACGGCGTCATACGCTGCGCTCCGCAGTAAGAGGGTGGGTCGAGTGCCAGTGACGGGCAATGTCGACACGACGAGCGAACCATACTTGCTCGTGGCCCTTGGCATATTCGATGAATCGCTGCAGCGCGGCCAGACGTGCAGGGCGGCCCAGTAGGCGGCAGTGCATGCCGATGGACAGCATTTTCGGCGCGCCCTCCGTGCCTTCAGCGTATAGCACGTCGAAAGCGTCCTTGAGGTACTCGTAGAAGTCGTCACCTTTGTTGAAGCCCTGGACCTGGGTGAAGCGCATGTCGTTGGTGTCCAGGGTGTAAGGGATCACCAGGTGTGGCTTGTCCGGTGTCGATTCCGGGTCCCAGTAGGGCAGGTCGTCGTCGTATGTATCGGAGTCGTAGAGGAACCCACCTTCTTCGCGCACCAGGCGACGGGTGTTCGGCCCGGTGCGGCCGGTGTACCAGCCCAGCGGGCGTTCGCCGGCGATATCGGTGAGGATGCGGATGGCCTCGAGCATATGCTCGCGCTCCTGCTCCTCGTCCATGTACTGATAGTCGATCCAGCGATAGCCGTGGCTGCAGATCTCGTGACCGTCGGCCACCATCGCCTTGATGACGTCTGGATGACGTTGCGCGGCCATTGCCACGGCGAAGATGGTCAGCGGTATGTCATGTTTGCGGAATAGCTTGAGCAGGCGCCATACGCCAGCGCGGCTACCGTACTCGTAGAGCGATTCCATGCTCATGTTGCGTGCGTCCTGCAACGGCTGGGCTGAAACCATCTCGGAGAGAAAGGCTTCGGATTCCTTGTCACCGTGCAGCACACAGCGCTCGCCGCCTTCTTCGTAGTTGAGCACGAAGGACAATGCGATGCGGGCATTGCCCGGCCATTGCGGATGGGGTGGATTCTCGGCGTAGCCGATGAGGTCACGAGAGTAGTCGGCGCTCACTGTTGTTATTCCTTTATCGATCGCGGGTCGCTGCTCTGGGTGGCTGTGCGACCGTCGTGGTGCAATTGTATACAAAACGTTTTGCGCTTTGTAAATCACAATTCGCTGATTTCTTTCTTTAGATGATTCATCGATTCGCTTCGTTATGCTCCTCCTTGAGCATGCTTTGTGTTGATCAATCGCTCCGATAAGAGCTGTTGAGCAATCTGAGACAATTTTCTGATCTCGTAAATTGTGTACAGTTTTTTTAAAAACTGTCTTTAAAATTCTTTTGTGCATGCTATGCTCGAACCCAGTCCACACCAATCACAAGAGGAGGCGGGCATTGGCAGCCCAAGCTGCGATGCCGGAATCTATGGGACGTTTGACTACTCATGTACTGGATGCAGCCCACGGTTGCCCGGGCAGCGACATCAGCATCGAACTCTATCGGGTCGAAGGCGAACACCTCGAACTGATCACGACCCGGCGGACCAATGCTGACGGCCGTTGCGACTCACCCTTGCTGGAGGGCGACGACTACCGCTCCGGTGTTTACCAGTTGCAGTTCTCCGCTGGGGACTACTATCGCCGGCGTGGCGTTCAGCTGCCCGAGCCTGCGTTTCTGGATGTGGTCGTGCTGCGCTTCGGCATCAGCGCCGAGCAGGATCATTACCACGTGCCGCTATTGATTTCGCCTTACAGCTATTCCACCTACCGCGGTAGCTGATGGCACCTGCCGTGCCTCGCGCGGCGCGGCTTTATCTCTCCCATGCGTGAAACCTTGACTCTTCCTGAGTCTACGACCCGCCTCTGATGGCGGGTTTTTTTTGAATTAAGGCTCAGTGTTGGTGGGTATCGCTTTTCGCTTCGTGGGGTGCTCTGTATTCGCGGCGTTGGCTGATGAATTGTTTTCGCCCTGCTGGGCGAGTCGCTTTTCTTGAGTGGACAAGAAAACAGTAACCAAAAAGAAGGCCGCCCCCCACATCCGCACTAGGCGTCCCCGGCTTGCTTCGCAAAACTTCCCTCGCTCCAGAACTGCCCCTGGGCTCGGACTAGACGTCCCCTCACGAAGGGACATCCATGTCCCATCACTCCTCGCTCGGCATTCATGTCTCGCGACTCCTCTACGCAACGCCTGCGCTCGGCCTGCTGAAGGGGAATTGGGTCCGAGTTGTCTGAAAATTCGCAAATAACGAAACAAGTACGCTTCGCTTGTTTTTTGACAAACGAACCAGCAGACGATGCAGAACGCCCCTTTCAGGAGGCCGAATGGAATCCCCGTGGAGGGGAGCGCGGCATGGATGCCGCGAGAGGCGTAAAGGGTCGGGGCCGCCATCGGCATGGATGGCCCTTGTACGCCGGCACCCGGAGCGGGGATGGAATAAGGGAAGTCGAGCGCAGCGAACCGGGGACGCCTAGTCCGGTGGACGGGCAAGCGTTTTTGCTTACTTTTTTGGCAACTGAAAAAAGTGAGTCGCCCGGCAGGGCGAAACCTGAGCTACGGTCGGCGCGCTAAGTGATTATTTGCACCGACTCATAGTGCAATCGCTCGCTCCGGCAGCCGATTGCACCCTCACCGACTCACCAACGAAACCGCCCCCGCGCCCCCAAACAGCGCCGCGCTGATGCGATTGAACCAAACCTGTCCCTTACCCGCGCGCAGGTAACGCGCCGCGCCATGGGCGCCCAACCCATAGGCCAGTTTGCAGCACAGATCCAACACTGCCCAGGTCAGGATCATCACCAGTAGTTGCGGCATGAAGGGCCGGTCAGCGCTAAGAAACTGCGGCAGAAAGGCAGCGAAGAAAAGAATGTCCTTGGGATTGCTTGCACCCAGGCCGAACGCACGCCAGAACAGCTGGCGAAATCGCGGACTCACCTCACTGGTGGTTACACTGGGGCCGCTTTGTGGGCGCCGGGACTCCTGCCAGCTCTGCCAGGCGAGATAAAACAAATAGAGAGCGCCGACGATCTTTAGCAGACTGAATACCTGCTCCGAGGCCAGCAGTAGCGCGCCTAGCCCGAGGGCGGAAGCGCTGAGCAGGCAGATCGAGGCACTGACGCCACCGACGAATGCTGGCCAGGAGCGTCGCAGCCCGTAGTTGAGGCTGTTGCTGATCATCAATAGCGAAAGCGGGCCGGGGATCAGAATCACCACCAATGCCGCGCTCGCGAATAACAACCAGGTCTCCAGGCTCATTTCAGTACTCCTCAACAATGTTGCGTTTCAGGGATTCGTTCGTGCCCTTCGTGGCGCGAGCTGTAGGGCGCGCGCGCATAGTCCAATCGCCTCGCTACGTGGATCACGGCGAAGCTAGCCCCGTGCCGGCGAGCTACCAAGGTGCCGAACCCATTCTGCAGTTGCGGCCCGGTGCCCGCCCCAAACTCAAAAAGCCCCATCGCGTAAACGATGGGGCCCAATCATTCGCCTTGCTTAAAGGAAGGCGAACTTGGCAATGAAGATCACGCACAACACATAGAGGCTAACCGACACCTTATCGCGCTGACCCGTGAGTAGCTTCAATGTTGCGTAGGTAAGAAAGCCCAGCGCAATGCCGTTGGCGATGGAGAAGGTCAGCGGCATCATCACCACGGTCACGATCGCCGGGATGGTATCGGTGTGATCCTTCCAGTCGATATGCGCCAGACCGCTCATCATCAACATGGCGACATAGATCAGCGCACCTGCAGTGGCATACGCAGGGATCATCCCGGCCAGCGGCGCGAAGAACATCGCGATCAGGAACAGCGCGCCGACGGTCACGGCAGTCAGACCGGTGCGCCCGCCCGCGGCGACGCCCGAAGCGCTTTCCACGTAGCTGGTCACCGGAGGGCAGCCGACAAAGGCGCCGACCACGCTGGAGGTACTGTCGGCTTTCAGCGCGCGTGACAGGTTCTGGATCTTGCCGTCTTCGTCGACCAGATTGGCGCGGTGCGCCACGCCCATCAGGGTGCCAGCGGTGTCGAACATATTCACGAACAGGAACGCCAGGATCACGCTGACCATAGTCACGTTGAGCGCGCCGGCGATGTCCATGGCCAGCCAGGTCGGCGCCAGGCTCGGCGGCAGCGAGACCAGGCCGTTGTACTCGACAAGCCCCATCGCCCAGCCAATGCCGGTGACCACCAGCATGCTCAGCAGGATGGCACCGAAGACGTTGCGATGGCTGAGTACGGCGATCATCAGGAAGCAGATCGCCGCCAGCAGAGCGGTGGGTTCGCCGAATGAGCCCATGGTCAGCAGAGTGGCCGGACTGTCGATGACGATACCTGCGGTCTTCAAGCCGATCAGCCCGAGGAACAATCCGACCCCGGCGCCCATGGCGAAGCGCAGGCTCATCGGAATGCTGTTGAGCAGCCATTCACGCAGGCGCGACAGGCTCATGATCATGAACAGGATGCCGGACAGAAACACCGCACCCAGCGCGATCTGCCAGCTGTAGCCCATCTCGCCGACCACCGTATAGGTGAAGAACGCGTTGAGGCCCATGCCCGGCGCCAGGCCCACCGGCCAATTGGCATACAAGCCCATGAGGAAGCAGCCCAAGGCTGCACCGATGCACGTTGCGACGAACGCCGCGCCGTGGTCGACGCCCGCATCGGCCATGATGTTAGGGTTGACGAAGATGATGTAGGCCATGGTGACGAAGGTCGTCAGGCCGGCAAGCAGCTCGGTCTTGATGCTGGTGCGATGCGCGCTGAGCTTGAAGAATCGGTCGAGCAAACCCGCGTTCTTTGGTTGCAGCCCAAGGGTCTGCTGTTCCTGCTTAGTGGTTTCCACAAGGTGTTCCTCATCGTTCTTGTTGTCTATCACCCAGAGCGGCGCTCTCGAGGGCAGGTGATGGTGAGGGCGCTTACTGTTCGGTTTTTTGACCGAGAGGTCAGGAAGGCTTGACGCGATTATGCTTTTGTATACAAGAATTGCAACTTGATTTACTGAATTTCCGCCTTTCGGCCGTCTCCTGGGTTTCCATGTCGGTCGCATCGTGGCCCGCTTCAACAAGCGCGGTGTTTCGTCAGATGTGAGCTATCGTTTGATTGTGCACAATAAATTCCGCTTTATTTCGCTATTTGACCCTCGACTACTGCCAGCCAGACGCTGAAAGGCAGTAAAGTTCGGTCTGCCGATATTTCCGACGCGAGTCACCATGAACGAACAGTTGCAGCCCCTAAAGAAGCCGACACGAAGCGGCAAGGCCCGAACAGGGACACAGGACGACATCGTTTACGCCCATATTTTCGACGCTATCCTCGAACAGCGCCTGGCGCCGGGCACCAAGCTCAGCGAAGAAGCGCTGGGCGAAATCTTCGGCGTGAGTCGGACCATCATTCGTCGTGCGCTGTCGCGGCTGGCTCATGAAGGCGTGGTGCTGCTGCGTCCGAACCGCGGGGCAGTGGTGGCGAGCCCCAGCGTCGAGGAAGCCCGGCAGATTTTCTTTGCCCGTCGAATGGTGGAGCGCGCCATCACCGAACTGGCGGTTCAGCACGCCAGCAGCGAGCAACTGTCGGAGCTGCGCAAGATGGTGGCTGACGAGCAGGACTGCTTCGCACGGGGTGATCGAGGCGCCGGTATCCGTCTGTCCGGTGAGTTTCATCTCAAGCTGGCCGAGGCGGCGAAGAATGCACCGCTGGTCAGCTTCCAGCGCAGCCTGGTCTCCCAGACCTCGCTGATCATTGCCCAATATGAAAGCGGCAACCGCTCGCACTGCTCTTTCGACGAACACAATCAACTGATCGATGCCATTGCCGCACGCGACAGCGACAAGGCCGTGCATCTTATGATGCATCACATGGATCACATCGACAGCAAGCTCAACCTCGACGAAGACAGCGCCTCGGACGATCTGCACGCTGTCTTTTCGCACTTGGCTCTGGCAAAGAAAAAGCCACGCACAGCTCGCTAATTCGGCACGCTGCCTAAGGCAGTTTCGGTTCGAGATGTCTCTGATGTTGCGAGCGGGCCGTCCGCCTTCGCCGCGCAGGCCAGCTGCGGTTCGATAGAGGTCGGCAGCGTGGCGCTCATGCGCTCGCTGGAAATAGTGAACCTCTAGTAACACGGCGCTTCTCGTGCGGATCACCTCGATAGCGCGTCGTGTTACGCCGCGCTCGTGTCTTGGGCGACCCGGCGAAAAGGTTCGGTCGAAGCCAGTCGACGCCCCCCAAACAAAACCTGAGCTCTCTAGCTTCATCAGCAGCGCCTTGCTCCTGCTGATGCCGGGCGGTCTTGTGCCGAGCCGCATTGGATAGCTCGCTTATACGGTTCGGCCCCGTTGCGTGCGGCCATAGCTCTACGTTAATGTTATGTTATAACCGTTTCGTCAATGATGGGTCCTGGCTTTTCGCAAGGCGACGCCCGACACCCGCCTGCGAAGCGAAAGGCAGGGTTCGAGCCGGTGTATACCGAGGTGATGATGATTGTGTGTGATGGCTTGCAATGGGGCGCCGGTGGGATTGCGCTTACGCCGCCGCTCGACTTGAAGCTTGAAGCCGGCAGCCTGACGGCTGTCATCGGCAGCAACGGCTCGGGTAAGAGCAGCCTGCTGAAGGTAATGGCCGGGTTGGACCGACCGCTGGCGGGCCGTATCGAGGTGGGCGTTCCACTGCTGGGCGGGATTTCCTATCTGCCGCAACAGCAGCAGGTGGACCGGCAATTCCCAATCCGTCTGGCCGAGCTGGTCAGTGCCGGTTTCTGGCGCAGCAGCCTCGGACGTAACGAACGGCAGAAACGCTTGCATCAGGCGTTGGCGGATTGGGGCCTGCTCGATCTACAAACGCAAGGGCTGCATGCCCTTTCCGGCGGCGAGTTGCAGCGCGCCTTGCTGGCTCGGTTGAGCCTGACCGATGCGCCGGTGCTGTTGCTCGACGAGCCCGAGGCGGCGCTGGACGACGTGGGGCTGCGTTTGCTCTGGCAGCACATCGAGCGCTGGCGGCAGCAGGGCAAAACGTTGATGTTGGTCAGCCACAACCTCGTCGGGTTGAGCCTGAAGCGTTGCGACGCCCTGAGGGTAGCCCGCAGCGGTTGCGTCTTTGCCCCGATCGGTCAGTTCATGGCCGACCGGCATCGGCTTGGGCAGGTTGCGTGACGCTGGAGTTGCTGTGGTCGCCCTTTAGCGAGTTCGCCTTCATGCGCCGCGCCTTGTTCGGCGGCGTGGCGCTGGCCTGCAGTGCCGGGCCGCTGGGCGTTTTTCTCATCCTGCGGCGAATGAGCCTGATGGGTGATGCCATTGCCCACGGCATCCTGCCCGGTGCGGCACTAACGTTCTGGCTGTTCGGCTTGAGCCTGCCGGCACTGACGTTCGGCGGGCTCGTCGCTGGCCTCGGCATGGCAGGGGCGGCGGCTTGGGTCAGCCGGCGTACCGGACTGCGTGAGGATGCGAGCCTCGCCGCGCTCTATCCCATT